>DATFTB010000303.1:0-6525 GCA_035262325.1 Candidatus Acidiferrum sp.
CAAGACTCGAAGGCGTGGCTGGCCGCGGTTCATCCGGAAGACAGAGAAGAAGCAAAGAAACTTCTAGAGCTGCGGGCGGCATGGCCGGAAGAGGGAAAGTGCGAGGTCCAATACCGGATCCGGCGACCGGACGGGCAAGAACGCTGGATTCAGGCGCGGGCCTTCGTCCTCCGGGACGAGCAAGGACGCGTATGCCGCGTCGCCGGGTTGGCCAGCGACATTACGCAGAGCAAAGGAGAAGTAGAGGAGGCGCGGAGAAGCCGCTGAGCAGGACGCCTCGACCATGGGCGAGCAGATAGGACGCTCGCACGAGCCGGCGAGTTTCAGGGAAAACCGGTCGTAACCAAAGCAACAGCCATCAGCCGTTGACGAGGTTCATCATGGCTTCCGGGTAGCGAAGGCCCGAGGCAGCGCCTCGCGGAGCAACCGCTTCAATACGCGTGAGGTCGGCGGGCGCCAATTGCACATCAAGCGCGCCAAGATTTTCCTCCAGGTATTTTCTGCGCTTGGTGCCGGGAATAGGAAGGATGTCCATGCCTTGAGCGAGAAGCCATGCGAGCGCCAGTTGGCTCGGCGCGCAGCGTTTTTCGCGTGCCAGGAGTTCGACGCGCGCGACGAGATCAAGATTCTTCTGGAAGTTTTCCCCCTGGAACCGCGGCGAGAAGCGGCGGTAGTCATCCTCGGCGAGATCCTCGAAGCGCGTGATTTGTCCGGTAAGAAATCCGCGGCCAAGCGGGCTGTAGGCAATGAAAGCGATGCCCAGTTCACGCGTCGTAGGAAGAACCTGGTCTTCGGGGTCGCGCGTCCAGAGGGAGTATTCGGTTTGCAGCGCTGCAATCGGGTGAACGGCGTGTGCCCGACGAATGGTTGCGGACGAAGCCTCGGAAAGACCAAGAAAGCGGACCTTGCCCGCCCGCACGAGATCGGCCATGGCGCCCACCGTGTCCTCGATAGGTGTGTCGGGATCGACGCGATGCTGGTAATAGAGGTCGATGGTTTCAACGCCGAGCCGTCTGAGACTCGCCTCGCAGGCGGTGCGGACGTACTCGGGCTTGCCACTGACGCCGCGGGTGTGCGGATTGGCGCGATCGCGGACGATGGCGAACTTCGTGGCCAGGAAGACCTGCTCGCGCCGTCCACGGATCGCGTTGCCGACTAAAATCTCGTTATCGCCGTACCCGTAAACATCGGCCGTATCGAGGAAGCTGCTGCCCAATTCGAGAGCGCGATGAATCGTAGCGATCGATTCCGCGTCGTTGCGTGGACCATAAAACTCCGACATCCCCATGCAGCCCAAGCCGATCGCGGAGAGCTGCGGTCCAAGTTTTCCCAGCCGACGAAACTGCATGAGCTCACCTCAGGCCAATGCCTTGCTGTTCGATGACTAGCCGGCGGACATCGATACATGGTAGAAGAACGTCGCCCGCGGAGAAATGTTGAAAAAACATGTGATAGCCATCGGCGTGGTTCTCGTGTCGGCGATCACTTGTGGCGCAACGTTTCTCTTGGCGCTCTACCAGCAGTTCGCGCTTGTCGAAGTGGCCGCGAGCCTCGCGACCGCAGTGCAGCTGTATTTACTGAGCTCGTCGATCGGCGATCTGCTGGACGACAAGGAGGAGCCAAGCCGGCGGCGGCTGGCGGGGGAGGTGGCGATTGCCGGAGCGCTGGTGTTTTACTTTCTCGTGAAACGATACCTGGGTGGGCCGAGAGCTAGTTGAGGCATCTTGGCCCGACGGGCGAAACTGGTCTCCGAGCGGGGCAACCATCCGCCGTCGGCCACGTTCGGTTGAACTGGCAGAAGTTCGACGGAGACGCGGCGCCCGGGCTGGCTCCGCCCTTGCCGCTTTGGCGCACGCGGGTCTACCCAGCTTGAGACTCGGTAGGCTTGTCCAGATACTTCACTAGCAAGACCTCGTTCCCCTGCTCGTTGTAAAGCAGTTCATCCACGAGCTTTTTGGCCATGAGGATGCCGAAACCACCCGGGCGCATTCCGCGCTCTTCGCGTACGGCCATGTGGAGAAAAGGATTGTCGGGAGGATTCGTCAAGGCGGTGTGCTTTAGTTCCTCGAGCGAGAAGCCTTGACCGGGATCCTTGATGCGGCACATCACGACGCGCTTGGTGCGCACATAACCGACTTCGACGTACTGGTCCGGGTCAAAGTTGCCGCCGTGTTCCATGGCGTTGACGAGAATTTCGCGAAAGGCGCCAGCGACCTCTTCGGTTTCGGCATCCGGGAGGCCGGAGGCCTCGCGATAGAATTGTATCAAGCGATTGGCAGCGACAATATCGCAGCGAACCGAGAGCCGTATCCAGTCCGGAGTTGCCGAAAGAATTTCAATGCCGTCATCCCAGCATGGTTCCAACATCGAAAGGCGAATGATTTCCGCCAGCCTCTCGGTAGAAAAAGGGCGGGCGAAATAGCTGAAAGCGTGCTCCCGAATGGAGCTCAAGACATCGCCGGGAACGAATTCGTCGCTGAGGATGATGAGCCGGGTATGCGGGCGGACGAGGCGCAGGCGCCGCAAAAGGTCGACATCCTCCTGGCCGGAGGTCCTTTCACCCGTAATGATCAGGTCATAGGATTTTTCCTGCGCGAGCTTTAAAGCATCCCTGTTGTCGGCGGCGTAACGGATGGTCCAATCGTCGGGATCGAAGAGGTTTCGTAGCAGCTGATTGATTTCGGGGCTGGAGTCCACGATGAGAGCGCGAAAGCGCTCGCCGGGGACGGGTACAGGAACGGTCGCCATGGAGGCCTCAAAAGGCGAATATTGCGGGCGGATGCTGGCCGGAACGACCAAGTCGTCCGAACAGCGGAACCGCCCTAGGATGCAGGAGAATGCCCTAAGGCGCAAGGGGTGTCTGGCGCTTACCCAAGGTCGCTAGTCGTCAGGAACAGCGGCTTCATCTCAAAGCTTTGGTAGACAGGGCGCAAGCGCTCGGTGCTGTAGTGCTCTTTCACGTTGACGATTTTCTTCGTCGAGGTGACTGTTTCGATGGGCACGTTGTCGTAGCGGCCGTTCTTGAGGACGACCAGCCGGCCATGGATGCGGTTTAGGAGCAAATCGAGGGCCAGGTTCCCGTAGGCCATGGGGACGATGGAATCGATGGCATCGGGATCGCCGCACCGAACGAGATAGCCGAGCTTCTGATTGATGCACTCGATTCTCTTGCCGCCGTTGTACTTGGGAGAAAGCTGCGTCAGCTCGTCGGAAACCAGGTCGCCAATCCCGCCGAGTTTCCTGTGACCGAAGGCGTCGGCAGCGGTGTTTTGAAATACCATTTCGCCGCCTTCGAACATCGCGCCCTCAGAGACGAGCACGATCGAGTAGCGGCTGGGATTGCGGTTGCGGTCATGAACCAGCAATTCGGCGAGTTGCTCGATGTTGAACTTGTGCTCGGGAATGACGCAGCGGTTGGCGGCTCCGGCCATGGTGGGCAGCATCGCGGTGAAGCCGGCGTACCGACCAAAGACTTCGAGCACCATAAAGCGTTCATGGGAGCCTGCGGAAGTCCGCAGGGCGTTGGTCATCTGAATGGTTCGGGTAACGCAGGTGCTGAAGCCGATGCAGTAGTCTGTGCCGGGAACGTCGTTGTCCATGGTCTTGGGGATCGCGACGACGCGAACCCCTTCCTGGTAGAGCCGCACGCCATAACTGAGCGTGTCGTCGCCGCCAATGGGAATCACGTACTCGATCCCCAGCCAGGCGAGGTTTTTCAGCACTTCCGGGGTGAGGTCGTTCTTCTCCTCGGTGTACCGGTCCTTCAAATGGTCGGGAAGAGTGCTTTTGCTGACGCGCGCGGGATTGGTCCGCGAAGAGTGGAGAAACGTGCCGCCGGTGCGCCCGGCGCGGTTCACGACGTCTTCGGTGAGACGCTGAAAGTTGTTTGAGTTGTCATATTTCGCGTCGCGCACGATATCGACTAGGCCGCCCCAGCCGCGCCTGATTCCGACGACCTCATAACCCTCGCGTAAGGCGCGAAAAGTGACCGCGCGGATGGCCGGGTTCAGCCCCGGAACGTCGCCACCGCCCGTCAGGATTCCGATCACACCCTTCTTCGCGTTGATGTTAGCCATGACGTAAGACTCGCCTTAGAGTGGAGTGTCGAACAGACGATTATCCGCTCGCCGGCTGAATTTAGAAAGAGCGAGCGCGAGAAAGTTTCATCGCCGGGAAGGGGAACGGCTAGGGTTCGATGCGCGTGCCGAGCACACGGAGGAACTCTCGAAGCCATGCCGGATTAGCCGGCCAGGCCGGACCCGTGACGAGATTGCCATCGACAACGGCTTCGGTCATGGCGACTTCGGCGTAGGTCCCGCCAGCAAGGGCAACGTCCGGGGAGACCGCCGGATAGCAAGTGCATTTCTTGCCTTCGAGAACGTTAGCTGCCGCCAACACCTGCGCGCCATGGCAAAGGGCGGCCAGGGGCTTGTTGGCAGACGCGAAATGCCGCACGATCTCAAGCACCCTGGGATGGAGGCGAATGTATTCGGGTGCGCGGCCACCCGGGATGATAATGGCATCGTAGTCTTCCGGCTGAACGTTCTCGAAGGTTGCGTTGAGGGCAAAATTATGTCCCCGTTTCTCAGAATAGGTTTGGTCGCCTTCGAAATCGTGAATCGCGGTGCGAACGGCTTCGCCCGCTTTCTTTCCGGGACAAACGGCGTGCACGGTGTGACCGACCATTAGCAGGGCCTGAAAGGGGAACATCACTTCATAGTCTTCGACGTAGTCGCCAACGAGCATGAGAATGTTTTTGCGGGACATGGGTCCTCCCGGGAGCAGCTAGGATAGCAAACTGCATAACCGCGCGATGCCTCCAAAAGCCACCGGCGACGAGGCCAACGCTACGCCGCGTTGCCTCGTTCGCCAACTCTTGGCGCGAAACGAAGGCCTCGGTCCCGGCCAAGGGCTGCGAACAAAAGCAGTACGCTAGCGAGATCGAGGCTATTGTGTGATCGCGGTTGTAGGAGCCTGGTTGGCCGACTCTTCAATCGTGAGCATGTCGGTGCGCATCTTGTCCCACTCGCGCAGGGTGAGGCCGCGAGCCGCGAAGAAACGGCGGATTTTCAAGGAGTCCCATCGGAGTATTTCTTCGAGGACCGGCACAAGTACGCTCATGGCGCTGTCGCTCAACACCGTGCGGCGCGCGACCCGGGCGATGAATTTGGCTTCCGAGACCGCGATGGTAAGGCCGTCGGACTGGTTGATATGCATCATGACGGGCAGGTCGGAGCTGCCGTCGCCCATATAGATGACGTGGTCGTGGCTGATGCCGAGCGATGCGCGCAGCTCTTCGAGGACGGTGATCTTGCCCCAGCCAGCAGAGGCACGGATGACGGACTCCACCTCGCCGGTTGATTCGTTGAAGCGGAAGCGCGTTCCGAAGATGTGCTCGCGGGGCACGATGCCCTCGAGGGCCGACTCGATGATCTCCTGCGGACCGGCCGAGATGACGTAAAGGGAAAACTTGTAGCCATCGACCAGACTGTCGAGAGATCGGGCAAACAGGCCGATATCGTGTTTCAGCCGGACGCGTTTTCCGGTTTCGATAAGGTGCTCGCGGCGAACGCCGCGAAAGCCGGGATCGTGCAGAATCAGGTAAGAAAGTTCAGCGCCCTGCTGGACGAGGTTGAGATTGGAAAGGCCTTTGACCTTTTCGTCGAAGGCATGAAAACCGATGAGTTCGCCCAGAATGGCACCCGAGTCGTTGAAACTGAGCGTCTGGTCGAAGTCGCTTGCCAGAAGATACGGCTGTGTCATTAGGATAAAACTCCTTCTTTCTGCCCGCGAATGGCGGGCGCGAGCCGGCTGACGGCTAAAGAGAATCCCTACCGATACACGTTAACTGCGGTCCGAATCACCACCTTACGAATAATTTTGATGTGTGCTATGCGTAGAAAAAGTGAACAAATTGTGAGCCTTTCATTAGGTGCGCCGGAATGGTAAAGGGTTGACAGGAGCGGAGTTATTTTGGGGTGCGCTCGGAGACGAGGCCCGAAGCCAAGGTGCCAAGCAAAAATTTAAATGCGAAGAAAAAGCGGTGCTTACGACTTCTATACCGGCGGCGGCTCGCCCGCATTGCATTTCGCGCCGTTTGCGGCTTGATCGAACACCGCGTGCGGAGTCACCAATTCGCAGCGCCCAACGAGGAAGAGTCTTGTTCCACGGTTTGCGGCTGTGTTAGCAAAATAAGAACAGCAACCACACGATGGAACACGCGGTTCGAAAACCGGTGGAGTCGCGACGCGCTTATCGAAAGCGAAAGAATAGCATTGTGCTAGGGATGATTCTGGCGCTGATACTGGCTGCCGCAATGGCAGTTCTGCTCGTGGGTTGAGGCCCGCTTTGACCGAACCGATCCCTAGAGAGCGGACCCGGACGGTTCTATTTGCGCGCAGCAGAAGGGTTCCGAGACGTGGCGACGTTCGCGTCGATAAACCATTTATGAGCCGTGTCTTCCGGAGCGTAGCAGTTCCCATCCGGGGCGTAGGAGGCCGCGCAGTTTGCCGTGCGTTCCTTGCG
>DATFTB010000304.1:0-21986 GCA_035262325.1 Candidatus Acidiferrum sp.
AAAACGCAGAGGAAAAAGAGGAGATCCGCGATGGCCATTGTGACAAGAGTTCTGGCATCGACCGCGCTGGCCGCTTTCCTGACCGGCGGAGTTTCGAGAGCCCAACAACCCTCACCACCACCCCAGGAGCATATGCATCATGGGGAGATCCAGCCGGTCTTGCCCGTGTACCCGCGAATGGGGCGGGCGCAGGAACGGGCGGCGGGAAAGCTGTTTACCCTCGAGGAGGCCGAGCGCCTCGCGGGCGACTCCAATCCCACGTTGCGCCAGGCCGAGGCGCAGATTCGTGCCGCCCGATCGCGCCAGAAGCAGGCCGGGCTCTATCCCAATCCCACGCTCGGCTATACGGGCGACGAGATTCGGGGCGGCTCGATCAACGGCGGAAAACAAGGATTCTTCGTCGAACAGACGATTCTGACGGCGGGAAAACTCGCTAAGAGCCGCGACGTGCTGGGCAAGGAAATTCGCCTGGCCGAAATGGAGGCGGAAGAGCAGAAGCTTCGCGTTCAGAGCGCCGTGAAGACCGCTTACTATCGTGTCCTCGCGGCACAGGAGCTGCTCGAGGCGCGCCGCGAGTTGAGCAAAATTGAGACCGACTACGTGGAAAAGCAGCGGCGCCTGTTCAACACGGGCCAGGCGGACGAAACGGAAGTGCTTGAAGCAGAGGTTGACGCCGAGCGCATGCGCCTTTCGGTTCACATGCAAGAGAACACTCTCCGCGAAGAGTGGAAGTCGCTGGCCGCGGTGATCGGCCGCCCGGATCTCGCGCCAGCCGTTGTGGCCGGAGACTTGGAGCACGACTGGCCGGAGATCAGCGAAGAGCGAACGATCGACACCATCGCAGCGCAAAGTCCTGCCACGCAGATCGCGGGCGTGGCCGCTGCCCGCGCAGAGTCGGAAATTGCTCGCGCCAAAAGCGAGTCTATTCCCGACGTGCAGCTGCGCGGCGGGCTCCAGTACAACAATGAGCCCCTCGGAACGGTCCCTCATGCGGTCGGCTGGGAAGGCCTCGCCGAGGTCGGCATGCAAATTCCCATTTTCAACCGAAACCAAGGGAACGTCGCTGCCGTAACGGCCGACGCGGAGCGCGCCAGACTCGAACAGCAACGCGTCTCGCTGACGCTACGCGAGCGTGCTTCTACACTTGTCGATGAATACGCCAACGCCAAACTGATGGCCATGGCGTACCGCGAGGAAATACTGCCACGCGCCAGGAAAGCATACACACTGATGCTCGAAAAGTATGGCCAGATGCTGGCGGCCTATCCACGTGTCATCGAAACGCAGAGAAAGCTCTACGCCTTCCAGGCCGAGTACATTCTGTCGCTCGAAAGCCTGTGGACAACGGCTATCGCGCTCGAGGGATTTCTGCTCACCGACGGCCTCGAGGCACCGGCGCGTCCAGCGGAAGTGGATCGCCCGGTGCGCGAAACCAACGTGCCCATGCCCGAGCGCATCATGTCTCCGATGGAAAATATGCCCCGGCCGTAGACCTGCCCGAACGGACATATACAGTGCGGCACACTAGTACCGGGGTAGCGTTGACCAGCGGAAAAATCGGCCGCTACTGTCAGTAATGGCGAGGGGTGTATCTCGAGACGGGGCGCTGCTCTCACGAGCAATGAATCAGGGAGCAGGCCTCTTTGTCGAAGCGCACCGCCCCGCCAATGCACCTGGTGTTTAAGGGGATGAGCCACTCGGCGTGGCGCAATCTGCATGGAAACGATTGCAAAAGCGGGGCGTTACGAAATTCTCGGCGAGTTGGGCCGTGGCGCCATGGGCGTGGTGTATCGCGCTACCGATCCAGTGATCGGCCGCCCGGTCGCCGTCAAATCCATTCGACTAAGTTCAGAGGGCACGGGCCTTACGCGCAACGAGCTGCTTTCGCGGTTCCAGACGGAAGCACGCGCCGCCGGGCTGCTAACGCACCCGAACATCGTCATGGTTTATGACGCCGGAGAAGAAAACGGCCTTTACTACATCACGATGGAACTGGTCGAGGGGAAGAGCCTGCAATCACTGCTCGATGGAGGCCATGCGTTTCCGGTTCCCCGCGTGCTGCGCATTTTGGAGCAGACCTGCAGTGCGCTAGCATTCGCCCACGAGCGCAACGTCGTGCACCGCGACATCAAGCCCGCCAACCTGATGCTCACCGCTGACGACACCGTCAAGGTGACCGACTTCGGCACCGCAAAGATTGTGCAATTTGGAACCGTGCAGCAGACGACGCACGTGATGGGCACACCGAGCTACATGTCCCCTGAGCAGGTGAAGGGGCGGCCCGTGGACGGGCGCAGCGACATCTTTTCGCTTGGCGTGGTGTTGTACGAAATGCTTACCCGCGAGAAGCCGTATCCCGGCCAGAGCATCACGACAGTGATTTACAAGATTGTGAACGAAGATCCGGTGCCGCCACGGCAGTTGAATCCCTCGATTCATCCGGGACTCAACGAAATCGTGCTGAAAGCGTTGGCGAAGGAGCCAGAAGTCCGCTACCAGACGTGCCGAGAGATGCTGGAGGATTTGAAGAGCTATCGCCACCTGGGCGCAGATCGCGGCCCTGATGCAACGCTCATTTCGTCGCGCACGGGCTCAGCAGGGCAGCCGTTTGCCACGCCGACGAGCCCGCTTCGGCCTTACGCAGACGATCTCGCAGCCGCCGCTGCCGCGCATTCGCTTCAGAACCGGGCCAGTTCCCCGATGCAAACGCCAACCATGCGGCGCACGGGCCCTGTGCAGCCTTATCAGGAGCCACCGCAGAAGCCTGGCACCTTCGCGACGGTGCTGGCCGCGATCTTTCTGCTGTGCGTCATCCTTTGGGGCGGAATGAAATTGCGCCCGGAGTGGGAAGCCACGCGGCGACTGAACAAGGCGGCGCAAGCACAATCGCTAGCCGCCGTCCCACCAGCCGCTGTTGCGCCCACATCGCAGCAGCCGCTTTCGCCGAGCAATGATTCACCGGCGGAAAGGCCATCGGCCACCTCCACCTCACCACCGGCCGCGCCGGCAGCCTCTCAGACAACGGAGGCCGCGGCGGCGGATCCACCAACGAAAGCGCCCGAAGCTCCGGCAGCGCCCGTGTCCGCCACGAAGAAGCATGAGCCAGCTTGGACGCCTGCCGCCGCTGAGTACAAAGGCCGGATTGAAGAGGCTTTGGACGAGAACGGCTTGAAGGGACGAGTCAGGGTCACCGGTACCGGAAACACCTTGACCCTTGGGGGCAAACTTCGCCCGGCCGAACATGCTTCCTTGCTCAAATTGATGCGCAACGCTCCATCGAAGGTTCACGTAGTCGATGACATCCAGTATGACGATACGGCGGTGGCGGCAGCAGAACCCGCCGATAATGGAGCCAATCCCGTGCCTGGCGCAGGCAAGGGAGCGATCTACATCGTAACGGACGTGCTGGGCGCCAAGGCAACACTGTTCGGATCGGCCGGCCGTGAACTCAACACTTGTACAACGCCTTGTAGCTTTAACAACCTTCTTTCCGAGCGCTACAGCCTTCAGATCCGGAAGGACGGGTATTCCACGGTGCAAACCGCGCTGGAGCTGAAAAGCGGGCAGACGCTCGACCAGAAAATCCATCTCGAGGCCGTGGCGAAAGGGCTATACGTCACGAGCCGCCCCGCCGGCGCGGACTTATTCATCAACGGTGCCAAGCAATCGGTGCAAACACCGGCAATGCTGCCGCTTGCTCCGGGGCAGTACGATCTCGTATTGCGCTATCCGGGGCACGAGGCGTATGCCGGGCATATTCAGGTGAAGGACAACGTTCAGACCACCCTGGACGTGGAGCTGAAGGAAAAACTCGCAGGTCGCATCGCCTGGGCGCAGGTCAATTCCACGCCGCAGGGCGCGGAAATCTTCATCGATGGCGCGCGGACGGGCCAGGTTTCGCCTGCCCGGGTGCAGATGCCGGCGGGTTCACACACGATTGCGCTGCGTTTGAATGGCTACCAAGTCGCCGAGCGCGGGGTGCAGGCGAGCGAGGGCGGAACCGTGAACGTGACGGAAACCCTGAAGCAGAAGTAGTCCCAAAAAGACCAGAAGTGCAGCGAATACAAAGCGAAACAGACTCGACCAGGACTCGCCGGCTGCCCCGCAAATGTGCTCTTTTTCTACACAACAGGCACCAGAAGTACTATATGCCTCAACGCTCGGAGGACCCTAATATTCAACGTGCCGGATTCAGCCGCCTTCGCGAGGGGACTCCCTCCTGACGGACGCGCCGGCAAGGTCTAAAGTTTCGCAAGACTTGGGACGCAACTCTTGGTATCACGCGCTACCATGCCCGTAGAAGTCAAAGGGACGAAGAAGCCCCCTACCGTCCGGGCTACCGCGGTCGGCAAGCGCCCCGCACAGGCCAGTCCCCGGCTATCCCAGGTTGCCCATGCGCTCCGCGGTTTCCACCTGCTCCTGCGCGCTCATCGTCTCTACGATTCCACGCACCCGCGCGTCATCGAGAGTCTCGACGACGCCTACGACAGCCTGCGCGAGGTCGCGACCGAACTGGACGGACTGGAGGTGCGCGTCGAGCGCAGCGGCATCGTTGTTCCAGAGTTGACTGAAGGGCACCTGCCGGATGCGCGTGGCGAATTTCATGCATTCGCGACCGACCTGCAGCGCGCAGGCATCCACACGCTTTACTTCAGCACGAAATTCCATGTGGGCGAATTAGACACGCTGGCTCAACTGATCAAGTCCGGCTTGCTAAGATCGGAGGAACCGGGCAAACGCCTGGCAACGGGTGTATGGCCGAACCAACTCCGGGAGCATCGGGTGGAAGGGATCCAGATCAACACGCTGACAGAGCGGAAAGTGGATACCGTTTTGGCTAGCCTGATTGCCGCGCTCGTGGCCTACGGCGGCAACGCGCCGGAACAGGACAGCGATGCGCCGATCCGGGCACCGCAAGTCGAGGAAACAAAGGAAACGCTGCGGCTGATCGGCGGCCTGACGCCTCCAATGGAGGCGGCGCGAGGCCTTTCTCCGGAAGAAGCTGCACGCGCGATCCACTCTTCGATGGAAAAAGCCAGCCGCCGGACGGTGCGCATGTTGCTGGCCTCGATGTTGCATTATGGCCCCCGCGAGGGCGAGGCACCGCAGGTTTATCTGAAGAGACTCTCGCAAAGCCTGGTTCTGGAGTTGCTGACGACCGAGTTTGCCGGCGGGACCCTGGCACCGGTGGCTGTACGGCCCATGCTGAATCATCTCGCCGACGAAATCGTCGCAGCGGGAGGTTACTCGGGACCACATTCGTCGCAGCACTTTTCTTCTTTGGCTTCGGCCTGGGCAAACGACGGCCAGCGGGAGCAGTTGATCGAGCGTTTCTGGCTGGAGCTGGCGCCACGCGAAAAATCCTCGGTGTTGCGCGGGCCGGAAATCTGGTGCGTGCCGATTGCAGCCGTTCGTCAAACCCTGGCGCAGCTTGCCGAGGCTGGTGCCGACGCCCCTCGCCGCGAGGCGCGAAACATTCTGCTGAACTATTCGCGACGCCTCGAACACGCGGAGTCCGCCGCTCGCCGCATCGTCGCCGCTGGTCTCAAGGAGCTTACGCCGCTGCTCGAATCGCTGTGGCCCAATCAGCTACCCGAAGAGCTGAGTCGCGGGACTCTGGCGGCGCTGGTGAAGGAGCGCGCGCCCGAGACGGGGGCGCTACTGGCCGCTTTCCTCGAGACCCTCGGACGCATCGCAGTCGTGCGCGGTGATTTTCTCGGCTTTGAAAACATTTTGCTCAGCCTCGAAAAACTTCCTCGCGGCGCCGAGCATGAACACCTGAATGCCTTGATTCACCGGCTGGTGGGCAATGACCGGTGGACGCTGATTGTGGACGCAGCGATCGCCAACCGCCCGCTCGATCCGGCGCTGCCCCGGATCCTGCAGCGCGATCCGGAGCGGTTGCTGGACCGCCTGACCTTACTACTCACCGACCCGCGTGGCACCGACATGCTGCCGGCGATGGCTCGCCTGCTGCGCAATATCGGCGTGCCGGTGCTGACTCTTCTCGAGACGCGGCTTTTCGAAGCGCGCCGCCAACGCGTGAGCGCGTCCATCAAGTTGCTCGCTGCGGCAGATCCGGACAGGCTCCTGCGGGGCATCACGCGTGCGATCGCCAGTTGGGAATGGAACCTGCAGGATTTGGCGGTCAGCGAGCTGGCGCGCCCTGCGAGTTCGCCCTCGGCGCAAAGTACCGCGTTCGTTTTTTCGGCGATCTTGTCGGACGCACACCCGCTGGTTGTTCCCATGATGCTCGATCAGATCGGGATCGGCCAGGAAACGACCGCCGTGCCGATGCTCATGGAGATTGCCGCGGGGGAACACGAGAGCTTGCGCGACCAGTTTGTGCGGATCAAAGCCATTGAGGCGCTCGGGCGGCTCCGCGCGGTGGAAGCCGTAGATTTGCTCCGCCAGCTCGCCGGTAAACGCGATGGATTGACCTACGTCGAACCCGCTGGGCTGCGCGCTGCCGCTGAAGACGCTTTGGCTTTACTGCAGGAAGGTCCCGGCTCGGCCAGGCTTCGCGCCGCTTTCGAACCCGCCAGCCCGCCACTCGGCAATTTTGTGATACCTCGCCGCTACGCGCGTATTCCGCTCGACTCGCCGCTGCGCGCCCAGATCGCCGGTCCCCAAATAAGCATGGCCAGGATAAAGACCATTAGCCTCGGCGGCGCATATGTGGAATCCCCGAACCGGCTCAGCGTCGGCGATTCCATTCAACTGGAGATTCGCTCGGGGCTGCGCAAGATGCATTTCACCGCCGTGGTCCGCAATCTGGGGCCGGACGGTGGGGGCGTCGAATTCGTCCACATGAAAGACGAAGACCGCGAGCGTTTGCGCAAGCTGGTTCAGCGGCATCTCGAAGCGTAAGAGCCGCGACGCTGACGGTCTATCTAAATTTCCGCCATAAAGCCATAAATACATTACATGGAATGCTGAGTTTGTATGGGTTTGGCATACTGCTGTGGCTGGCCTATGGCCTCTTCATTGACGCTCAAGCGGTGGCCCAGACGAACGTGGCAACCGCGATTCTGATTGCGGCGGCCACCGTCCTGAAAGCCTGGAAAGAACGCCGGGGTTTGAGCCGGTCCGTTGCCGCCGAATCGTTGCGCGAATAGCGCCAAGCCGCGCTTCCCGGAACCGCCATTTGAAAGCTCACCGCAGCCGCTCCTAACGGGTTGGGCACGCGCGCCCGTTTCCTTGCCTCTCCCCGGCATCTCCTCGGTTTACAGTTGCAAATGCTGAAGTATGCAGTAGAAGCCATTTTAGTCCGTCGTAGTCTCTGCGCCCGGAACAGGCGGGGAAACCCGCCGCCGCTAGGGGTAGCGGTTGCGCTTTGGTTCCAATAAGGAGGAAGGGTATGCAACGCAGGCGGTCGTTGTTTGCGTTTGTCATGTCGTGCGCGTTCGTAGTTGTTTCCGTTTCCACTTCATTTGCGCAAATCAATACCGCCACTCTCTCGGGTGTGATTACGGACCAGCAGGGGCTGGCCGTGCACGGAGCAAGAATCGCGGTGAAGAACGAAGCAACCGGAGCGGAACGTTCCGCGACCGCCGACGAGGCTGGGCACTACACGATCGTTGGCCTGGTGCCCGGCGTATACAAGCTTCGCGTTGATGGCGGGACGAACTTCGCCCCTTACGAAAAGCCTTCCGTCCAGGTTTCGGTCGGCACAGAAACCATCGTGAATGCGACTCTCGTTCTCGGTACTCAGACGCAAACGGTGACCGTCACGAGCGAATCAGCCCCCGTCGAGACCACGCGCAGCGAGAGCGCCCAGACGGTCAAGCAACTCCAGATTGACAATCTGCCGATCAACGGACGCAACTATATTAATTTCACGCTCCTTAATTCGCAGACGACCCGCGACATGTCCCCTACCATCGGTCCCGCGCCAAACAGCGGCTTGAGTGTTAGCGGCGCGCGAGCCCGCGGGAACATGGTTAGCGTGGACGGCGCCGACGCCGGGGACAATTCCGTCAATGGCATCCGCTCGACCGCTTCGCAGGAAGCGGTTCAGGAATTCCAGTTGATTCTAAGCAACTACAATCCCGAGTATGGCCGGGCGAGCGGCGGTGTGATCAACATTGTCACCAAGAGCGGCTCCAATGATTTTCATGGCGACGCGTACGGCTATCTGCGGAACAAGGCGTTCCAGGCGCGCAACCCCTTTTCCGGCGAGGTCAATGCCGACGGCGAACTCGCCCCGGTCAAGCAGGCCTACACGCGCGTGCAAACCGGCATCACCGCCGGCGGCGCGCTGAAGAAAGACAAGACTTTTTACTTCTTTTCCTACGAATACACGCAGCGTGAAGAGACCGGCTTTTCGAGTATCGGCACCGATAAGTTCGGCGTGACTACCGGCAACGTGGCCTGCGTCGCCAATCCTGCGACCTTCGCGCCCATTCCCCTAAGCATGACTCCCTCGCAACTCGAGTTCTACAACGGCGCCATCGGCGCGGCCATCGGCGGCAATCCTGCCAACTGCCTGAGCCCGGCGTTGCAGCCTTTGCTTCAGGGAGCCGTGGTCACCGGCGCGGCCACCAACGTTGCGGTGAACGGCGACATGAACAAGAACGTGGATGGCACGATGATCCCGATGACCGCTCTTCTCGGTTTTCCGGCCGCGATACCGGGCTCGAAATACTTCCCGGCGCCCGTTCCCTGCCCCGTGGGACAACAAGTCAATAGTGTGATCTGTCTGCCGACGGGTCAGGGCATCGTGCCGCTCCCCAGTTCCTATGTGGCGCTCGACTCCCTGCGGGGCAACTTTCCGATTATGGAAAAGACCAGCCTGTACTCGGCACGAATCGATCAGCGTTGGGATAGCCGCAATACTTCCTTCCTGCGCGCCGGTGTTTCTCCTTCCAATGTCACGGGGATTCAATCGACATCGCAAAACCAGGTGTTTGGACAGAACGCGGGGTCCCGAGTTGGGGAAAACCACTATCGCGACGTCAACGTCATTTTTCAGCACGATACCATCCTCAGCGACACGGCCTTCAACGAATTTCGCTTCCAGTTTGCGCGCCGCGGCTTGCACTTCGGATTCTCCCCGCTTGAGGGAGGCAGCAACCTGGGCGTCAACATTCCCGGCTACGCTTACTTCGGCCGCGAGCCCTATTCGACGGTCGATCGTATCGAGCGCCGTTATCAGTTCTCGGACATTGGCACCATCACGCACGGACGGCATACCTTCAAGGTCGGGGCCGACTTCAACCTCATTCAGCTGCGTTCTTCCAAACAGCAAATCTTCGAACTGGATTTCGGGGGTGTCGCCACGTTCGGCTCCCTTGCGATTCTTCCCTCGCCGGCTCCCGCCTTCAACGGCCTGCAGACCTATGGCTTCGGAATACCGACGGAATATATTCAGGGCATCGGCACATCCAATCAGCCCTTCAACAATATCCCCATCGCCTTGTTTGCACAGGATTCCTGGCGCGTGACCCGGAAATTCACGCTCAATTACGGTGTGCGCTACGATCTGGAACTCTCGCCGCTATTCGCGCCAGCAACGCCGACAAACGCGGCCGCCGAGCAGGCCCTGGGCGTGCTTCAAGGCGTCCCCCGCGATTACAACAACATCGCGCCGCGAATCGGGCTGGCATGGGATCCCATTGGCGACGGCAAAACCGTTGTGCGCGCCGGTTACGGTTTGTTTTATGATCATCCGCTGTTGGCGATTGCTTTCGATTCAACCACCGCGGACGGAGGCCGCTCCGTTCAATTGCTCTCGGGTCCCGGAATCCCCTCGGCTTGCGGCCTGGTCAGTCCGGCTTGCGGCAACGGACTCGATTCACCGGCGAACCTGAACGGTGCGTCCATTTTCACCGGGGCGCTCAACGCATTGCCGAATATGTTCTATTCGCCGAATGAGCAGCGGTTTAATCCGTTCCCGCAGAATTCGCTCTTCGCGAATCAGAACTATCTGGCGGCCGGATTTCCCCTGGCGATTCTTCCTTTCACCTTGCCGGTGCAAAAGAATTTCCAGTACGGTTACGCCCAACAGGCGAACCTTACGGTGGAGCGTGTCATCGCGGGCACCTGGAAAATCAGCGCGGGTTACCAATGGACCCGGGGGATTCACTTGTACCGGCCGATCGACATCAATTCAACCGATCCGCAGCTACTGACGCAGAACATGCTGAACGCGATTGAATCAGGGCTGAGCCCTGCGGCGCCCACGCTTGTAGCCGTTCCTGTCGGAACAGGAATCCCTGGCTCGTGCATTACCACGGGAGCAAACTCCAGCATGACCTTGATCGCTCCGGGAGCGCTCGGCCTTGGTTATGGGGGAAGTCCGAGTTGCACCGGAACTCCCGTTGGTTATGTTGGGACTCCCGCGGTCTTCAACTATTTCCGGCCATCCGGTCCGAATCCTTCCTTCGCGAATTTTTACGGTGGTTATTCCAACCAGGTGGCGCTGGCTCACCTCGCGGGTTTTCCGGTAGGGTTCGGCGTGCCCGCGCCCTACAACAGCGTAGACGCACAGGTATCGAACGCGAGTTCCTGGTACAACGCCCTGACCATCAATTTGGAAAAGAGTTTTTCGCGACATTTTCAGTTGTTTTCGAGCTACACCTGGTCGCATTCGATCGACAATGGCACAGATTTGCAGTCGACTCTCGAGCCGCAGGACAGCCGTTTTCCGCAATTGGAGAGATCGAATTCGGTCAACGACCAGCCGAATCGTTGGGTGACCAGCGCCGTCTTTCAAACCTCGCCGCACGTCGCCGGAGAAAGCTTTGCCAAGGCCCTTTTCAGCAACTTCACCGTCGCTCCTCTGATCGAAGTATCTTCGGGCCGTCCCTTCCAGGTGATAACCGGTGCAGACACACGCCTGGATCTCAGCGCATCGAATGATCGGCCATCGATCGCCCCGGCAGGAACGGCAGGGGCTACGACTTCCCCTTTCATCCACGGGGTCGCGTTCGTACCGGCCAACCGGTGCCTGACCAACGCCGGGGTACCGTTCACCGTGCCCGCAACGGCAACCCCAGGTTTGCCGCAAATTACGCCGATACAGGGCTGTGACGGCAACCTGTCCCGGAATCCCTATTTCATGCCGGGCTTCTTTCAGTTCGACCTACGGATCTCGAAAGGGATCAACCTCGGCGAACATCTGCGCATGGACTTGATCGCCGACGGATTCAACCTGTTCAACCACACGAATATTTCTGCGGTGAACCAACTGTGCGACCCGACGGCCGGCCCAATTTGTCCGGCGGGACAGCCGACCGCCGCTTACGACGCGCGTCAATTCCAGTTCGCGCTGAGGATGAGCTGGTAGCTCCGGTTGACCGCATTTCGTACCGAGAAAAGGCCCTGCGCCGAGCCGGGGCTTTTTCCTTTGCCCGGACCATTGGGAGCAGCCGCCGGGCTAGAGGCTTCTCCCGGGAAGAGCCCTATCTTCGGAGCCAAGCTGCCTATCCTTCCCCTGCGCTTGCTAGTAAAGTAGTAGAAGTTCCGTTTCCCGTTGAAATCCCGGAGAGGAAATGAGCGCTATTTGGTTGGTCGTCTTCTTGTTGGGTCTGCTGATCGTAGGTTTGATGGCTAGAGTTCTCCTGCAAACTTCACAGGATAAGAAGAAAAGCGAAGTTTTCGAGTCACAAATGCACGAACTGCGCCGCGACCTGCTTACCCTGTCCACCTCTCAGGCGCAGGCCTCCACCAAGATGGAAACCATCGCTGACACGGTCGCCGCGCGTCTCGAGGCCGTCACCAACGCACTGCAGAAAGGCGTGAAGGACTCCGCCGAGATAACCTCTCACGCTCAGACCGCCATGTCCACGGAGCTAAAGAATACCCGAGAGCAAATTACGCAAATTCAGCAGCAACTCGGACAAGTGCAGCAGGCCGGCCAGCAGATGCACGAAACGGCCGAGCGTCTTGAAAACATCCTGGGCGGCACCAAGACCCGAGGCAGCTTCGGCGAAACGACCCTCGAGCGCATGCTCGAAGACTGCCTCCCTCCCACGCAGTATTCCCTGCAGTATCGCTTTCGCAGCGGCGAGGCCGCGGATTCCGTGATTCACCTGCGCGACAGGAAAATCCTGGCCATCGATTCGAAATTTCCACTGGACGCGTACTTGCGCCTGGGCAGTGAAGGCGAGGAAGCGCGCAAGCCTTTTGTCAGTGCTGTAAAACTCCACGCCGAGGCCATCGCCAAGAAATATATCGTCCCGGACGAAAACACGCTCGAGATTGCCTTGATGTTTGTCCCGAGCGAGGCCGTTTACTATGAACTGCTTCGCAGTGCAGACGCAAAGGGCCAGGCAGTGGACGCCTTTTGCCGGAGCCGCCAAGTCATTGCCGTTTCCCCAAACACACTGTATGCGCATCTGTCGGTGATCGCGATGGGCCTGCGCGGCCTGCAGATCGAGGAAAACGCCCGCCTGCTGGCCGCTAACCTCGCCGGCATGCGCAAGCAACTCGATACGTTCAGTCAGCATTTCGGCAAGATCGGCTCGCATCTGAAAAACGCCCAGCAGAGCTATACGGAGGCCGATAAACGGTTCGAGAGGGCGTCCAACACGCTGAACAATCTGCTCACTTCGGGGGAGACCGGCCCGCGCGAACTTGACGACGCCCAAGGAACGCTCGAACTGTCGCCGCCGACCGCCGCGAAGAAATCGGCTTAAAGCCGAACTCTAGGGCCGCGGCGCCCCGAACGGCGAAAGCAGGCGTATCGAAATCATAAAGTTGCCGTGGCGCTTGCCCGCGACCTCAAATTTCGCTTGATTGTCGGCTCCGCCCGTGGAGGCCGCCTTCACTGGACTTCCTCCCACCAGGTCCGCGACCCCGGGAGCGAGGTTTCGCGCTTCCAGGTTGACCTTCAAGGTAGTTCCGCGCACCCGTACCGATAGCGTGCGGTGTTCTCCCGGGGCAAGAGCGGCACTGCTGGCATTCAACTCCAGAACCACAAATGTCATCGTAAACGGTGCGGCGGATTTCTGACCGCAACTCACCAGCACCTTGGCAGGTCCGGGGTCGAGATCCGCCGGCGGCAGAACCGACAACGAGGCCGGCGAGGAAGCCAGAACGAGCGCGGGCGTTCCCGAGACCATCAGATGGTTTGCATCGGCGTCTCCGCAAAAACCATGGCCGCTCAGCTCGAAGCGGTCAGAGACGGAGGCAAGGCGCGGTGCGGCGGCAACGTCCAAGGTGGCTGAAGGCACTTCCGCCGGGGAAACGATGCTGCTCGACACGCGCCCCGAGCGACCTGCAATCCCGGCAAAGATGGTCCCGGGGTTAAGGGGGGCGACAAACAGCGCCCGTCCGGTAACATCGGTCGTGACCGATTCGCCATCCGAAAACTTTATGTGCACGTTCGGGGTTAATCGTCCGGCCAGGTCCAGCACCGCGAGGGTCGCGTGTTCCCCGGAAACGATCTTGCGGGGTAACAAGAGGACACGAGCTCCTGCGGGCGCGGGCGCTTGCTGGGCCATCGCGACGCCCAGTGTGGCCGCCAAGACCCAGGGGCAGAGGTGAGCCCGGAGGAACCGGAATGAATCGGGACGCACCAGGGAATTGTAGAGGACTTTGCCGGTTCGCAGAAGTGCGCCAGTTCCGCGTGTTTGCCGAAAGCAGAGCGCCTGGCCCGCAGCCGCACCTGAACGGGCGGCTTAGCGCCGAAGGGCTGGGGTATTCCCCCCATTTCGGGTATCCTTGCGGACTGGCCTTTGGGACGGTGTGGTTCGAGACAGGTAATCACTTGGGAGCAAAGCCTTTCGCGGTCGATAAGCCTCTGCTAGCGTGGAATAGAAGGCCGGGGTGTCCACGGCGGGGGTGTCGCGCGTGCCGACGAAAAGCTTGGAAGGAGACGCCGTGCAGATCGACAGCGGTGGCGTGACGGACCTCGGGCGCGTTCGTTTGAACAACGAGGACTCTTTCCGGATCGTGGAACCGCTGAATTTGTTCATTCTGTCGGACGGCATGGGTGGCGAAGCGCACGGCGAAATTGCCAGTTCTCTGGCGGTTGATACGATCGAAAGAGTATGTTCCTCGTCGAAAGTAGACTTGGAGGTCACGCTCGCTGGAGCGTCCGGCGAAAACTGGACGGAGCAGACGCGCCTTCTCGAGAACGCTGTTTTGCAGGCGAATTTTGGTATCTACCAGTCATCGCAAGAACACCCGGAGCAGCGCGGCATGGGCGCCACACTCACGGCCGGGTGGATTAACGGCAGCAAGCTTAGTCTCGCTCACGTGGGCGACAGCCGCGCTTACCTGCTGCGCACCGGCAACCTGCAGCAACTGACCAACGACCACTCCCTGGTGGCCGAGCAGGTTCGCCGCGGGATCATCACTCCGCAGCAGGCCGAGGAAAGCGAAATGCAGAGCGTGCTCCTTCGCGCCCTCGGAGCGCATCCTGAGGTGGATGTGGACATCGACGAGTTCGACCTTTTCCCTCGTGATGTTCTTCTGCTGTGTTCAGACGGACTGACGCGCATGGTTACGGAGCCGGAAATCGCCGGCACGCTGCAGGCGGAAACCGATCCGGAAAAGGCAGCGCAAAAGCTCGTGGATCTGGCGAACGAACGTGGTGGCCTCGATAACGTTACCGTCATCGTCGCCCGGTTGCAGGATGAGTCCAAGGGTTGGTTTTCGTGGCTGCGCCGGGAATCGGGCAAGTAAAGATTGAAGCTCCTGGTGGAGGAACTTCGCATGGCAAAGCTTAGCCTGATGTTTGAAGAGAGGTTGATGAAAGAAGTACCGATCGGCAACCGGCCGGTGACCATCGGCCGCTCCCCGGACAATGATCTTCCCGTCGACAATCTGGCCGTCTCCAACTACCACGCCCGCGTTTACTTCGAAGGCAGCCGCCTTGTGGTCGAAGATTTGGACAGCCTGAACGGCACGTTCGTCAACGATCTTCGCGTGGAGCGCGCAACGCTGCACGATGGCGACGCCATCTGGATTGGCAAGCACCACATCAAAGTGGACGCCACGGCCGATAGTGCCATTCCCTGGGACATGGGCCGCAAGGCCGCCGCGCCCAAAATCAATGAAACCATGGTTCTCGATACCAAGATGCGCCGCGAAATGCAACGGCAAGCCGCCGCCATGGGTGAGCGCTCGCAATTCTCTCCGGGCCGCGTGAAAATGCCGACGCTCATCGTGCTGAACGGCCGAGTGGACCAGAAGGAGTACGTGCTTACCAACAAGCTCACGGTCATTGGCAAATCCTCGATGGCGACCGTGCAGCTTCGCGGTTGGTTCAAGCCGCAAGTGGCTGCGCAAATTAACCAGCGCGACGACGGCTATTACCTGGGCACCGGCACCAAAATCCCGGTTGTAAATGGCTCGCCCATTCCCGGCCCGGTGCGACTGAACGACGGCGACCTGATCGAGATTTGTGGCGTGCGCATGAATTTTGTAATTCGCGAGTAGGCCCACAAGCGCACGCCCGACGCGGTGCCCAAGGCACAGCGCGGGCCTCTGCCGTTTCATCGTCTTCCTAGCGTGAGACCAGCTAAATTTTCGATGGCTTGAAACTCCAATTCGAGCGATTGGCAGCGGCGCTCCGCCGCGCTCGGCTGGCCTCGGGGATGTACCTAAACGAGGGTCGGCGGTAGTCTAATAAAGGCAACCCAAATTCGAGTTCTAAGCGCTCCGGGTGTCGGCAAAGTCGGGGTGCGTTCTTTGAATTCAAGGTAACGTTTCGGCTTATGTGGATAGTCCGATTAGCTTTATCCAGGCCATACACGTTTGTCGTTATGGCGCTGGTCGTGATCCTCTTAACTCCCGTAGTCCTCATGCGCACTCCCACCGACATATTCCCGGACATCAACATTCCGGTAATCGCGCAGGTTTGGACCTACACCGGCCTGCAACCGCAGGAGATGGAGCAGCGCATCACCACCAACGTGGAGCGCGGCATCACCGTACTGGTCAACGATATTGAACACATCGAGTCCCAGTCGCTTAACGGGATTGCGATTGTGAAAATCTTCTTCCATCCGGGCGTCAACATCCAAACCGCGATGGCCCAGGTTACCGCCATTTCGCAGACCTTCCTGCGCACCCTCCCGCAAGGAACTACACCCCCGCTGGTCATCATCTACTCCGCCTCGACCGTGCCGGTACTGCAGATCGGGCTGACCAGCGACCGCTTGAGCGAGCAGCAGCTATTTGACTACGGCAACAATTTCATTCGAACGCAACTGGCTACGGTGCAAGGCGCCGCGATGCCCTTTCCTTACGGCGGGAAGCAGCGGCTCGTGTCGGTCGATATCGATTCCAGGGCGCTGCAGGCCCGAGGACTCTCGCCGGTCGATATCGTTAGTGCTGTCAATGCGCAAAACCTTATTTTGCCGACGGGCACCGCCAAGATGGGGGCGCTCGAGTACCAGGTTGAACTGAACGGCAGCCCTCGCGTGATCGCCGAACTCAACGACCTCCCCGTCAAAACCGTCAACGGCTCTACCGTCTACATGCGCGATGTGGCCCACGTTCGGGACGGCTTCTCTCCTCAGACCAACATTGTGCTCGCCAATGGCCAGCGGGGCGTTCTGATGAGTGTTTACAAGACCGGCAGCGCTTCTACGCTCTCCATTGTCGACCGCGTCAAGCAGACGCTGAAGGAGTATCAGCCGTCCCTTCCCGAGGGCTTGAACCTCACCACGTTCTTTGATCAATCCCTCTTCGTCCGCGCGGCCATTCAAGGTGTTTTGCGCGAAGCGCTCATCGCGGCCTGTCTGACGGCGATCATGATTCTCTTGTTCCTCGGAAACTGGAAAAGCACGCTGATCATCGCGATTTCCATCCCTCTCTCGATTCTCGTAAGCATCATCTGCCTCAGCGCGCTCGGCGAGACCATCAACATCATGACGCTCGGCGGACTGGCGCTCGCCGTCGGTATCCTCGTTGACGACGCCACGGTCGAGATCGAAAACATCAACCGCAATCTGGCTCTCGGGAAGGAAACGGTTCAGGCCATTCTTGATGGCGCCCAGCAAATTGCCGTGCCCGCCTTTGTTTCGACGCTGTGCATCTGCATCGTCTTCATCCCCATGTTCTTCCTCTCCGGCGTGGCGAAATATCTGTTCGTGCCACTGGCCGAAGCCGTGATCTTCGCAATGCTGGCATCGTACATGTGGTCGCGCACCATCGTTCCGACCCTGGCCATGTACCTGCTAAGTTCGGAAGACGAATATCGCGCCGATGAGCACGTCGGCGAGAGGATGGGTTTCTTGCGGCGCTATCAGCAGGGGTTTGAACACACCTTCGAGCGCTTCCGCACGGGCTATCGCAGCGCGCTAGCAGCGGCACTCGGTCGTCCAAGACTCTTCGCGGCGTGCTTTCTGACCTTCTGCGTGCTATCGGCCGGACTGTACTTCTTCCTTGGCCGCGATTTTTTTCCCAGCGTGGATGCGGGCCAGATTCGACTCCACATGCGGGCGCGCACCGGGCTGCGCATCGAGGAGTCGGCTCGGCTGGCGGACCAGATCAACGGGGTAATCCGCCGGACGATTCCGGAAAGAGATCTGCTGACGGTGCTCGACAATATTGGCGTTCCGTACTCCGGCATCAACTTGACCTACAGCAACTCCGGCACCATCGGCACCGCGGACGGCGAAATCCTGGTGCAACTCAAACCCGAACGCGAACGCTCGACGTATTCCTACATCAGCGAACTGCGCAAGCGCCTGCCGTCAGAGTTCCCCGGCGTCCAGTTTTTCTTTCAGCCGGCCGATATCGTCACCCAGATTCTTAATTTCGGCACGCCTGCACCGATCGATATTCAGATCCGGGGCGCAAACCAGCCCACGAATTATGCCGTCGGTCTGAAGCTGGCGAACGAAGTTCGTCACATTCCCGGCGCCGTGGATGTTCACGTCCAGCAGGCGTTCGATGCGCCGACGTTGTTCATGAACATTGACCGGACACGGGCACAGTTTGTGGGCATGGAGGCACGCGATGTTGCGCAAAACGTCCTTGTCTCACTCTCTTCGAGTTTTCAGACGGCTCCAAATTTCTGGCTGGATCCACGGAACGGCGTGAGTTACCAGGTTGCGGTCCAGACGCCCCAGTATCGCGTGGACAATTATCAGGCGCTGCAGAATACGCCCGTGACCGCGAGCGCGCCCGGGGCGCAGCCGCAAATTCTCGGAAACCTCGTGTCCAGCTCGACCGTGGCCCGCCCGGCTTCCATTTCTCACTACGACGTGCAACCCATGATTAATGTCTACGCCTCGGTCTCCGGGCGCGATCTTGGTTCCGTTTCGACGCGGGTCGCACAGCTCGTCCACGACGTTGAAAAAGAATTGCCTCGGGGCAGCCGCATCTTCATTCGCGGTCAGGTTCAGACGATGTCCACTTCCTTCGTAGGCCTGGGCGTTGGACTGCTTGGCGCGATTGTTCTTGCTTATCTCCTCATTGTTGTGAACTTCCAGTCCTGGCTCGATCCGTTCATCATCATTACCGCGCTGCCCGGGGCGCTTGCGGGCATCTGCTGGATGCTTCTGTTCACCCATACAACCTTGAGCGTTCCATCCCTGACCGGCGCTATTATGTGTATGGGTGTGGCCACGGCCAACAGTATTCTGATGGTGTCCTTCGCGCGCGAACAGATGAACGAAGGAAAGAGTGCCCTCGATGCGGCGCTCGAGGCCGGTTTTGTGAGAATCCGACCTGTGATCATGACCGCCTTGGCGATGATCATCGGCATGGTGCCGATGGCCATCGGCCTCGGCGAGGGCGGTGAGCAAAATGCGCCGCTCGGACGCGCCGTGATTGGCGGGCTACTCTTCGCCACCGTCGCCACGCTATTTTTTGTTCCCTGCGTCTTCTCGATTATTCACGGGCGGCTCGAACGCAAGCGCTACCAGGCCACGCACCAAAGCGCGCCGGCGCAATGACGTGAGGGGACTCCGTTTGCCGGGAGTAACAGATTATGACTGACGAACGAACACAGCCGCTTAACGACCCCGGTGGACCTTCGCGGCGGAAGAACCCGCTCTTCCTGGTGTTCCTGGCCATCGTTATTGCCCTCGTCGTCGCCGGGGCTGTTCTGATGTTTCAACGCCGTTCCGAGTATCAGGCGCTCGCCAGCAATACGGAAGCCCTTGCTGTTCCCACCGTGGCCGTGATCCACCCGACCGCGGAGTCGGGGAACGAGGATCTCGTGCTTCCCGGAACGCTGCAAGCCTTTGTTGAATCGCCGGTTTTTGCCCGCACGAATGGCTATCTCAAAAAGTGGTATCACGACATCGGCAGCCGCGTGAACAAGGGCGAGCTGCTGGCCGACATCGACACGCCGGAAGTGGATCAGCAGCTCTCGCAAGCTCGCGCAGACCTGAATACGGCCGAAGCCAATGCCAATCTCTCGCAAATCACCGCCTCGCGCTATTCCGAGTTGTTGAAAACCGACGGTGTCTCGAAGCAGGAGGTCGATAACGCCATCGGCGATCTGGAAGCGAAGCGCGCGACGGTGGAATCCTTCCAAGCAAATGTCCGGCGGCTTGAAGAACTCGAATCGTTCAAGCGCATTTACGCTCCATTCAGCGGCGTAATTACGCGCCGCAACGTCGACATCGGAACGCTGGTCAACGCCGGTAATGGCGGAGCCTCGCAGCTGCTCTTCATCCTGGCGCAAACCGACCCCATTCGCGTATACATAAATGTGCCCGAGATGTATGCCGCTTCGATTCATGCGGGTCTCGGGGCCTATCTCGTGCTTACGCAATACCCCGGACGGAAATTCGAGGGCAATGTGGTGCGGAACGCGGAAGCGATTGATCTTTCGACGCGCACACTGCTCACGGAAGTGGATGTTCCTAATAGACCGGGGGAGTTGTTGCCCGGCGGCTTTGCGCAGGTCCACTTGCTAGTGAAAGTTAGCGGCCAACGCGTGCAGGTTCCGGTGAACGCGCTCCTGTTTCGCGCGGAGGGCTTGCGCGCGGTGCTGATCGACTCGAATCATCGCGCGCATCTCCAGCCGATTGTGATCGGCCGCGATTATGGCAATACGCTCGAGGTCCTGAGCGGCCTCAATGCGGATGACTGGATCGTGCTGAATCCTCCCGACTCGCTCGAGGATGGCCAGGAGGTCCACGTTAAGCAAGTCAGTAATCCCGTCAACCAGCCCCCGGCCGCGTCATCAACACCGGCCGCGGCCCAACCCGCCAGTCCACCCGCTGCGACGGAGAAAAAACCCTGATGAGGGTTCTACCAGGCGCGCTAGACCGCTCGCTTGCGCGTGCCCTCGCGTGTGCCGCGCTTCTAGCGCTCGGCGGATGCACGGTTGGCCCGAATTACAAGCGGGTAACCGCGCCGGTGCCCGCCACCTGGGAAGTGGCAGAGCCGTGGCGCGAGGCGCAACCCAAAGATTCGGTCCCCAAAACGTCCTGGTGGGCGGTATTTCATGATGACGAGCTGAATGCGCTCGAAACCGATCTGCTCGCGGCGAACCAGGACCTTAAGGTCGCTTTCGCGCATCTCGACCAGGCGCGCGCGTCCGCCGCCGTCCAGAACGCCACGCTTTTTCCGACACTGTCGGTCGATCCTGCCGCCGCGCGGGAGCGCTTCTCGGGAACGCGGGCGACGGGCTCAAGTTTTCCTCTGACCGGCCCTGTCACAGAGGGTAACTACTCGATTCCCTTCAACGTGAGTTACGAGGTGGACCTCTGGGGCAAGCGGCGACGGACCATTGAGGCGGCTCAAGCTTCCTATCAGGCGAATGCCGCCGATCTTGAAAACGTGCGCCTGGTGCTGACCGCTGAGCTTGCGGCGGATTACTTCACGCTACGCCAGCTTGATTCGGAAATTGGGATACTCAACCGCACCGTGGAAGCCTTGCAAAAGGGCCTGGACCTGGTCAACTCGCGCCACAGGGGCGGAGTCGCTTCGGGCCTTGATGTGGCACAGGAGGAAACGCTGCTGAACACGACGCGTACGCAGGCCACGCTGCTGCGCCAGCAGCGCAAACAATTTGAAGATGCCGTCGCGGTGCTCGTCGGAAAACCGGCGCCCGGCTTTCATGTCCCCGATCGCGAACTTGCGGCTGAACCCCCGAATATCGATTCTTCCCTTCCGAGCGACCTTCTCGAGCGGCGCCCCGATATCGCGGAATCCGAGCGGCAGATGGCGGTGACCAACGCGCAGATCGGCATCGCCAAGGCCGCCTACTATCCTTCACTAGTGCTGTATGGCCAAGGCGGCTGGAACTCGGCGAATCTGTCGCAGCTTTTGAGTGCGGAAAGCGGCTTTTGGGCGGTCGGCGCCAATGTCGCGCAGGAGATCTTTACCGGCGGCGCGCGTCGCGCGCAGGTCAAATTCTCCGAAGCCGGTTACGGTGCATCGGTCGCGAGCTATCGCGCAACGGTGCTCAACGCCTTTCGCGAGGTCCAGGACAATATCACCGGACTCGAAGTGCTCGCGGCCGCCCGCCAGTCGCAGGCCGACGCCGTCGATTCCGCACACCGGCAGTTGGATATCGCCACATCCCGTTATGTGGGAGGACTCGTCAGCTATCTCGACGTTGTGAGTGCTCAGCAGATCCTGCTTTCGAATGAACAGGAAGCGGCCATCATTCAGGGACAGCGCCTGGTTACCAGCGTCCTGCTCGTCAAGGCGCTCGGCGGTGGCTGGGATGCTGCCAGCCTGCAGGCGGTTCACGTCAAGCCACAATTCAAAGACATCGTGGCACCCTGAGCATAGGGGCACACACGCGCTGCGGCGCAAGCGCACCGCAGCCTCGGGATTGCGGTATGCCGGACCGATTCGGGCCCTGCGCTTGCCTCCTCCGCACGGTCGGGGGCTTGTGCGTCCGCAAACTACGAAGATTTTCGTTGACACTACGAACGCCTTCGTAGTAGCCTCCCTGCATGCTGACTCATTCTCCGAAACCAACGGCTTCCGAACTCGAGATCCTGCACGTTCTCTGGGAACGCGGCCCTTCTACCGTCCGCGAAGTGCACCAGGCCCTCAGCGACAAAAGACCAATTGGCTACACCAGCGTCTTAAAGCTCATGCAGATCATGACC
>DATFTB010000305.1:0-56691 GCA_035262325.1 Candidatus Acidiferrum sp.
GGCCGGGACTGTCCGGTGGGGGCGATAGCTCCGGAGTGGCCAGAATCTGAGAGCGCAGGTCGGGCGAGGCGCCGACCAGGAACCAAAGATCGGGGAGGGGGGAGAAGGCGATCTGCGATTGCGACCGCGGCCGGGTGCGCAGAGAGCCGCTGCGGAACCCGACGCAGTTGCGGCAAGCGCAGTTCCATTGAGGGAATCCACCGTCGGCCGCCGAACCAAGAATTTTGATGTGCATTTTTGGCGAGCTTTCTCTCTGGACCGCTAGCGTAATGCATACGCGCTCGGGCAGACAAGTGTGGGGGGAGGGCCACACAGAAATGGAGCCTCTAAGTTCAATCGTTCTGAAAGTGCGACTTTGGAATCCTTGAGCCCAATAAGCGCGGCGAACCGGACAAACGCCAGGCACGGCCTCGGGCAATAGCCAAAGGCCGGTCCCCGCGGTCTCTGGCGGATGTCGGCAAAGCCGGCCCCAGGCGAGATGCCGACCCCTAGATATGGGCAGACTTGATTGCCGGACTCAAGCGGATGTTATGGGGTTTCGGGCCGTCCGCTCGTTGTTTGCTCTAGCGCAAACAACACACACAATTTATTCACAAACAACGCGAATTTCGCTTGACAAGAGGGAAATTGGGCCTATTCTGTGGGAGAAAGTGGGGCAAAGTGGTTGGCAGTAGTAGGGAGTAGGGCGCTTTAGGGGGCAGTGGACGAAGTGGGCAAGCTGATCCTCCAACGAGACCGAATCCATGAAACTGAGGGGCAACTCTCCGGCGAAGGTGGACGAAAAGGGTCGTCTGAAGATCCCCGCCCAGTTTCTCGAGGCGCTCAAAGAGTACGGCAATCAGTTCTACATTACCAGCAAGACCGGTGAAGTGGCGCTGATTTACCCGCTGAAGGTGTGGGGAGAGATCGAGGACAAGCTCGCGAAGATGCCCAGCACGAACCCGACGAAGAGCAAGTTTCTCATGCGGACCAGCTATTTCGGGCAAGTGGTTGAGATGGACGGACAGGGGCGGGTTTTGCTGCCGTCGGTTTTGAGAGAGACGGCACAAACGAAGGGCGACGTGGACGTTTTTGGGAAGCTCGATTACCTCGAAGTGATGAATCACACGAGGGTGCTCGATCAATTGAAGAACGAGCCATACACGGCGGAAGACGACAAGGCCCTCGGCGAGTTCGGTATTTGATGCCGGTCGGGTGGCGCGGTTACTGGGGCAAGCACAGTTGGCAGCAAGGTGGCGGGCCGTTGCCAGGGGCGAAGGCAGCAGTTGAGCGGCAGGGCCGCGCAGGCAGCAGGAAGTGGGCGTACCACACAGGCCGGTGCTGTTGACAGAGGTGCTCGAATGGCTACGGATAAGGCCAGACGGAATTTACGTGGACGCGACGCTCGGCGCCGGCGGACATTCGGCGGCCATCGCAGGGCGATTGACGTCAGGCCAGTTGATCAGCCTGGACCGGGACGGACAGGCACTCGGGATCGCGCGCGAGCGGCTGCGGGAGTTTGGGAGCCGGGTGACGCTGGTGCACGCGGCGTTTTCGAGGATAGCCGAGGTCGTACAAGAGTTGGGGATAGCGAAGGTGGACGGGGTCTTGGCCGACTTGGGAGTTTCGAGCATGCAGCTTGACCGGCCGGAACGGGGATTTTCGTTCCGGGAGGCGGGGCCGCTGGACATGAGGATGAGCAGCGGGGAAGCGGCCGAAGACACGTTGACGGCAGAAGAGATTGTGAATCACTGGCCGGAGAAGCAACTGGCCGATTTGCTCTACCGAGAAGCGGAAGAGCACGATTCGAGAAGGATCGCCAGGAGGATTGTGAAAGCGCGGCCCATCAGGGACACGGCGCACCTGGCAACGGTTGTGGCAGGTGCCCGGAGGCAATGGGGAAGGCAGAAACTGCATCCCGCGACAAAAACGTTTCTGGCGCTGCGGATAGCGGTGAATCGAGAGATGGAGGAACTCGGGCAGTTTCTTTACCGGACTCCTGCCACATTGAATTCAGGCGGCCGGTGGGTGGTGCTGACATACCACTCGCGGGAAGACCGTCCGGTGAAGCGAGCGTTCCAGGAAGGCCAGAAGGCCGGAACGTTGCAGGTGCTGACCCGGCACGTGATTGTGCCGAGCGAGGAAGAGCAGGCCGCGAACCCGAGATCGCGAAGCGCGAAGCTCCGGTGCGCAGAGAAGGTGTGAGATGGCGACGGCGTATCGATCGAGCGCGGATATCCTTCAGGGGCTGAAGCCCCCGGTGAGCGAATCGGACTTGTTGCGGCGAAAGCCGCGGCCCGCCAGGCCAGAGCGGCAGGAGTTTGTTGCCCGATGGCGGGGGGAGCCGGGAAGCCGATTCCACTCGCCTGACGACCTCTCGTCGCTTAAGACCTCGTCGCTAACGACGAGAAGTTTGCGGCGAGAGTTGATGGGAGGAAACTCGAAGAAGCCGGCGATGGCCGAGTTTTACACCGTGAAGCGAATCGATAATTCGCGGGTGGTGCGGCACGTGGAGCCGGCAAAGATGCGGAATCTCTTTCGGACAGCGGCGCTCGGCGGGATTATCGCCGTGTTTTTCATGCTATACGTGTACCAGCACTTCCGCTGCATCGACATGAGTTTTCAACTGGAAGATTTGAAGGGCAAGCAAGCGCAGGCCGCGGAATTGAACGGAAAGCTGAAGCTGGAGATCGCCACGTTGCGCGACCCGCACCGCATCGACGTCATCGCACAGCATGAATTGGGATTCAAAAGGCCGGAAGCGAATCAAGTGCGGGAATATGTGAATCTGGATGGAGCGGAGGTGGCCGCTCTGCAGTACCCACGGCTGAACCGGGCACCGTAGCAGGTTACAAGTCAACGCTGTAGTCGAGAGTAAGCAACTCTGAGCTCCTGACGACCGACCCCGAAGAATGGCTCGAGGGGCCACAGATGCGACGGTTCCAGAGATTTGGAACGCCAACCGGAAGCCGGGGGCCATGGAGCAAGAAAAAGTCCACGTTCGTTTGCTGATCATCGCCGGCACCGCGCTGTTCTGGATGGCAGCAATCTTGGGGCGAGTCGCCTACCTGCAGTTGTTTCGTCATAGTGAATACCTGTCACGCGCCGCGCGGCAACAACGGAGAAGAATCGATGTCGCACCCAAGCGGGGCGTGATTTACGATCGGAACATGCGCCCGCTGGCGATGAGCATTCCGGTGCAGTCGGCATTTGCAGTTCCCTCGGAAATAAAGGACGTGGGAATGGCGACCCGGCTGTTGTCCGGCGTACTGGGAATTCCTGCCGAAGAGATCCGGCAAGAGCTCGAATCGGAAAACACGTTTGTATGGATCAAGCGGAAGCTCTCGCCCGACAAAGTCGAAGCGATTCAATCGCTGAATCTGAAGGGAATCTACCTGCAGGAAGAGAACCAGCGGTATTACCCGAAACGGGATATGGCCGCGCATGTACTCGGGTTCGTGAACGTCGATGAAAAGGGAATGGGAGGGGTAGAGGAAAAGTATGACGACCTGATCCGCAGTAAAGCGGAGAAGGTCGTCGTGATGACCGACGGGCGGCAGCGCTGGTACGACGGAGGGGAGGCGTTGCGCGACCGCGGCGCGAGCGCCGTGCTCACGCTTGACGAGCGGATTCAGTACATCGCCGAGCGGGAGTTGCTGGCCGCGATTGAAAAGACCCACGCGCCCGCAGGATCGGTGATCGTCCAGAACCCGAACAGCGGGGCCATTCTGGCGATGGCCAACTGGCCGAGGTTCAATCCCAACGCGGCGACGGATTCGCCGGACGAAGCACGAATGAACCGTGCGATCAGCGCAATCTATGAGCCTGGATCGACGTTCAAGCTGATTACGCTTGCGGCGGCTTTTGATCAGGGCCTGATCCGTGCCGACGAACTGTTCGACTGCGAGAATGGCGCAGTGACGGTCGCGGGGCACCTGATTCACGACCACAAGCGGTATGGAATGTTGACCGTCGCGGAGATACTGGCGAACTCGAGCGACGTGGGAGCGATCAAGATTGCGCTGCGGCTCGGATCACCGAAATTCTTCGACTACATCAAGGGGTTCGGGTTTGGAACGCCGACGGGAGTGGATCTGCCAGGGGAGAGCCGAGGCCTGCTGCACCGATTGGACCACTGGGGCTCGTATTCGATTGCGTCGATTTCGATGGGGCAGGAAGTGGGCGTGACACCGCTCCAGGTCGCTACGGCAGTATCCGCGATAGCCAATGGCGGCCTGCTGTACAGGCCGTACGTGGCGCACCAGATGATGCGCGGCAATCAGGTGCTGGCCTTCGAAGGGCCAGAAACGGACGACCCAAAACGGGTGGTCCGGCCGGAAACAGCGGCAACGCTGCGCCGGTTGATGGAAGGCGTAATTTTGCACGGCACCGGAAAAGCAGCGCGGCTCGATGGGTGGACGGCGGCAGGAAAAACGGGGACAGCGCAAAAAATAGATCCGGCGACGGGGCGGTATTCGCCGAAAAATGTGATTGCGTCATTCGCGGGGTTTGCGCCGATCAACAACCCGGCGGTGACCATACTGGTGACCGTCGATTCGCCGGGGGGTTTTCCGCACGACGGGGCGACAGTAGCGGCGCCGGTGTTCAAGAGGATTGCGGAGCAGGTGTTACCGTATCTGGATGTGCCGCGGGATGTGCCGTTGAGTCCACAACTGATGCAGACGGCTTACAACACAAAAACGGAAAACGATGAGGCGCCGTTGGACGACCTGGCGCCAATCGATTTCTCCGCGCAGCCCGAAGACACGGAAGAAGGTGCCAAAGCAAATAGCGCGCAAACGACACTCGAGAAATTGCCGGAAGTGATGTTGGCTGTCGACGAAGGCGGCGACATTGCGGTGCCGGATTTCACGGGAAAAACGATGCGGGAAGTCGCGGAAAGCTGCTTGAAGCTTGGACTGAACCCAGTGCTGGTTGGCAGCAATCTTGCAATTCAGCAGGTGCCTTCCGCCGGAGCCAAAGTGCGGCGGGGAACGAAAATGACGGTGCAGTTCAGCACGGAACCGGCGCGGCCGGGAAAGGCGCGCTGAGCAAAGGATTTCGGAGACGAATGACCATTGGCAACTGCAAGGTAGCAGAATTGGAGAAGGATGCGAGGAATCGCGTAGAGGATATTCGGACACAGACTGTGGCACAGCGGGAACAGCCGGGTGGAGCGCCACTTCGTTCGCTTTTGGATGGAGTAGAGGTGCGCACGGCGCTGCCAAGCGGCGAAATGCGCATCCGCCAGGTCGCTTGCGATTCGCGAAAGGTCGAGAGAAGCGCGCTGTTTGTGGCCATTCAAGGAGTGGCGACCGACGGCAACCTCTTCGCCAGGGATGCAGTATCGCGAGGAGCCACGGCGGTGTTGAGCGCGACAGAAGCACCGACCGATTGGCCGCGTGAAGTCCCGTGGTTACAGGTGAGTGAACCGCGCAAGGCGCTGGCGATTGCGGCCGCGAACTTTTATGGCCGTCCGGCGAAGGCGCTGAAACTGGTCGGTGTCACCGGAACGAATGGAAAAACGACAACGACCTCCCTGATCGACTCGATCCTGCGGGCTTCCGGGGCGCAGACCGGACTATTTGGAACGATCGCTTACCACACGCCGCGCGGCGAACATCCAGCGCCGAACACCACGCCGGAGTCGCTGGATCTGCAAAGCTTTTTCGCGGAGATTCGGGACGCGGGCGGGAGTTATGCGACGCTCGAAGCCAGTTCCCATGCGCTGGCAATGGACCGTTTGTGGGGCTGCCACTTTGCCGCGGCCGTGTTTACGAACCTGACGCGCGATCATATCGACTTCCACAAAACATTCGAGAATTATTTCGAGGCCAAGCGGCGGCTGTTTGAAGGAACCGGCAGCGGCGTGCCGGACGCGGCGGTGGTAAATACGGATGACGAGTGGGGCAAGAAGCTGATTGCGATGGCGAAAAAGACGCTTACCTACGGACTCGAGAATGGCGCGGACCTAAAAGCAAAAAGATTGCAGTTGAGCTTCAACGGATTGAGCTTCCTCGCGCAGACGCCGAACGGGGCGATCCAGATCGAATCGGCGCTCGTCGGCCGCATTAATGTCTACAACATTCTCGCGGCCATTGGCACTGCCATCGCCTTGGGTCTGTCGAACGAAACGATCGAAACGGGGATCCGGAACCTTCGAGCGGTTTCCGGGCGTTTTCAAAGCGTGGACCGAGGCCAACCATTCTTGGTCGTCGTGGACTACGCGCATACAGACGATGCGCTCGAAAATCTGATTCGCACGGCGCGGGAATTGAACGCGAAGGGCCGCATCATTACCGTGTTTGGTTGCGGAGGCTCGCGCGACCGGACGAAGCGTCCCATCATGGGCGAGCTCTCGGGCCGCTTGAGCGATTTATCGATTCTGACGAGCGACAATCCGCGCCAGGAGGACCCCCTGAAGATCATCAGCGACATCGTGGTGGGCATGCAGAAGTCCGGTGGGAAGTACATGATTGAACCGGACCGCGCGAAAGCCATTCATGCGGCAATCGAAGAAGCGCAAGCAGGGGACATCGTGCTGTTGGCGGGCAAGGGCCATGAGGACTATCAGATTTTCGCGGACCGCACGATTCACTTCGACGATCGTGAGGAAGCACGGAAGGCGCTCGAGGGGCGCGGCTACGATGGCGGACCCTAGGATGGAAGAAAGTGGTTGGGAAACGCGCTGGAAAGCGCATAGCGCTCGGGGCTGCGGCGATCGGCGGTACGCTTTAGCGGCCACAGGGCCGAAGAGGGTTCGGCACGCCATACGCTTCCGTTCTCTTGCGTCGCACCGAAAGCACGTTGCGGCCCAAAGAAGCGACTCGTAGATCAAGGAGGGACCCTTAACCGGTGAGAACGCCCCGAGACGTGCAGAACGGACGAGGTGAACGCCTCGGCCAAACCCGGAAACAGGCAAATTTTCTGAGGCAACTATGCGGTGGACGGTTACACAAGTGGCTGACGCGGTGGCGGGCAAACGAGGGGTGGGCCTCGACCCCGTGGCCCGGCTGGCCGGTGTCTCGATTGATTCTCGCACCATACGTCGAGGAGAGCTGTTCGTCGCCATACACGGTCCGAGCCACGATGGACACGATTACGTGGCCGCGGCTATGGAGCGTGGAGCTGTGGCGGCGATGGTGGCGGAGCCGCTCCTCTCGCGCTATCCGGGATGGATGCAAGACCGCTGCATTGCCGTTCCCGACACGCTCACGGCGCTACACGCGCTGGCGCGGGCTGTGCGCAAAGAATGGGGCGGGAAAATATGCGGGATCACGGGGTCTGTCGGTAAGACCACCACGAAGGAGATCCTGGCGGCACTGCTTGGTGCGAAGCTACGGGTGCTGAAGACCGAAGGAAACTTCAACAACGAATATGGATTGCCGCTGACGCTATTTCGCTTGGAGGAGACGCACGAGGTCGCCGTGCTGGAGTTGGGGATGTCGTTTCCGGGCGAGCTGAAGCGGCTGGCGGCAATCGCGCTGCCGGATGTCGCGATCGAAACGCGCGTTGCGCCTGCACACCTGCTGAATTTTGCGTCGGTGGATGAAATCGCGCTCGCGAAGCGGGAGCTCATCGAGGGCCTGCGAGGTCCCGCGTCGGTGGCGGTGCTTAACGCCGATGATCGGCGCGTGGCGGCGATGGCGGCCGTGGCGCCAGGACGCGTAATTTTCTATGGTGCGGAGAAGCCGGCGGAGTTCATGGCGGAGGAGATTACGGACCGAGGCGCGCTTGGCTCGTCGTTCACGCTGGTGCACAAGGGCAAAAGAACGCCGATCGAGATGCCGCTGCCGGGGCGGCATGTGGTGATGAACGCCTTGGCGGCACTGGCTGCCGCGAGCGTCTGGGGCATCGGGCCGGCGGAGGCGCAAAAGGTGTTTCGGGGATTGCGCACACCGTCGATGCGGGGAGAACTCATCCGATTTGCGAACGGCTTCGCGCTGATTAACGATTCGTACAACTCCAGTCCGGCAGCGTTCGAGGCCATGACCAGTTTGCTCGCGGCAACCCCGGGGTATCAGCGGCGAATTCTGGCGGCGGGCGAGATGCGGGAGTTGGGGACTAGCTCGCGAGAACTTCACCGGCAGGGAGGAGAATTTGCCGGAAAGACTGGGAAGATCGATTTTGTGATTGGCGTGCAGGGAGACGCGGCACAGATCGTCGAAGGCGCGGTGGCTGCCGGATTGCCTCGGGAAAAAACGAAGTTTTTTGCGGCGCCGCCGGAAGCAGCGGAATTTCTAGTAGAGTTCGTGCGGCCCGGCGACCTGCTGCTCGTGAAAGGCTCCCGCAGCGTGAAGATGGAGCGGATTGTGGAGGCGATGCTGGGGCGGTTTGTGCCGCTCGACGCGCCGCCGAGCGTGGGAGTGAGACACTGAGATGCTCTATTACGTGCTCTATCACGTGCTGCTGAAATATTTCAGCCCCTTAAATGTGTTTCGCTACATCACGGTACGGACGGTGTACGCGAGCCTGACAGCGATGTTTCTGGCGCTGGTTTTCGGACCCTGGCTGATCCGCAAGCTGCGGGAATTGCAGATCGGGCAATACATCCGGGAAGAAGGCCCGCAAGAGCACAAGAAAAAAGCGGGCACGCCAACGATGGGCGGTGTGCTCATCGTGCTATCGACGGCCATACCGGTATTGATGTGGGCGGACCTTTCGAACGCATTCGTGCTTCTGGCACTTTTTGCGCTGCTGGCGTTTGCCTCGATCGGGTTCCTGGATGACTACGCGAAGGTGGCTAAGCGGCGAAACCTGGGTTTGACCGGCAAAAGGAAGATCGCGCTGCAGGTGTCGGTGAGCACGTTTGTGGGAATCGTACTGCTGATACTGGCGACGCACAGGTCGTATTCGACGCAATTGATCGTGCCGTTTATCAAGCGATTCCAGCCCGACCTGGTGATCCACAGCTTGCTAAACGTTCCGACCTTCTGGCCGGTGGCGTTTGTGCCGTTTCTGGCGTTTATCGCGATCGTGATTACGGGCAGTTCAAATGCCGTGAATTTGACCGACGGGCTTGACGGATTGGCGATCGGGTGCACGGTGATCGCGGCAGGAGCGCTGACCGTTCTGACCTACGTGAGCAGTAACTTCCGCTGGGCAAATTATCTGGACATTCAATACATTCCCCGGGTGGGGGAACTGACGGTTTTCTGTGGGGCGCTAGTGGGAGCTTCCCTGGGGTTTCTCTGGTACAACGCGCATCCGGCGGAAATCTTCATGGGCGACGTGGGTTCGCTGTCGCTCGGCGGGACGCTCGGAACGATTGCAGTGATCATCAAGCAGGAAGTGCTGCTCTTGTTTGTGGGCGGCATTTTTGTACTGGAAGCGCTGTCGGTGATTCTGCAGGTGGGTTCGTTCAAGCTGCGCGGCAAGAGGATTTTCCGAATGGCTCCGATTCACCATCATTTTGAGTTGTTGGGGTGGAGCGAAAGCAAGGTGATCGTGCGGTTCTGGATCGCTGCGTTGGTATTTGCGCTATTCGCGCTGACGACACTGAAATTGCGGTAAGACGGCGGAGCAGATGAGCAAAGAAGGTACGGGACAGCGGCGGAGGAGAGTTTCTCGAGTGCCCGGAATCGGCGAGCACCCTGGCTTCGGAATGCGGGCTGAAACCTGGCCCCAACGAAAGCAGGGAGGATGGGCGAGCTTGTAACATGCCGGGATCGATCGAGTTGCGAAAGAAACGCGTGCTAGTCGTGGGTCTGGCTCGGACGGGAGTGGCGACGGCCCTTTTCTGCGCCGGACACAACGCCATCGTTACGGCCACGGACATACGCCCGGAGAGCGAACTGGGCGACGCCCCGGCAAAGCTGCGAGAGGCTGGGGTGGCGCTGGAACTGGGCGGGCACCACGAGAGTACCTACCAGGCGCAGGATTTGATTGTGCCGAGCCCCGGTGTTCCCGCGGATGATCCGTTTTTGAAACTGGCGCGGTCGAAGCGGATAACGGTGTGGAGCGAGATTGAACTGGCATACCGCTTTCTGGAGGGAGAACTAATCGGGATCACGGGTTCGAATGGAAAGACCACGACCACGACTCTGGTTCACCACATTCTGAGCACCGCCGGCTATCACACGGTTCTCGCGGGGAATGTAGGAACACCGCTCATCTCCTGCGTGGACCAGATGAACGCGGAGACGGTTTCGGTGGTGGAGCTGAGCAGCTTTCAGCTTGAGTGGATTGAGAAGTTCCGCCCGGATATCGGCGTGTTCCTGAACCTGACGCCGGATCATCTGGACCGTCACAAAACGATGGAAGCGTATGCGTCGGCAAAAGCAAGGATTTTCGAGAAACAGACGGAACTGGACGCGGCGGTGCTCAATGCCGACGATGCGCCGACGGTGGCGCTGGCGCCGAAGAAGCCGCAGACGTTCTGGTTCAGCCGGAAAAGGCGCATTCTGCAGGGGGCGTGCCTGCGAGGGGAAGACGTCATCGTTGCGCACGACGGCAAAGAGGAGTTCGTGATGAGGTACGCGGAGATTCCGCTGCCCGGCGCGCATAACCTCGAAAACGTGCTGGCGGCGGTGACCGCGGCACGGCTTGCCGAAGTCGATTCGGCGACCATACGGCAGGCGGTGAAGAGCTTCTCCGGTGTAGAGCACCGGCTGGAGCTCGCCGCAGAAATCCGCGGCGTGCGCTATTACAACGACTCGAAGGCCACGAACGTGGATGCGACATTGAAAGCGCTGGACGCTTTTCCCGGTAGAATCCTTGTCATTCTTGGCGGGAAGGACAAGGGGAGCGACTTCACGGTGCTGCGAAAGCCGCTGCGCGAAAAGGCCATTCTGGCGTTGTTGATCGGAGCGGCTGCCGACAAAATCGAACAGCAGATTGAGGGAAGCGTAGCGATCGAGCGGGCCGGAACGGTGGAACGCGCCGTCGAGATCGCTTCGCATGCGGCGCGCGCCGGAGACGTCGTGTTGTTGGCGCCGGCTTGTGCGAGTTTCGACCAGTTTGAGAATTTCGAGCATCGAGGGCGGGTGTTCAAGGCTTTGGTGGGAGGGCTAGAAAGGGGCTCGGGCGCCACTTAGGAGTGGACGAAGAAGAGTTCTGACTTCCGAGACCCGTTCGGCTTGACCGACCAGCTCCATTTGCTTGGAAAGGCCAAAGAAACGTGGCGAGACGATTCGAAACCGACCGCTGGCTGTTTGGCGTGACACTGATGTTGTGCCTGCTCGGAGCGGTGATGATTTTCAGCGCTTCAGCTGTAACCGCGGAGCAGCAGTACGGCCACGCGTACATTTTCGTGCTGCGGCAGACGGTATGGCTAGCGGCAGGGCTGCTGGGGATGTTTGCGTTGATGCGACTGGACTATCACCGCTTGCGTGAACCGGCCGTGGTGTATACGGCCCTGTGCTTGGTGGTATTGATGCTGGCGGGTACTTTTTTTCTGGACAAATCGCATGCCACGCACCGCTGGATCCGCATTGGCCCGGTGGGTATACAGCCTTCGGAGCTCGCGAAGCTCGTGGCCATTCTGTATCTGGCGTGGTTTCTCGATTTGCGGCGGCGCGCGACCACCAGCCTAGAATTTAGCAAAGGCGACCTGGTGCATACGATCTTGCCAGCGGTCGGGCCCATCCTGGTGTGCGTGGTGCTGATTGTAATGCAGCCTGACCTCGGGACCTCGGTGGACATCGTGCTGATTATGACGGCGATCCTTTTTGTCGCCGGGCTTTCCTGGAAATGGCTCCTGGTGGGGCTGGCCGCTGCGCTGCCGGCGCTGTTCCTGCTGATTGCGCACGTTTCTTACCGGCAAGCCCGGATGATGGCGTTTCTGCACCCGGAATCGGATCCGCAAGGGGCGGGTTTTCAGTTGCTGCAATCGCTGATCGCGGTGGGCTCAGGGGGATTTACCGGCGTCGGCTTGATGGAGAGCAAGCAAAAGCTGTTCTATTTGCCGGAAGCGCATACCGATTTTATTTATGCGGTGATTTGTGAGGAGTTGGGTTTCATCGGCGCGGCCTTGGTGATTGCGATGTTCGCGGTCTATGGCTGGCGGGGATTGAGAGCAGCTTTCAATGCGCCGGACGGATTCGGGCGGATGCTGGCGCTCGGGGCGACGGCGATGGTGTTGTTTCAATCGCTAATCAACTTCGCGGTGGTGATCGGGCTGATGCCGACAAAGGGAATCCCGCTGCCGTTTGTGAGCTACGGCGGTTCGAGCTTGCTGGTGATGCTGCTGGCCACGGGTGTGCTTTTGAATATTTCGCAGCAGAGCACGTCAACAGCAGGGCCCCCCGGTGTAAGGAGCGCGGCGTGAAACTATTGATTGCGGGCGGCGGCACGGGGGGACATGTGTTCCCCGCAGTGGCCATTGCGCAAGAGTGGTTGTCTCGGGGGGTACAGCGGGAAGTGGTGCTGGTAGGAACCGAACGCGGGATCGAGATGAAACTCGTGCCACAAGCAGGGCTGCCGCTCGAGACAATTCGCGTGGCGGGTTTGAAAGGAAAAGGCGGAACGACGCTGGTGAAAAATCTGGCCATGCTGGGAGCGGGCCTCACAGACGCGTTCGGCGTTTTGAGGCGACACCGACCGGCGGCGGCATTTGGAGTCGGAGGTTATGCGGCGGGGCCGATGCTGTTGGCAACTTGGCTCAGTGGGATTCCCAATGTGATCTTTGAGCCAAACGCGGAGCCAGGCTTCACGAACAAGGTGCTCGCGCATTTGGCGAAACGAATCGCGACCGGTTACCAGGTTGCGGCAGAAGCGTGGGGAGAAAAGGCTGTGGTCACGGGGTGCCCCGTGCGGCCGGAGTTTTTCACGATCGTGGCGCGCCCGCCGGAAAAGCCGCTCCGCTTGCTGATCACGGGCGGAAGCCAGGGGGCGCTGCCGATCAATCGCGCATTCATGGCTGCGGCCGAACGGCTGGCGGCGAGGAAAACGGAGCTGCAGATTGTGCATCAGACCGGGGAACGCGACTATAATGATGTGCGCGCGGCCTACGCACGGTACGAAATTTCGGCCGAAGTTTCGGCATTCTTGGCGAACATGGCGGAGCGGTTTGCCTGGGCGGACGTCATTGTTTGCCGCGCCGGGGCCATTACCGCCGCGGAAGTGGCGGCGGCGGGTAAGGCGGCGATATTCATTCCCTTCGGGCGCGCGACGGACAGCCATCAACTCCGGAATGCGCAGGAAATGGTGAACGGTGGAGCGGGACGGCTGATTCCGGAGCCGGAACTTACCGCAGAGCGACTGGCGCGCGAGATTTTTTCGCTCCTCGACCAGCCCGGGGACATCGAACAGCTTTCGACGAAGGCGCGCAGCCTTGCCCACCCCTATGCCGCGCGTGAAATCGTGAACTTGATCGAAGAGGCCGCGCACCGAGTCCCTCGAAGCGCTCCGCGAAGTACGGAGCAAGCGGGACAAGCGAGACCCAAGAAAGCGGAAAGAACATGATGGTTTCATTTCGCAACTTTACGCGCATACACATGGTGGGAATCGGCGGGATCGGCATGAGCGGAATCGCGGAGGTGCTGCTCACGCTGGGTTATTCCGTGTCGGGTTCGGACACCAAGCCCTCGACGATTACAGAAAGGCTCGAGGATCTGGGCGCAACGATTTTCGAAGATCACAAAGCGGAAAACGTTGAAGGGGCGCACGTTGTGGTGGTTTCGTCGGCGGTGAGAAGCGACAACCCGGAAGTAGCCGAGGCCGTCAAGCGCAAGATTCCCGTAATTCCGCGGGCCGAGATGCTGGCGGAGTTGATGCGTCTGAAGTATGGAATCGCGGTCGCGGGGGCGCACGGAAAAACCACAACCACCTCGATGGTGGCCGCAATTCTGGCAGCGGCACACCTGGACCCGACGTTTGTGGTGGGTGGACGGGTGAACCAGGCGGGAACGACGGCGCGCGTGGGGCGCGGTGAATATTTCGTGGTCGAAGCGGATGAGAGCGATCGCAGCTTCTTGCAGTATGCCCCGGTCGTGGCCGTGGTGACGACGATCGACCGAGAGCACCTGGACCAGTACACCTCGCTCGAGGACATTCAGAATGCCTTCGCGCAATTTGTGAACCGTGTGCCGTTTTATGGAGCGGCGATTCTTTGTCTGGACGAACCGAATGTGCAGGCCATCATTCCGTATGTGAAGAGGCCAATCATCACTTATGGAACCTCGAGCCAGGCCGACCTGGTGATCAGTGACATCCAGTTGCTGGGACTCGAGAGCGAATTCCGGCTGACCTACAAGGGCGAAGACCTGGGAACGTTTCACCTGCCGCATCCGCCGGGGATTCACAACGTAAGGAATGCGGCGGCTGCAGCGGCCGTGGCGCTGTATTTGAACGTGGCGAGCGACCTGATCCGCGAAGGACTGGCCAAGTTCGCGGGCGTGGGCCGGCGTTTCGACATCAAGGGCACGGTGAGCGATATCACGGTGGTGGACGACTACGGTCATCACCCCGCGGAGATTCGTGCGACGCTCGAAGCCGCGCGGGGCTGCAAGTTCAACCGGCTTCTGGTGCTGTTTCAGCCGCACCGGTTCACGCGCACACTGCATCTGTGGAATGAATTTTCGCTGGCGTTCAACCAAGCAGACATTCTGGTGCTGCTGGATATCTACGCAGCAAGCGAGAATCCAATTCCGGGCGTAACGAGCGCAGCGCTTTCGGACAGCATTCGCGAAGCGGGGCACAAAAATGTGCATTACTATCGCTCAATGCAGCAAGCCATAGAGTTTTTGTTGCGTGAAGCCAGACCCGGCGACGCGATTCTGACGATTGGGGCCGGCAACGTGAGCCGGGCGAGCGGTGAATTCATGGTGCTCCTGGGTACGGAGCTCCGGGTGAACGACGGGGTGAAGGATGCGCATTGACGATCCGAACCTGGTTTCGGCGCTCCGGGAGCTCGGGGTCGAGACGCGGCCCGGGATGTCACTTGCGGCCATGACCTCGCTCGGTATTGGCGGCAAGACCGACCTCCTGCGGATCGCAAGACACGAGGCCATTCCGGGACTACTCGATCTGCTCGAGCGCAACGGCGTGGCGCACAAATTTCTGGGAGGCGGGTCGAACCTGCTGGTGGCGGACGGGGAACTGCCGTTCGTTGCGCTGCAGCTCGCCCAACCGGATCCAGACGTGCTGATCGAGGGAAATTTCGCGATGGTGGACGCCGCCGCAGACCTGGGCCGCACGGTGACACTTTGCGCGAAGCACAATCTCGGTGGGCTCGAGGGGCTCATCGGTGTGCCAGGAACAGTGGGTGGAGCGCTGCGCATGAACGCGGGGGCTTATGGAACGCAGATCGGGTCCTACGTGCGTGAAGTGAAACTGTACCGCGCGGCCACCCGGAACCTCGAAACGCTGCGAGGCGAGCAGATTTCCTTCGAATACCGGCACACTTCTTTTGCGCCGGATGATATGATGCTGGCAGTGAAGCTTGAACTTCCCTCCAGGCCCTACCAGGAAATCCTGCAAGGAATTCGTCTCTGCAACGAAAAAAGGCGCTGCAGCCAGCCGCTGGGGCAAAAAAGCGCCGGATGCATTTTCAAGAATCCGCCGGGCGGGTCGACCGGAAGGATGATCGATGAACTGGGCTTGAAGGGCCACGCATTTGGGGACGCGCGGGTTAGCGACCGGCATGCGAATTTCTTTGTGAACCGAGGCCAGGCTTCCGCCACGGACATGCTGGCGCTCATGGCCGACGTGCGCGAGCGGGTGCGCCAGGCCTATGGAGTGACGCTTGAAAACGAGGTGGTGGTTTGGAACGCATGAAGCCAATGCAGCGGAACTCCTCGCCGGCGGCCGCGGATCAGGAACGCTACCGGCCGGAGTTGGTGGCGGATGACGAGCCGCGCTACCTGCGTCGCCAGAAGCCCGTGGAAATCCGCCGGAAAAAATTCGGCGGAAAGAGCTGGTCGTTTTACTGCAGGATGTTCGTCTGGACGCTGGTAGGGATAGTGCTCGTTGCGCTGGCTGTAGTTGTCGGGCGTTTCCTGCTGTATTCGCCGCAACTGCTTCTGCTGAAACCGGACCAAATTGAGGTGACGGGAAACCACATCGTCGCGCGCGAAGAGATCCTGAAGTTGTTCATTCAGGACCGCAACCGAAGCGTGTTGCGGGTACCACTGGACGCGCGCCGCGCTGAGATCCAGCAATTGCCGTGGGTCGAAGAAGCCAGCGTGCAGAGGATTCTGCCCAATCGTCTAAGGGTCTTCATCACCGAGAGGACCCCGGTAGCGTTCTTCCGCAACGGCTCCGAACTCACGCTGATCGACGCCCAGGGAGTGTTGCTCGATCGACCGGCGGGCGAGGATTTCCACTTTCCGATCATCACGGGGCTCTCCGAGGCTGTCCCGCGCGAAGAACGAGAGAAGCGCGTCAAGACCTACCTGGAATTCATGAAGGATGTGGATCTGGTGCGTCCCGGGTCATCCGAGCGCGTAAGCGAACTGGACTTGGGCAATCCGCGCAATCTGCTGGCCGTGCTGACCGGGCTCGGCTCGGAAGACGAAGCGCATGCCATCGTGGTGCACTTTGGACAAAACGATTTCACGGGTAAGTACCGAATGTTGGTCGAGAATTTCGCGCAATGGCAGGCGAGCGTGGGGCAAGTGCGTTCGATCGACCTTCAGTATTCGCGGCAAGTGGTGGTGAACCCCGACACCAGCGTGCCGGCCGCCAAGGTCAAAAGGTAGGGAAAAGGAAGAGGAGATCCGGTTTGGCGAAGAAAGACAGATATCTCGTCGGGTTGGACATCGGTAGTACAAAGACATGCGCTTTGCTGGCCGAGATGGAAAATGAGCAGATTCGTTTTCTCGCCTTGGGGGCCGCGGAATCGAAGGGGTTGCGCAAAGGGTTGATCGTGAACCTGGATTCAGCGGTCAGCTCGATACGGCGGGCTGTGGAAGAAGCGGAAAGCGTCGCCAATGTGCCGGTGGAGTCGGCGGTGATCGGGGTGGCGGGAAGTCACGTCCGCGGCGTGAACAGCCGCGGAGGGATTCCGCTGGGGCCGCGGGCGCGGGACATCGAGCGGGAAGATGTGCGGCATGCGATCGACACAGCGCGCAATATCGCGCTGCCCGGAGACCGCGAGGTTTTGCACGTGCTGCCGCACGAATTCATTGTTGATGCGCAGGATGGAATTCGCGATCCCGTCGGAATGGTGGGACAGCGGCTCGAAGCGAACGTGCACATCGTGACGTCATTGGTTGCCGCGACGCAAAACCTCGTGACCGCAGCGAACAAAGCCGGGATCCTGATCAACGACACGGTTCTCGAACCGCTGGCTTCCGCGGAGGCTTGCCTGACTCAGGACGAGCGCGACCTGGGCTGCTGCCTGCTGGACATCGGCGGAGGAACTACGGAGTTAATCGTCTATGGCGGCGGCGTGGTGCGTCACACGGGCGCGGTGGCAATTGGCGGCGACCATTTCACAAACGATCTCGCCGTCGGCCTGCGAACACCGATTCCAGAAGCCGAGCGCATCAAGCGGCATCACGGCTGCGCGGCCGAACGCCTTCTTCACAACGATGGTGCGATCGAAATTGCGAGCGTGGGCGACCGGCCTCCACGGACGATTTTCTCGCGTATGCTCACGGAGATCATCGAGCCGCGCGCGCAGGAATTGCTTACGCTGATCGCCGAGGATTTGCGCCGCGCGGGCCTCGATCGGCAAATCCCGGCAGGTTTTGTGATGGCCGGAGGCGGCGCGAGGCTGAATGGGTTGCTGGAGCTCACCGAAGAGGACTTCCGCCTGCCGGCTCGAATCGCGGAACCACGCGGAATGCTAGAATTGCCGGAACAGGTGGGGCAGCCGGAGTATGCCACGGCGGTTGGACTGGTTTTGTATGCAGCGAAGGCGCGAAAGGCGGCCGCTCAGCGGCCGGGGAATCTGGTGTCGAAGCTGCGGTCGATGTTTGCGGGAGCGTGAGGGCCATAGGCGACTGAGGAAATAGCCGGATTTCGAGGATCCACGGGCGCTTGAAGGCAGGAGCGGCCCGCCTCCGCTCCTCCTAAGGCCGTGCTTTTCTGGGGCGGCCTGCGGTTGGCCTTGATCCCCGAAACGCCTGCCCTGACGACTAGGGTGGTCGAAAAGAATTTTCCACAGGCCGGCAAAACTGGTGGTGGAAACAGCGTAACGCGGAATCTATAAAGGACTTGGGAGCAGTTTGACCAGCCGGACAGGGGGCGGAGCATGACAGTGAAAGACACGGGAATCCGGATGAGTTTTAGCGAGGAGTTGCAACCCGCGAAACTCAAGGTGATTGGCGTGGGTGGCGGAGGCTGCAATGCAGTGAATCGCATGATCCGCGCGAAGGTGGAAGGCGTGGAATTCATCGCCGCCAATACCGACCTGCAGGCGCTCAAGCTGTCACAGGCTCCGGTGAAACTGCAGCTCGGTGCCAAGCTGACCAAGGGATTGGGGGCGGGAGCGAATCCCGAGATTGGCCGCAAGGCGGCGCTCGAAGACACTGACAAAATCATCGAAGCGCTGGAAGGCGCGGACATGATTTTCATCACGTCGGGGCTTGGCGGAGGAACGGGAAGCGGCGCGGCGCCGGTGGTGGCGTCGCTCGCGAGCGAACTGGGCGCTCTGAGCGTGGCCGTGGTGACGAAGCCGTTTGGGTTCGAGGGCAAGCGGCGGATGCTGCAGGCGGAGCAAGCGCTGCTCGAATTGATCGGCGCCGTGGACACCGTGATCGTGATTCCGAATGAGCGGTTGATGGAAACGGTCGAGCCGGGCACGAGCTTCTTCGATGCGTTTCGAATTGCGGATGACATCCTGCGCCAGGCGGTGCAAGGGATTTCCGACATCATCACGGTGCCGGGCATCATCAACCGCGATTTTGCCGACGTGAAAGCGATCATGCACGGCCAAGGGTACGCGGTGATGGGCACGGCGGTAGCAAGCGGGGCCAATCGCGCCGTGGATGCCGCAAATCGGGCGATTTCGAGTCCGTTGCTCGAGGATAATTCGATTCAGGGCGCCCAAGGAATTCTGATCAACATCTGCGGAAGTTCGTCGCTGTCGCTACACGAAGTGCATGAAGCTTCGAGCGTCATTCAGAAAGCCGCGCATGAAAACGCGAACATCATTTTTGGCGCGGTTATGGACGACGCGATGAAGGACATGGTGAAGATCACGGTGATCGCGGCGGGGTTCAAGGAGACGGCCAAGAAGGCCGCGGCGCAGAAGCCGGCATTCCTGCCAAAGACGTGGAAGGCGGGGCGCGACCTGCCGGTGCAAGAAGAGCTGCTGCAGCCTCCGGCGAACGCGGTGCAGCAGCAGGTGTCCAAGAATGTGCGCGAAGCCTCACCGGAAGTCCCGAAAGATGACCTGGACGTGCCGACATTCATGCGCCGGCAAGCACAAAAGGCCTGAAAGCAGCGGCAAGAATCGCCTTCCTTCGGGAAGGCTGTGCTAGCTAATCCACCGGCACAACCGCCAACCGGTCAGGGTAGCTTTCGAGAAAGCCGATCCTCGTTTTGCCCGGGATGACAACTATCGGCTTTCGGAAGCGCCGAAGTATGACGCTGCCGCTGATCGCAGTTTCTAACGGACACTGGATGCCCGGCCCAACGTGTCTCAATGATGGCTGGCTTTCTAAGGTGAGGTGAACGGCGTGAGCATAGCGCGGATTTCGGCTTCGAAGCGCGTAAAATCGGCGCTGTCGTAGGGCAGAACGCTCCCGAGCCCGGAATGAAATTCCCTCGCCGGCAGGGCGCGCCGGACCTCTGCGAAATTGCCTGCGTTTAGACCTCCGCCCGGCATCACGATGATGCGCTCTCGGGCGGCTTCGAGAAGCTCGAGAAGAACGGGGAGGCCCTCGGGGACGCTTTCCGCCCCACCCGAAGTCAGCAGTCGGCGTGCGCCTGTAGCGATGACGCCTTCGAGCGCTTCGAGAAAATCCTTTGTGTGATCAAAGGCGCGGTGAAACGTGACTGGAAGGGGGTCGGCGCGGTCGACCAATTCCTTTGTGCGTGAGACGTCGACCGAGCCGTCTGGACACAGAACGCCAAGCACCACGCCGTCCACGCCGATCTCTTTGGCCTCGGCAATTTGCGCAGTCATCGCGGTTAATTCCGGTTCTTCGTAGAGGAAATCTCCGCCACGCGGGCGGATCATCGAGAAGACCGGAATCGCGAGCGCCGCCCGCACTTGGCGCAGCAGATCCGGTGGAGGCGAAATGCCGCCCTCCCGCAAGTTCGAACACAATTCAACGCGAGCGGCTCCCGCACGTTCGGCCGCGATGGCCGCGTCCAGCGATTCGACAGAAATTTCGAGGAGAAAGGTCTCATTCATTGTGTCATTCGGGAACTAACAAGATCCGACATAACGCAACAGCTCCTGTGTTGTGGTACTCTTCCGGTGAAAAATTCCCCATGGTCTCTTCCAATTTTGCCCAACGCACAGGGGAGCGTACGAAAAGGAGACCGTCAATGAAGCCCTGCAAAGCAACTTCGATCGTGAGTGCCGTAGTGGTGGCAATCTTGTTTGCGGGTTGCCAGCAGCCGTATCACCAGCCGGAGGAACGCTACATTCTGGTTGCGGCAAATGTCAATCTGCCGTATTGGCAAGAGGCAGAAGCGGGGTTGCGGGACATCGCCAAAACGACCGGCGTGAAGGTGGAACTCACCGGGCCGGCAACATTTTCTCCGAGTGAGGAGGTGACGGCGTTCCAGCAGGCCGTGTCGCAGCATCCTTCGGGCATCCTGGTTTCCGTGAGCGATCCGCAGTTGTTCAAAGGGCCGATTGATGCAGCCGTTTCGCAGGGCTTGCCGGTCATCTGCATCGACGCGGATGACCCCGGCTCGCGGCGCGTGTTGTTCATTGGCACGGATAATTTCCGTGCCGGAACCGAGAGCGGTAGGCGTATGGCGGACTTGCTGGGCGGGCAGGGACGGGTGGTGATCATCGCTCTGCCGGGTCAGCTGAATACCGATGAGCGGGTTCGTGGCGTGAATGAGGCGCTCAAGAAGTATCCGGGGATCAAGGTTGCGGAGACCATCGATGACAAAGGCGATCCGCGAAACGCGAATGATGCTGTGTCCGCGTTGCTGCAAAAGAAGGAAAAAATCGACGGCATCATCGGTTTGGAAGCGTCTGGCGGGGCGGGCGCCGCGGAAGCGCTGCACCGGCTGGATCTGACCGGGAAGATCAAGATTGTGGCGTTTGACAAGGATCCGCAGACGCTCGAAGGAATTGAGCGGGGATGGATCACCGCGACGGTCGTTCAGAAGCCTTACGTGATGGCGTTTTACGGGGTTCGGTTTCTGGATGACCTGCACCACAACGCCGTGCATGAGTTCAAGGATTGGGCCACGGCGCCGGCCGCTCCGCTGCCTACGTTTGTGGATACGGGAACAGCGGTGGTGGACGCTGGCAATTTGGCGGCCTTTCGAAAGGCTTTGGCGGAACATCCGAAGCCGAATATGTAAGATGAATCTGGCGACGCCGGGTACTCGGTTCGAAACGCCCAATCGCTCTTCGCAGGCAGTCTCGGGATGGCCGAAGTTGGGCCTAGACAAGACCGTAGGAAGCAAAGGTGACGATCGAGGCGAGGCCGAGAGCGGAGCCGAGGACAGCGCCTGCCAGCACATCGCTCAGAAAGTGCATGCCGAGAACCACGCGAGAAACGGCGATGCTGACGGCCAGAAAATAGAGCGGCCACTCCAGGGTTGGGTAGAAGTAGCTGACCACGAGCGCGATCGCGAACGCGGTCATGGTGTGGCCTGAAGGGAAGGAGAACTGGTCCGGAGGCAGAATATCGGCCCAGCAGTGCGGCTGAAGCTCACAGGGTCGTTCACGGCGGCTGAGTCTTTTCAGTGCCTTGAAGACGAAAATGCCAAGAATTGCGGCGCAGCCTGCGGCACCGACCGCGGCGTAGCCGCGCGATCCGCCAAATGCGAGCAAGATGGCTCCGAGGCTATACCATAACCAGCCGTCGCCCATGCGGGTGGCCGCAAGCATCCAGAAGCGGATCCACCGCGGCGCCTTCCAACTGTTCAAGCGGCGCATCACGCGATGATCGCGATTCTCGATGTAACCCCAGACAGATTTCGCCACGGCCATGGCGGCACCTCAACCTGCTAAGTTGGCCTCGAGGCTAGGCTCGACTTCCCAAAGCATGCGCGCCCGGGCAGTTTTGCCAACGAGCCGGGGGGCCCACTGCCTGCAAAAGCGAATTTCGTTCAGCCAGTGGCCCGCCGTGATTACCGGAACCAGGAAAGTGAAAGGCAGCATCGCGACGGCCCAGGGCTGTTCGTTTATTACCGAGGCCACGAAGCGGAAAATGTCGGCGGTCAGTTTCAGGTAGGCGCCATGCTGGCCATGGACCGTGCCGCGCCCGAAACGCAACGCGGTAAAGTATTCTTTGACGGTGCGAGCTCCGCGCACCTCTGTGTAGGTGCGAGCCACGCCGGCGAGAGTGTGAGAATCGCTGCCGGCGATCCCAACCTTGCCAAGCTTGCGGGCCAAGCGGTCCGCGCTTAGGTTCGATTCCGTCCACATCTGACCATTGCGCACCTCAAAAGCGGGCACATACGAGGCGAACCAGTCGAAGTCTTCCCGGGTACGGCGGCCGGTGAGCCCGGAGAATACATGGTTCACGCTGAAAAACAGCCTACGCTCCGTCAGATACATCAGGAGCGCGATAAAATCGTTGCGCCGGCGCTGGATTTCCGCATGGTCTTTCTCCGAAATGTCGTAGACACCCAAGTGCATTTCTGTGCCGCTCGGCATGCATACGGTGACTTCTTCGCTGACGAAGAAGTCAGGATGCTTGCGGAGGACTTCCGCGGCATCGATCGAATCGTGGTCGGTCGCTGTGACGATGGACATGCCGCGCTGCTTAGAGCGAGCATAGACTTCAGCGGGGTCGTTGTAAGACTCCTTGCTGAAGTGGTTAAGAAAGGGCGTGTTGCACCTGCCCGATGCGGTGGTATGAACATGAAGGTCGCAGCGCATAGCTATAAGGCTAGGTGGGAGATATGAACAGTCCATGAAGGGGCCGCGAAATATGAGTAAAAATGTCCTTGGAACTCATTGAGCACAAAAGAGTTTTACTGTTTTCCACATGGCATGTTGAGTGCTCTTGTCGCGGGCCGGTTGGGTCATGCGAGAATGCGGTTTCATGAAAAAAATACAGATTCTGTTTCACGATGCCGGGGGTGGTCACCGGAATGCCGCAGTCGCCCTGCAAACCATTATCTCCCAACAAAATAGGCCCTGGCAGATCGAGTTGGTCCAGTTTCAAGAGCTGACCGATAAGCTCGATGTGCTGCGAAAGCTGACGGGCATTCGAATCCAGGAGCAGTACAACATCATACTGAGAAACGGTTGGACAATCGGAGCGACCCACCTGCTGCGTCTGCTGCAAGCGACGATTCGTGTCTTTCACCGGCCCATGGTGAGGCTTCTTTCGGATTACTTTCGCTCGCACCCGTCCGACCTGTTGGTTTCGGTGATTCCCCATTTCAACCGCGCGATCGGAGAAGCGTGGACGGCGGTTTATCCGCGTAGGCCGTTCGTCACGCTGATTACAGATCTCGTGGACTTTCCGCCGCACTTTTGGATTGAGGCCATGCCGGAACAGTATGTGATCTGCGGAACCGAGCAAGCGGTCAAGCAAGCGCGAGCGATGGGCAAAGAGAGCAGTCACGTTTTTCGGACGTCCGGCATGATTTTGCGCCCGGACTTTTATGACGACGCTGAAGTGGATCCTAATGGGTTGCGCCGCGAGCTGGGGCTTCGGGCAGATTTGAAGACGGGGATGTTGCTTTTCGGAGGATTCGGTTCGAAGGTGATGTACGAAATTGCCGAGCGCCTGGACCAGGCGGGACTTCCGTTGCAGTTGATTGTCATCTGCGGACGAAACGAGAAGCTGGCCGCACAGCTTCGGGCGCGGTCATGGAAAATGCCGGTACACGTCGTCGGATTCACCAGGGAAGTGCACCGGCTGATGCGCGCCGCCGATTTCCTGATTGGCAAACCCGGTCCGGGAAGTGTGGCGGAAGCCATGGTGCGGCGCCTGCCGGTGATTCTGGAATGCAATTCCTGGACGCTGCCGCAGGAACGCTACAACACCGAATGGGTGCGGGAACAGCGTGTAGGGATCGTGCTGAAGAGCTTTGACGAAATCGTGAGCGGGGTGAGGGAACTGCTCGAGCCGGCTATGCTAGCGGAATTCCGCCGCAACGTTGGCGCCTTGAACAATCGAGCGGTGTTTGAGATTCCGGAGATATTCGCAAAGCTGCTCGGCGAGGGTGGCGAAAGCCGCGAAGATGAGACGGCGAGGCAAGGAAACGGCCAGGTTTAAGAAGTGAGGAAGCAGGACCGAGACCCCTGCGCAAACACCAAGGTTGGGACAACCAAATTCAGCGAATTACCTCGCGGAAGCGCGCTCGGAACGGGCGGGGTGAGGCACGCGGGGGCCAGCGTCCGGCGTCTCGGCCGGAGCGTTGTTGCGAGGTTTCTTGCAAGTCACGGCCCACCAGCGCGAAGCGTATTTCGGCAATTCACACATTTTCGCGCAGCCGGCGGAAGTTTTGCCTTGTGCGCAACCGCAGTAGCAGGTTCCGGCGGGAACGCGCCGCAGACTCGACGAAGAGTCGGCCCAGGCAGAGAAACACAGCAAACAGGCAAACAGCAGTAGATCAAGGAGCAGCCAAACGGCGACGCGACGAACGCGTTTGAGAGGCGAGGACTGCATCGGAGAGTAGTTTCAAGCCGTTCGATGAAAAAACCACTAGCTCAGGCTTACCAAAAAATTCTGTTACCCGGGTCCTGGTACCGGTTCAAAGAAGTTCTGAGCTTGGTTCTGGCTCTCGTCCTCGGGCTGGCAACATTCCGCTAATCTATTCGTCGGTAAGCAGTTGGAGTCAGGGTCTTCGGTGGCAGGCGTGTGCGAGCCTCCACAGATGGGCTGCTACCGGGTCGTGAGAGAGGGTTTGACAGAATCCGTGAATTTCGCGACCAGCGACCTCCGGGAGGCGCGGCGAACCTGGCATGAATGATTCGCAGGCGGCGGTTTGAACCCAAACCGCCATAGACCGACGCTTTCCTTGGTTCCGGATCCCGGCTGAAGCCCCGCTATTTTGGGGACGCACCCTGTTTCGAACCTCCCAGAATTCTTCTATCCCGGCACACGAGCGGGGCTAACTGACTTTGCGGGTGACGGCGATGCCGGCGAGGCCGAGAGCATGGGCCACCTGCGTGTCCCGGAGGCGCGAGGCGTCATACTCGAAAGTGATCTGATTCTTCTGCTCGTCGACGCGGAATTTGCGCAGGCCGTAGGTATTGGCAAACCCGCCGAGACGCTCGAGCTGCTGAAGGCTGAGCGGAGACTGGAGTTCGTAGGTAATTTCAAGAAGCGTCATGCGCTGGATTATAGCAACTGCGGCCAGCTTTTGATATTGCGGCCGTGGAGGGGTGCGGGAAGCTCGGCCGGCGGAAGAGCCGGAGCAAGCCGGAATCCGAAGTCGCGCGTAGCGGCAGCCTTCTGACGGCCGCGCCAGCGCTATGGGCGCACCAGCGATCTTTTGCCCCCTTGACGCGATATAGGGACTGGGGGTATATATAGGGGTGGGAGGTATACGGAATGGCGACTCAGAATCACAACTCGCCGATGACGCTCGCGGGCTGCCCTTGTCACACGGGAAAAGGAGGCAAGGCACTGGAGGTCGATCCGGAATTGAAAGAGGCCAACCGCAACCGGCTGCGGCGGATCGAAGGGCAGATTCGCGGCCTGCAGAAGATGGTGGAGGAGGAGCGATATTGCGCCGACATCATCGTGCAGATCGCCTCGGTGCAGGAAGCGTTGCGGGGCGTTGCTCGGAACCTGATGAAGAATCATCTGAAACACTGCGCCGCAAAGGCGCTCGCGAGCGGAAAGCCGAAAGAAGCGGAAGCGATGTACGACGAGCTGTTGGAACTGATTTATTCGCACCTGAGATAGAAAACACGCGACAAGGAAGCGACGAAGAACAGAAGCAAGGAGAAAAGTTGTGGAACTCGATCCTGTATGCGGGATGAAGGTGAATCGAGAAGCGGCCCAGGCCAAGGTCGAGCACGGTGGAGAGACCTACTACTTCTGCTGCGGGGGCTGCGCGCAGCACTTTCTAAAGAGTCCGGAAAAGTACATTCTCGCGGCCGTCACCGTCAAAAACGCCGCAGCTCCCATGGCGGAAGTTCTGCCAACGCCGAGACCCGGCGGCACCTCGCTTTCGGTCTTTGGTGCTCCGCCGCAAGAAAAAGACCCGGTATGCGGAATGATGGTGGATTCGGGAAGCCCGGCCGGTAAGGTCGACTACGAAGGAAAAACTTACTTCTTCTGCTCGACGCGCTGCGCCGGGAGATTTGAACGCGAGCCGGAGAGATTTCTGCTCGCGCCGGGCCGAGCCGGGATCGAAGGCCACGCCGCCGCGAATAGCGCGGCAGACTCTGCGGCCGCGAAGGCCCGTTACACCTGCCCGATGCACCCCGAGATCATCCAGATTGGTCCCGGAACATGTCCGAAGTGCGGGATGGCGCTCGAGCCGGTGGATTTTGTGGCCGACGAGCAGCCTGATCCGGAATACGAGTTGATGCGGAAACGGCTGTGGGTCAGCGCGGCGCTTTCGCTGCCGATTCTTGCGCTGTCCATGTTTGGGGAGGCGCTTTGGCCGCATCTGGGGGAGGGAACGAAAAACGCGATCGAGTTGTTGTTGGCGTCGCCTGTCGTGCTATGGGGAGGCTGGCCGTTCTTTGAACGTTTCTGGACTTCGCTTGTCCGACGCAGCCCGAACATGTTCACGCTGATCGGCCTCGGGACCGGCGCGGCGTATCTCTATAGCGCGGCGGGAACGGTGTTTCCGCGAGCGTTCCCGGCTTCATTTCGAGATAGCCACGGGGGCGTGGCGGTTTACTTTGAAGCGGCGGCGGTGATCGTTACGCTGGTGCTGCTTGGCCAAATGCTCGAACTGCGCGCGCGCCGCAGGACAGGGAACGCGATTCGCGAACTGCTCGGGTTAGCCCCGCGAACCGCGCACCGGCTCTCTCGGGGGACAGAGAGCGATGTCCCGCTCGAACAAGTGCGGCACGGAGATTTGCTGCGTGTGCGGCCCGGCGAGCGAGTGCCCGTAGACGGCAGAATCCGCGAGGGCGCGAGCGCGTTGGATGAATCAATGGTCACTGGGGAGCCGCTGCCGGTCGACAAAGCCGCCGGAGACCAGGTGACGGGAGGCGCGCTAAACACCAGCGGCAGCTTCGTGATGGTTGCGGAGCGAGTTGGCAGCGAGACACTGCTGGCGCAAATTGTGAAACTTGTGAGCGAAGCACAGCGCAGCCGTGCTCCGATGCAGAACCTGGCCGATCAGGTAGCCGCTTACTTCGTCCCGGGCGTGGTCCTTGCGGCGGCGCTCGCTTTCGTGGGCTGGACGATTTTTGGGCCAGAGCCGCGGTTGGCGCATGCGTTGCTCGCCGCGGTTTCTGTGCTGATCATTGCCTGTCCGTGCGCGCTGGGCCTTGCCACGCCGATGTCGGTCATGGTGGCCGTGGGGCGCGGTGCCTCGATGGGCGTGCTGGTGCGCAGCGCGGAGGCCCTCGAGACGCTGGCGCGGGTGAACACGCTGGTCTTGGACAAGACGGGAACGTTGACCGAAGGGAAGCCACGCGTTCGAACGGTTGCCGTTCTCCCCGACAGCGGTGTCTCAAAGGACAGGCTGCTGTGGATTGCCGCGAGCGTGGAAAAGGCCAGCGAACATCCGCTGGCCCGAGCTATCGTCGATGCGGCCACGGAAAAGGGCGTTGCCCTTGCCGAAGTTTCAAATTTTCTTGCAACTCCCGGCGGAGGGGTTGAAGCGGTACTCGAGGGCGATCGTGTTCTGGTGGGCACGGCGAAATTTTTGCAGGAGCGCGGCGTCGCGGGACCGCCAGGCCAGTCGCCGCAGAACCTTTCCCTGGGCTTCGGAATGGAAGGCGCAGCCGCCATGAGTCTGGTTGCTGTGGCCGTCAATGAAAAACTGGTTGGCGGGCTGGCTCTGACTGATTTGGTCAAGCAATCCGCTGCCGAAGCCATCACAGCGCTGCGAGGCGAAGGCCTGGACGTGGTCATGCTTACGGGCGATCGCCGCGAGTCCGCAACGCGCGTTGCAAAACAATTGGGCCTTACGGAGATCGAAGCGGAAGTCCGGCCGGCGGAGAAGGCTTCCGTAATCGAGCGACTGAGAAAGCAGGGGCGGATCGTAGCCATGGCCGGAGATGGAATCAATGACGCGCCCGCACTCGCAGCTGCGCACGTTGGGATCGCCATGGGCACGGGCACGGATGTAGCCATCGAAAGCGCCGGGATTACCCTGGTGAAGGGCGATTTGCGGGGGATCGTGCGTGCCCGCAGGCTCTCCCGCGCGACGGTCGGAAATATTAAGCAAAACTTGGCATTCGCGTTTCTTTATAACGTGCTGGGGATTCCGATCGCGGCAGGAATTTTTTACCCGATCTGGCATTGGCTGCTGAGTCCCATGATCGCCAGTGCGGCGATGAGCTTTAGCTCGGTGTCGGTCATCACAAACGCGCTGCGCCTGCGGCGCATCGAACTTTGACGTCCTCCCCCGCCTGAAGGCTGGGGACTCCTACTGGCGCGCGTGCTAGGCAGGGATGCCTTCAGTGGGTTCCTGACACGACGCGCTACTTCACTGGAATTATGCGACCAGGCTGACGAGGCGAGCCCCGCCCCTTCTGATGTCGCAGGCTGCTACCCAGTCTGCTGGCGGTCGGAAACTTATAGCCCGCCCTTGACGATGGGGCACGCCCGAACGGGCAGCAACCACACTTAACCAACCTGACCTTCGAAGCGCTCCATCGTCTATGGGAATAGGTGCGGGAACATTTTCAGGCGGGTTGCGTATCAATGGATGACGGTGTCAATCCGCGATCACCGGGGGTCGGTTATGCCTAGCAAGGGCAACGGTTTAGGTAACGGGAAGTCGGGCAAGAAGCGTCGGCGGCGCATCATTGTCGCCGCAACCGCCGCCTTGGTCGTGATTGCTGGCGGTTACGGGGTTTTCGCGGCCCTCCGCCCGACCCACGAGATTGACCCGTCGAAACTGGCGACGGTGGAAAAAGGCGATCTGGCGCGTGTGGTGGTCGCCACAGGGAAGATTCAGCCGCTATCGAAAGTGGAGATTAAGTCGAAGGCCAGCGGCATTGTGAAGAAGCTGTATGTGGATTACGGGGACCACGTGAAACAGGGACAGGTCCTGGCCGATCTCGACAAGGTGCAGCTCGAAGCGATCGTCCGCGAGGCGCAAGCCAATTACCAGGCCGCCCAGGCCGCGCGGGATTCCGCGAACGCGCAACTCGAGCGTAACAAGGTGGATGCCGAGGGCCCGGACGTGCCGTTTCTGAAGCTGAACATGGAGCGCGCCGAGCAAATGTTTAAAGATGGAGTGATGTCGAAGAGCGTGGTAGAGGACGCCGAGAAGAACTATCAGCTGGCGCTCAACAAGCAGGTGAGCGCGCAGCGCAATCTGGTTGTTTCGCGAGCGGAAATCGCCAAGGCCGAAGCCCAGGTCGCGCAAGCTAAGGCGGCACTGGAAAACGCCGAAGAAGACTTGAGGAACTCAATCCTGATCAGTCCAATTGATGGCTTAGTGCTGTCGCGCGATGTAAACGTAGGCGACGCCGTGAGTTCAATCCTGGTGCTGGGCTCGCAAGCCACGCTGATCATGACCCTCGGCGATAGCAGCGAAGTGTATGTGCAAGGGAAGGTGGACGAAGCGGACATTGGCAAGGTTTATCTGAACCAGCCGGCGCGGATCGTGGTGGAATCGTTCAAAGACAAGAAGTTCACCGGGAAAGTGACGAAGATCTCGCCTCTCGGCAAGGAAAAGGACAACGTCACGACGTTTGAAGTACGCGTCTCGATCTCCAATCCGACGCTGGAACTCAAGGCCAACATGAGCGCCAACGCCGAGATCATCCTTGAAGAAAAGAAAAATGTGCTGATGGTACCGGAGGCCTCCTTGATCTACGACAAGGACCGCAACGCGTCGGTCGAATTGCCGGAGCCACACGCGGACAACGGCCGGAAGAAAGTGCCCGTGAAACTCGGCATCTCGAACGGCGTGAAGACGGAAATCTTTTCCGGGCTGAACGAGAAACAGCAAGTCGTTCTGCAGTAGACGAGGCTACCGATGACGTTCCGCGACCTCTTGCGGGATACCATTGCCACGTTGTGGGCGCACAAGCGGCGCACGCTGCTGACCATGTTTGGCATCGCCTGGGGCATCATCGCGATCACCTTGATGGTCGCGGCCGGCGAAGGCTTGGGCCGCGGCATCGAGAAACAGCAGGAAAACTTCGGCAAGGACGTGATGATCATTTTTGCCGGGCGCACCAGCATGCAAGCCGGCGGAACGCGTTCCGGCCGCCTCGTGCACTGGATGGAAGATGACTACATCCAGGTAGCGAAGGAAGCGCCGGCCTGCAAGTACGTGCTGCCGGAACTGGGCAGCAACGTGAAGGTGCACAGCGCATTCAACAGCGGCAACCTGGACACGGTTGGGTCGCTGCCGCCATTTACCGAGATACGAAGCATTACGGTGGCCAACGGCCGGTTCTACAACTACGAGGACAACGAGGAGGGGCGGCGCGTGGCCTTTCTCGGCAGCGATGCCAAGAAGCAGCTGTTTGCCGAGCGCGAGGCGCTGGGCCAGACGGTCGAGTTGAACGGGATTCCCTACACGGTAATCGGGGTCATGAAGAGCAAGGATCAGAACTCCAGCTACGACGGCGTCGACATCCGCAAGATTTTCATCCCCTTCAATTCGATGAAGCGCGATTTTCCGAATAAGCCACCCGCGTTCGAGCACTCCGTTGACCGCTTGCTTGCCGCGCCCTGGTCACTTGAAACGCATCCGGTGTGCGTCAGGCAAATCCGGCGGGCCCTCGGGCGGCTGCACAATTTCGATCCACGGGACGAGGAAGCGGCGAGCATTTGGGACACCGTGAAGGCCGCGCAGGCAAGACGGATGATATTTGTGGGCATGGAAGTGTTTATGGGTGCGGTTGGCGTGGCCACGATCTTTCTGGGTGGTTTGGGAGTGATGAACGTGATGCTCGTGAGCGTGCGCGAGCGGACGCGGGAGATCGGAGTACGCAAAGCGTTGGGCGCCACGCGCGAATCAATCCTGAAACAATTTTTCCTGGAGACGGTGTTTGTGGTGGTCCTCAGCGGCGGGGCGGGCCTCATTATTTCTTATGGGATCTGCGGACTGGTGAACTTGCTGCCAAAGCTGCCGTTCTTTGACGGCCTGGATGCAAGTTGGAAGTTGGCGGCGCTCACGGTAAGCCTGCTGGGCCTGATTGCGGTGCTTTCGGCACTCTATCCGGCGAACCGCGCCGCATCCGTCGATCCGATCGAAGCACTTCGTTTTGAGGCTGGTGGATGAATGCTCGGAGAAGTGTTCAAAGAAGCGTGGATCGCCCTCGGGCGCAACCGGGTTCGCAGCCTTTTGACCATGACGGGCATTTCCTGGGGAATTGTGGCGGTCACGCTGCTCCTCAGCTATGGCTCCGGATTCCGCAGCGTGCTGCTATATACGTTCGAGGTTTTTGGCAAGGCGGCGGTCATCTGTTGGCCGGGAACGACGAGTGAACAGGCGGGGGGAGAGCGGGCCGGGAAGGAAGTGCACTTCGAGCAAGAGGATGCCGATTGGGTAAAGGCACAGTCGCCGCTGATCAAGCGTGTGACGCTCGAGACCGTGAAGTGGAAGGGAATCTCGCACGATGAGCGGCTTTCGGATTCCGCGACGCGCGGCGTTTATCCCGAGTATGGCGAAATGCGCAACGAAGTGCCGAGCGACGGACGGTGGATTTCGCCGGAGGACGTTGCGGAGAGGCGGCGCGTAGTTTTCCTGGGAGCGCGGCTGAAGAAAAAACTGTTCAGCGGGACACCAGCCGTCGGGGAGACGGTGCGGATCAACGGCGTGAGGTTTACCGTTGTCGGCACGATGGACATGAAGTTCTCGGATAGCTGCTATTTCAATTGCGACGACGAATCGGCGTTCATTCCCTATACCGCTGCGGCAGACTTGTGGGACGCGCGGTATGCGAGCGTCATGGTGATGGAGCCTGTGGCGCCGCAGTTTGAGGCGCAGGCGATGCAACAGTTCCGCACGGCCATAGCGAACCGCCAGCATTTTTCGCCGAATGACAAACGAGCGATTACGATGTTTGGGCGGCAAGAGTTCAAGCCGATCTACGACGGAATTACGCTTGGAATCGAAGGGTTGCTGTTTTTGATCGGCGCGATGACGCTCGGAATCGGCGGCGTGGGTGTGATGAACATCATGCTGGTCTCGGTGGAAGAGCGCGTGCGGGAAATTGGTTTAAGAAGGGCTTTGGGCGCTCGGAAGTGGCATATCCGCTGGCAGTTCTTGTTGGAGGCGCTGGTGCTGACTCTAGCCGCGGGGGCTGTGGGAATGCTCGTCTCCTGGGCGCTTACGTCGATGATCGGAACGCTGCCGTTTTTGGGGCCGGCCTACGAGGATGACAGCGGAAAAGTAGATATTCACCTCACCTTGTCGACAACGACGCTGTTTCTTTCCACGTTGATTCTGATGGTTGTCGGCGTCATCAGCGGTTGGCTGCCGGCGATGCAGGCGGCGAAGCTCGATCCGGTGGAAGCGCTGCGCTACGAATAATGAAAACCGCCCTCGGCTATGGGGCAGCCTCACCGTTATCGTCGGACCCGAGGCGAAACATTCGAGCAACCTTCGGAGCCCTCACGGCGGCACGTGCCCGAGCTACCCGTCCCGCAAAATCCATCGCATAAGTCGGCTTCCTGGTGACGATCGGAAGGCCGCTTGAGCCTGCTATAGTGGTAGATTCTGCCCGAGTCGAATACGCATGACGGAGAGCGAACAATGAGGACAAGGAAGTTTTCAAGGGTGCGCATGGCTGGGTTGCTAGCGCCGGTAGTGGCGCTGCTGCTCGGGGGAAGTCTGCTTGAAGGACATGCGGTTCTGAAGGACTCGAGTCCGATGGCGAATGGGGCGGTCGAGGGGCCCGATGTGCCGATCCGGCTGCACTACAACGTGCGCGTCGATGCTGCACTCTCGAAACTGGAACTGCTGAATCCGGACCAATCGACAACCAGTCTGGCAATCGGGAAGCAGCCCGCGGCGGATACCTTGACGTCGGAGGCCAAGGGACTTAAGCCGGGCAGTTACAAGATTCGATGGCAGGTGCTTGCTCCGGACGGACACATCACGCGCGGCGAAGTACCTTTTACGGTGACGGGTTCCTGAGAAAAGAATCATGGCTCAAATGCTGGCTTTTTCCGGCTTTCTGGCCGTGCTGCTGAGGGCAGCGATTCTGTGTTTTCAGACCGTTGTAATCGGCGGCCTGTTCTTTTTCATCCTTGTTGCGCGCGGCCCGCAAAGCCGCGACGAGGCCTTCTTGCGGTCGGGCTGGAAACTCGTCCGCTGGAGCGCGCTCGGGCTGGCGTTATCGCAGGTCTTTTTCCTGGTGACCAATTCGGTCGCGCTGACCTATTCGACGGGCATCCCCCTGGGGCAGGTGTTCAGCGCGAATTTTTTCTGGGCCGGACTGGTGGCCGCGGCGTCAGGATTTGCCGTTGCGTTGTGGCCCGTCGGCTTGCGCCAGAGCGTGAATCCCGTGGTGCTCTTTCCTGCGGCGTTGATTCTGGCGGCTTCGGTTATGACTAGCCACTCCGCGTCGAGGATGGAAGAGCGCGCGCTACTTGTGGGACTCACGGCGTTGCACTACCTTGCGACCGCTACATGGATCGGAGGCCTGCCGTATCTGTTATTGGCGACGAAACGAATCCAGGATAACGAAGTACGGTCAAGCGTCATGCAGCGATTTTCGCGGCTCGCGCAAGCGAGCGTGGCGGTGCTGCTCCTGGCGGGACTCGGCATGGCCTGGGTGCTGGTAGGTTCCTGGGACGCCATGTACGGGACAGCTTACGGAGTCATGTTGTCCGCCAAAGTGAGCATGTTGGCGGCGTTGCTGCTGCTGGGGGCAGCCAATTTCTACATCGTACGAGGACTTCCCCGAGGGTCGGGTAGTGGGGCGAAGAGCTTAGTGCGCTTCGCAGAAGCCGAGATCGGCATCGGGCTCGCGGTGATTTTGACCGCAGCTTCGATGACCTCCCAGCCTCCCGGCGTCGACCTAACCGAGGACCGCCTGACGCTAGAGGAGATTGCCGCGCGCTATGCGCCGCGAATGCCGCGCTTTTCGAGTCCGCCGCTGAATGAGATTTCGGAATCCACGGAAGAACTGATCAAGCGAGCCAAGGCGCAAGGCAAGCCCGTGCCAACCTCGTTTGTGCCAGGTCAATGGGACATCGACTTCAATAAGTGGGCGGACAAAGCGTGGTCAGAGTACAACCACAATTGTGCCGGGTTTGTCGTCTTCCTGTTGGGGATTCTGGCGCTGCTTTCGCGCAGCCGGTATTTCAGGTGGGCCAGAATCTGGCCGCTGGCATTTCTTCTGCTGGCCGTGTTCTTGTTTTTCCGGGCCGATCCGGAGAACTGGCCACTGGGACCGAATGGATTCTGGGAGAGTTTTCAACAAACCGACGTCTTGCAGCACCGGGCGGCGGTGCTGCTGATCATCGTGTTCGCCGTTTTTCAGTACCGGGTGGAGATGAAGTGGGTGAAGTCGATGACCGCGGCGCTGGTGTTTCCGGTGGTGTGCATGTTGGGCGGCATGGTATTACTCACGCACACGCACGCTTTGAGCAATGTGAAGGAAGAGTTGCTTGTGGATTTAAGCCACACACCGCTGGCCGTGCTGGCCGTCTATGCCGGGTGGTCGCGTTGGCTCGAGTTGCGGCTGCCCGAGGACAACGGAACGCGCAATTACGTGGCCTGGGTCTGGCCGGTCTGTTTTATCCTTATCGGCTTGCTTTTGATGGACTATCACGAGATGTGAAGAGGGGCGGAATGGCGAGGGCCGCGCTCATTGTGGTGGATGTACAACGCGACTTCTGCGAAGGCGGAGCGCTGGCGGCGGCAGATACGGCGTCGCTGCTGACGCCATTGAAGGAATGCATCGATGCCTCGCGTCAAGCCGGTGCCGTGATTGTCTACACACGGGACTGGCACCCGGCGAATCACAGCTCGTTCAAGCCGAATGGAGGCCCGTGGCCGGTTCACTGCGTGGCCGGGACGGAGGGAGCGGAGTTGATGCCGCCGCTTCGAGCGCAGGCGGACGACTTGATGATTCATAAGGGCGTGAGCGCGGGCGGAGCGGGATACTCCGGGTTTGAAAGTACTGGACTCGACGAGCGATTGAAGAACCTAGGGGTGAGCCGCATCGCCGTGAGCGGCATTGCCATGGATTACTGTGTACGGGCTACGGCACTCGATGGGCTCAAAGCCGGATTTGAAACATTTGTGCTGACGGACATGATCCGTTCGGTCGAGGCCGGCGCGGCGCCCGGAGTATTGGCGGAATTGGGGACAGCAGGGGCGCGAGGAATCTCTGCCGAAGAGTGGTTGAAGACGATTTAAGCGGCCGAAGTCTGGTGGAGGGCTGCGCCAGCTCGACACCTGCGCATTCCGGATCAGTTCGCAGCCAGGATAGCGTCGAAATAGGCCGTCATTTCGCGTGAGTTCCAGTCCTGCGGGCCGATAATTTTGCGGGCAATTTTCCCCTTGCGATCAATCACGTAAGTCTCCGGATACATGGACGTACCATACTCTGCGGCAATCGGCGAGTGGCGGTCTTCGTTTGTTCCAGGATCGCGGTAGGTAGGGAAGTTCACGCCGTGCTCGCGAAGAAATTGCGAGAATTGCGCCGGGTCAGGGTCTGCTGCGACACCGAAAACAAGGGCGTTCCGAGAAGAGATGCGCTGCTGGAGCGCGATGAGGCTGGGAAGTTCCTCGACGCACGGGCCGCACCAGCTGCCCCAGAAATTCAGAACCACCACCTTGCCCCGCAGATCGGAAAGATGGGCCGGCTTGCCGTCAAGTTGCATTGTGAAGTCCTGCGCGGTTCGGCCGGCGATGGAGGATTCACCCTGCCGGTAGTGAGGGAGAGTGAAGAAGGCGAGAACGGCGAAAGCGAAGCCCATGCTACCCCACGCCAGGATTCTCTTCAGGATGATATTCATATCTCACTATAATAACGCAGTTCGACGCATCGAGAAGCCGGGATACTCTGCGATAGCTATGACCAGCACCCCGAAAAATGCCGCTCGTGTCTCCGCGATCGTGCCAGCCAGAAACGAGCAGGAGGTGATTCGAGCGTGCGTGGAGTCATTGGCTCGACAGGAAGCAATCGTCGAAATTCTGGTGGTAAACGACCAGTCCACGGACCGGACGAAAGAGATTGTAGACGGATTGGCGGCACGGCTGCCCAAGGTGCGGCTGCTGGAAATTATGAATCTGCCTGCCGGGTGGGTGGGCAAGAATAACGCGGCATGGATGGGCGCGCGCGAATCGACGGGCGAGTGGCTGCTGTTCACGGACGCGGACGCAGTGCACGAACGGGATTCCGCCGCCAAGGCGCTGGAGATCGCGGCGCGGACCGGCAGCGTGCTGGTTTCCTTTTCTCCCGAGCAGGTATTGGAAACGTGGTACGAAAAATCCCTGATTCCCTATGTTTACCGCAGGTTGAGCGCGCGATTCACTTATGCGGAGGTGAATGATCCGCGAAAAGCGATCGCGGCGGCGAACGGACAGTTCTTCCTCATCCGCCGAGACGCCTACGCGGGAGTGGGCGGTCACTCGAGTGTCGCGGGCGAAGTGCTGGAGGATGTGGCGCTGGCCAAGCGTGTAAAAAGCGCCGGCTACCACATCTGGTTCGGCAGCGGAAGAGGCGTGGTGCGCGTGAGGATGTACCGTTCGTTTCGCAGCTTGTGGCAGGGCTGGCGGAAAAATCTCTACGTGCTGATGGGCGGCAGCGAAGCGGCGACAGCGGAATTCCTAAGGGCCGTGCTGCCATTGGTGCTGACCGTTTTGGCAGGCGTGTTGGCCTGGGAATTCTTGGAATCCGGAACCCTCGCTTTGGCGCTGTCTCTCGTAGGGGTGGCCGCGATGGCGGTAGCGGACTCGGTGGAGATGCGCCGTGAGCAATTCCCGCCGCGTCTCATCTTTTATGGCATTCCGGGCAGGTTGCTGTTTGCCGGAGTGTTGTGGGCTTCTTTCCGGAGCCATAGGAAGGGTAAGCTGGAATGGAAAGGGAGACAATATCCGACAGGGGTACGCGGAGCATCAAACCGGTAGCGAAACATGGTTTATCTGACGCGCAAAATCGAGTTTTCGGCTTCGCACCTGTATCACAACCCGGCATTGAGCGCGGAGGAGAACAAGCGGATTTTTGGCAAATGCAATAACCCGCACGGTCACGGGCACAACTACACGCTGGAGGTCACGGTCACGGGTGAACCGGATCCGGTTACCGGGATGGTTGTGGATCTCAAGGAGTTGAAGGAGATTCTCGAGCGCGAAGTCATCGAGCGGATGGATCACCGGTTTTTGAACTACGAGGTGGAGGAGCTAAAGGGTCAAATCCCGACCTGCGAGAACATTGCGCGAGTGATCTGGAAACTGCTTGAGCCGAAGATTACGCAAGGACGTCTATTTAAGGTGCGGCTGTATGAATCGCCGGACTTGTTTGCCGAGTGCTACCGCAGCGGAGGGGCCGAGGGATGAGCGACGAATTGAAGGTGGAGCTGGGGCGGCGCTACCGGTTCGCGGCCTCCCATCGGCTGCATAGCGAAAGGCTGAGCGAGGACGAGAATTTCCGCGTCTACGGGAAGTGTAACAACCCCTACGGCCACGGGCACAATTATGTCGTGGAGGTACGCGTGTCGGGTCCGGTGGATTCTGCGACCGGCATGATTGCGAATCTGGCCGATCTAGATGCGTTTGTGAACCGGGAAGTGATCGAAGTGTTTGACCACAGGTCGTTCAATGAGGATGTAGCGGAATTTCGCGAGCAAGTGCCGACCACGGAAAACGTTTGTATGGAGATTTTCCGGCGCCTGAACGCCTTTCCAAAGGCCAAGCTCGAGCGCGTGCGTGTCGAAGAGACTTCGAATAACGCGTTTGAATACACGGGGAAAGGAGTCTCGGACCGCCGGGCGGTCCGGTAAATGGGGGAAAACCAGTGATGAAGCCAACGGAAATACTACTGCATGACACCAATCTGGAGGTTCCGAAAGAGAGCATCGCGGGCCTGGTGCGCAGGATGATTGCGCTTGTCGGCGAAGACCCGAACCGCGAGGGTTTGCGAAAGACTCCGGAGCGATTTGAGAAGGCGCTGAAGTTTCTGACGAGCGGCTACAACCAGAACGTCGAAAATGTGCTGAACGGGGCGACCTTCAGCGTGCACTACGACGAGATGGTCGTGGTCAAGGATATCGAGTTTTTCAGCTTGTGCGAACACCACCTGTTACCATTTTTCGGCAAGGCTCACGTAGCCTACCTGCCGAGCAAAAAGGTGCTGGGCCTCAGCAAAATTGCGCGACTGGTGAACATGTTCGCCCGTCGGCTGCAGATTCAGGAGCGCATGACGAGCCAGATCGCGCAGGCCATCGAGGAAAAAATCAGCCCTGAAGGCGTGGGCGTCATTATCGAGGCGCGTCACCTCTGCATGCAGATGCGCGGGGTAGAGAAGCAGCACGGCCAGGCGGTGACCAGCGCGATGCTCGGTTCGTTCAGGCACAACAAGCAGACAAGGGATGAATTTCTATCGCTCGTGCGATGCAAACGGCAATAGTCAAGAGCCTTCCGCCGCGCCGCGTAAGGTGCGGAAGGCCGCGCTACCCCTGCCCGCGGTAGGCCGGCCGCCCAGGCAGTGCCGTCGAAACAGACCGTTGGTATGAGGCGCACCCGATTCATTTCCGTATGCCTTTCCTTCGTAGCCTGCGTTACTTTCCTGGCTGCTCGCGCGCAGAAAGACGAGGAGATCGCGCGGCTCGGGAAGGTGATGGGTTGGAAGGCCGGGCAGGTGGTCGCAGACGTGGGAGCCGGTGAAGGCGAATTCGGATTTGGTGCGGCGAGAGTGGTTGGCGAAACAGGGAAGGTCTATTTGACGGAGTTGGATGAGAAGAAGCGCAAAGCCCTCGAAGAGGAGGTCAAGCGCCGCGAAGCAAAGAATAAGGTCCTGAATGTGGTGGTGGTTCAGGCGGCCGAAAAGCAGACCAATCTTCCCGACAATTGCTGCGATGGGATTATTCTGAGGCGCGTTTACCATCACTTCACCGCGCCGGACGAAATGGACGCGAGTCTTTTGCGCTCACTGAAACCGGGCGGCGTGCTGGCGGTGATCGAATTCCCGCCGAGGAAGGGGCTGACGGAGAGTGACCCGGTCAAAGGCGTTCCCGCAAACCGGGGCGGTCACGGAATCCCGCAAAAAATCCTTGTGGCCGAGTTGACGCACGCTGGCTTTGCCGTGGACCAGACGATCAACGACTGGCCTGATGACAGCTATTGCGTCGTCTTTCGAAAAACGGCGCAGTAAGGACTGCCACCCAGACTATTAGCCACCATTTTGGCGCTACAAGACGGCCGCCCGCCGGATTAGAGTTACCCATGGCAACGACGGCTGCAACCGAAGCGTTTACCGCAGCAACCGCGAAGGTCCCCGCAAACCGTCTGTTCGTGATCCTCAGCTTTTTGTCCATCTACCTCATTTGGGGATCTACGTATCTCGCCATTCGCTATGCGGTGGAGACGATCCCGCCACTCTACACGGCGGGCATTCGACACCTGACGGCAGGAACGATTCTGCTGGCCTGGGCGCTAGCGAAAGGGTTGCGCCCGACCTGGCGGCAGATTCGCGCGAGCGTGGTAATCGGGTTTTTCTTCTTCCTCGTAGGTCATGGCTTGCTGCACTGGGCGGAAAGGGTTGTGCCGAGCGGCCTGGCTTCGCTGTTGATTGCCATCGAGCCGATCATGGTGTTTTTGCTTTCGTCAGCGGCCGCGCGCACGTGGCGGTTGAATGGCACGCTGCTTGCCGGGATCCTGCTCGGCCTGGGCGGCGTCGGAATGCTCCTTCGCGGAACTGGGCTCGAACCGGTTCCTGGCCTGACATTGGGATGCGTGACCATTCTCGTGAGCGCGTTTTCCTGGTCGCTCGGGATCGTCTATTCCCGCCGCTCGCATCTGTCCGGCAGTCCGCTGCTGCTGTCTGCGCTCTCGCTGCTGTCCGGAGCGGTCATGCTGCTCTTGACAGCGACGGTGGTGGGAGAGGCAAAGGAATTTCAATTGTCTCAAGTCTCGCTGAAATCGGCGCTGGCGCTGGGGTATCTGATTCTGTTTGGTTCTGTAATCGCTTTCACGGCTTACAACTGGCTGATGGAACACTACTCGCCGACGCTGGTGTCAACGCACACTTACATAAACCCGGTGGTGGCCGTGCTGCTTGGCTGGGCCTACGGCGGGGAGGCCCTGACGGCGAAAGTAGCGTTGGCGGCGAGTCTCGTGGTGGCTGCCGTTGCCCTGGTGGACCGCGGAACCGGTCGGTTCGAGCGACGGACCTGAGAACCATCGCAGAACTGCTATTTCTTGCCGATGGCGACGGAAGCGCGCGTGCTCTCCCAGTCGATGTTCATCGTGCCGCCGGTGGCAGACTTTTCGAAGGAGATGGTGAAGTTCTCGACCGGCGCAGGCAGGCTGGAAACTTTCATGTCCACGCGTGCCAGATCATTCGAGGGGCCAGAGTAATCCGTGCCCCATTCACCGGTCTTTTTGCTGATAATGAGCGTCCACTTGTCCTTATCGGGAATCGTAAAAATCGTATAGCTGCCGGCAGGGACGGCTGCGCCTCCGACAGTGATATCAGCGCTGGTCACAAAAGTTGTGGCCTCATTCGCCCCCGTGCGCCACACCTTGCCGAGGGGGACGACGTCGCCGTAGATTTTGCGTCCCTTGGCTCGCGGGCTTGAGTAGTCTACGGTCACGGACTTGCCTCCGCCGAGATCGAGCGTGGCTTGCGCCGGAGGACTGGGACGCTTGGACTTATCCTGCTGGGCGTGACAGGCCACCGCAAACAGAGCCAGCCCGAGACAAAGGAACGAAATTGTTGCTATGGCTTTGCGCATTTTTCTCTCCTAGGACTGCCGTTGAGGTGCACATGAGGTCGAGACGGTAGTGCTGAGGTCTACCGCTAGCATTGAACCGAATTTGAGGCTGCGTTGCAAGGAGCAGACGCTCGGATCAGCTAACGCCGTGCGGCGACTTTGCGTACGGCATCCCCGATATATGGTTCGCTGAGGTAGCGCAAGCCCGCAGATTCGACAAGTTGACGGGTCAATTCGAGCTCCTGTTCCGGGACCCAGCAACCCTTTGGATCGTTAGTCCCGGCGGCACGCAAGCCAGACTGCGTCCAGATCGTCTCGGCCTGAAATGCCTTGGCCCTGGCGACGATTTGCGGCAGTTCGCTCAAGGGACGGTAGGAGTAGACCAACTCGGCACGCTCTGGCGGACGTCCAATGTGGCGCGCAACGACCCTTCCGTCGCTCAATTCATATACGGAATAGTCCGTTGGCCCGGGGCCTCCCTGGACATAGACGTGAAACCCCGCGAGCGCCAGTTCTTCGGGGACATCCTTGCTCGGCCAGTCGATGACCAGAACCGTTCGCACATTTTTGAGGACCTCAACAGGATCCATGACAGGTTGCCTCCCCGCGTTCTTTCCTAAGGAATGGCTTTGCCAAGGTACCTCGTTGCCCATATGGGGTCAATTCCCGCGACCAGTGAGTCTTACGGTGCTTTACACCTGGAATTGAACTGTGTTAGCTTAGAAAGGTCGAAGAAAAGAGGAAACTTTAAGGGACGACGGTGGGGGGCACTTGAGCGACGCCAAAGGCTTGTTGATCGAACAATTCCGCACGCATGTGAAAGATACGGGATCGCCCGAGGTGCAGATCGCACTTCTGAGCGAACGAATCAACTATCTGACGACGCATCTCAAGTCGCACGTCAAAGACCATGCATCGCGCCGGGGGCTGATCATGATGGTGAACAAGCGGCGGCGCCTGCTGGACTACCTCAACCGGCGAGACCCGGATCGGTATCACCAGATTGTGGAACGCCTTAGCCTGCGCAAGTAAGGGTTCGCGCATCCCACAGCGGCACGACTTGCGAATTCACGAACGCACAAAGGGTCAAGGGAGTGTGCACGCCAGCGGTTTCAGCGCTGACGTGAAAGTGCTAGCCCTGCGGGGGCAGGACGATCGGCGTTTGCTTTGGTGTAACGGCCAGCGGAGCTGTTCCCATCCGCGGTAAGCCCTCCTTTTTTCTTTAGCTTAGCAGTGTCAACCTGCGTGCCTGACCCCTCCGGGGAGGGGTCAAAGGAAGAATCTAATGTCTGATAACAATTCTGCGCCTCATCAAGTATCGATCGAGGTCGGTGGACGTATCCTGGTTCTTGAAACCGGAAAAATTGCCAAGCAAGCGAACGGTGCGGTGACGGCCCGCTACGGGGATACCGTCGTGCTCGTCACCGCCTGCATGGCCTTAAAGCCGAACGACCGCGACTTTCTCCCCCTGACCGTGGACTACCGGGAAAACACCTATTCGGCCGGAAAGATTCCGGGAGGTTTTTTCAAGAGGGAGGGAAGGCCTACGGAAAAGGAAATTCTTGTATCGCGGCTGATCGATCGCCCGATGAGGCCGCTGTTTCCCGATAGCTGGAGGAATGAGACCCAGATTATTGCCATGGTTTTGTCGGCGGACAGCGCCAATGACCCTGATGTGATTGCGGTGACCGCAGCCTCTGCAGCCGCCTATTGTTCCGATCTGCCATTCAGCGACCCGATTGCGGCCGTTCGCGTGGGTCTGCTCGACGGGCAGCTGGTGGCCAACCCGACGGTTGCCGAGCAGAAGACCAGCAAGCTGAACATCGTTGTTGCCGGCACCGAGAAGGGCATCGTGATGGTGGAAGCTGGCGCGTTCGAAGTGTCGGAAGAAAAAGTTGCCGAAGCGCTGGATTTCGGGCACGAGCAAATCCGCAAGATTGTTGGAGGGATCAAGGAGCTTCACAACCAGCTCAAGCCGACCAAAGTTGTTGTCGAGCCGCTGCCCTTCGACCAGAAGATTTACGACGACCTGAAGAAGAACTTTGGCGCAAAGCTGCTCGACGCGCTGAACACGCAGAAATACCCCAAGAAGGAGAGCTACCATCTTGTGGAGTCGCTCGAGGATGAGATTGTAAAGGACATCCCCGAAGAGGAAGAAGAGAAGCTGGCGCTGACCAAGCGCGCTTTCGAACGTTTGCGCGAAGACTTTTTCCGTGCGGAAGTTCTGAAGGCCAAGCGCCGCCCGGACGGAAGGGCCTTCGACGAGATTCGCAAGATCACCTGTGAAGTGGGATTGTTGCCACGCGTGCATGGGTCAGCTTTGTTCACTCGCGGCGAAACGCAGGCGCTCGCTACGCTGACGCTCGGCACCAAGGAGGACATGCAGCGGCTGGATTTGCTCTTTGAGCAAGACACCTTTAAGCGCTTCATGCTGCACTACAACTTCCCGCCGTTTAGCGTCGGCGAAGTAAAGCCCTTGCGCGGCGCCGGACGCCGGGAAATCGGTCACGGGGCGCTGGCAGAAAGGGCGCTGGCAAACCTGCTTCCGCCAGAAGTGGAATTTCCCTACGCCATGCGCGTGGTCAGCGACATCTTGGAATCAAACGGTTCTTCTTCGATGGCGACCGTGTGCGGCGGCTCACTCGCCCTGATGGACGCCGGTGTGCCGATGAAAGCGCCTTGCGCGGGCATCGCGATGGGCTTGGTGGTCGGCGATGGGAACTACTCCATTCTGACGGATATCGCGGGAGCTGAGGACCATTACGGCGATATGGATTTCAAGGTGGCGGGCACTCGCGAAGGCATTACCGCTTTGCAGATGGACATCAAGGTGACGAGCATCAGTATTTCCATGATGCGCGAGGCTCTGGCTCAAGCCAAGAAGGCGCGCATCGAAATTCTCGACACCATGGAAAAGACGTTGAACACGCACCGCGAGACCATCTCGATTTATGCGCCGCGCCTGTACAAGCTAAACATCCCAACCGACAAGATTCGTGACCTTATCGGCCCGGGCGGCAAGAAGATCAAGTCGATCATCGAGCAAACTGGTGTCAAAATTGATGTGATGGAAGATGGCACGGTGCACATCTTCTCAACCAGCGGTGCGGGGGGTGACCAGGCCCTGCAGATGGTGCGAGAGGTCACTGCGAGTGCCGAAGTCGGGAAAACCTATCTCGGCAGAGTGGTGCGGCTTGCGGAGTTCGGCGCCTTCGTCGAGCTGTTCCCCGGAACCGACGGCTTGCTGCACATCAGCGAGATTTCCGAGCACCGGATTCGGGACGTCCGCGACGAGTTGAAACTCGGGGACCAGGTGCTCGTGAAGGTCCTGGCTATCGAGGGGAACAAAATCCGGCTGTCACGCAAGGCGCTGATCAAGGAAGCCCGCGAGAAGCAGGCGCAAAAGCAGGGTCAAGCGTCGGGCGGCGGGGCGCCGGCGCCGGCGGCAACCACAGACGGACACTGAGCTACCGATAATCCGATGGAAACGGCCCTCGACTTCGGGGGCCTTTTCTGTTTTTTGTCGCCACATTTTAGAACGGAAAAGATGTTATCAGTGGGTGCGGAGAGGATTTCTTTATGACGCGACTGAGTTTAGTGACATTTGTGCTGACGGTGCTCGTGACTTCGACGAGCTATGGTCAGGCCGAGAAGCGGCGCGTGATTATTGACACGGATCCGGGCACCGACGACGCAATGGCGATTCTCTTGGCCCTCAACTCTCCGGAGCTTAAGGTAGAAGCGCTTACCGTCGTGCCAGGGAACGTCAACGGGGAACAAGGGCTCGAAAACGCGCTGAAACTTGTGAGCCTCGCGGGTCGCTGCGATATTCCGGTGGCCGGCGGCGCGAAGCGCCCGTTGATGCAGAAGCTCTATACGGCGCAATATTGGCACGGCAAGAACGGGCTCGCGGATATCGAGCTGCCGGCATCGAAGTGCAAAGCCGATGCGCGATTCGGCCCCGATCTCATCATCGAGCTGGTGCATCAATACCCGCACGAGATCACGCTTATCCCGGTAGGGCCGCTGACAAACATAGCCTTGGCGGTTTCGAAAGATCCTTCGATCACGAAATTAGTGCGCGACATCGTCATCATGGGCGGATCGATCAGCGGCGGAAATGTGAATGGAGTCGCCGAAGCGAATATTTTTGGCGATCCGGAGGCGGCGCGAATCGTCTTCAGCGCCGGCTGGGTCGTGACGATGGTTGGGTCGGATGTGGGCGAGCGGACACTGATGACGCGCAAACATCTGGCGGAGCTTGAGTCTGGGGTTGGCCCGCAGAACGACTTGGTCACACGGATTGCGCGGTTTTATGTCGAGCGGTCCGAGAAAAACGGATGGAGCGGCGCGGCCATGTATGATCCATTGGCGGTGGCGGTCGTCGTGGATCCGACCCTCGTAACGCTGAAGGATATGCATGTCGATGTGGAAACCAGGGGCGAGTTCACGCGAGGGGAGACGGTTGCGAATCGCAGGGGGTCGAATGAAAGAAACGTGCTGCACGGAGATCATTACGAGATTGAGGGTTACGACCAGTTGCCGCTCAACGCGCGCGTTTGCCTGGCTTCGGATGCGGAACGGTTTATGAAGCTGTTTGTAAGCCGGATTCGCGGGAAGTAATGCGCCCGGCCGGCTCGAATGACGGCCCAGCCGAGGTCTTGATCGTCGGTCAAGGGCTTGCCGATTTCCCAATGATGCCCGAAGGGATCCCCGATTCGCCCCAGGCGCCAACCGTAGGATTGATTGCTGACGGGCCAAACAACCTTGGCTCCCGCAGCGACAGCTTTTTCGCTAACCGCGTCCGGATCTTCTACGATCACAACCATTCTTGAAGTTCCACCACCCAGAGTCTCGGGGCTGAAATTGAAATGCTCGGGCGATTCGTCCGCCAGCCAAAAGTCGGATTTCCCCAGGGACAGCCGAGCGACCACCCCGGCCTTCGAGTCGTCGTGCCGGAATAATACCCGCGCCAAACGCCACCTGGTAGAACTCGACAGCGCGCGCCCCATTGTGAACCGACAGCATCGGGGAACGGAGGTTCCTCGACCCTTGGCGGTTTGTGGCGTTTCGCTCATGGCACACCAAACTGCTTCTCCGCGCAGGATTTGCGTTGGCGGCGACCCGATTCTCTCGGTCCGGCCGGCCGCATCTTGCCAGATTGCCTTTCGAACGGAAGACAAAGAACAGCTCAATCACGCGTGGGCACAATACACGGCGTCGAGGGCGCCCCAGAGGGCATCCAGTGCCTCGTGGGTTGTGGCCATGATTTCGGCTTCATCCCCCTCAACATGTTCTTCAAGCCAGCCGCGCCACGCCGCACGATGCGCCCGGTCCGTTTCTTCGTGGACCGCAAAGTAGGCGAGAGCCTTCGGGGAACTGACCCCGTAGAACCTCTTCAAGCCGTCAATTTTGGTGACAGCGATTTCCGGCACCTGCGCCTCATAAGCGTAGAGCGCCGCAATTGCTTCAGCGACGGTTCGGTCGCCTACAATTTCGCGGAACGTTTCGACGACGGCTTGGGTTCCAGGGAGAGCCGGGCATGCCGTGATGTCCTCTTCATTGACGCCGAGCGTGGCAGCGAAATCGCGCCAAAGTTTCGGGTGCGGCGAGAACGGATCTTCCTCCTCCTCGAGGTTTTGCAGGATGATGTCACGAATCGGGCCTTCCGTGCGCGCTGCCAGGACGCGGAGGTGCTTGGGGAAGGCTTCCACGTGCCTGTAATACTGCGCGGCGTAAAGCTGCAGGGCCTCGCGGCTCAACTTGCCCAACTGCCAATCTTGATAGAAAGGATGCTTCAGGAGATTCTTCTCGGCGATAGCGCTGTCAATTTTCTCCAAGAGTTCGCGGTTCCGCATAGTCGGTCCTCCACTGCTGCAAATGCGCCCCGGCGGTCAGCCCGCCGTCCGCACGCCAACTAAGCAATTGCGGGATTGTAACAGAGTTCGAAGAAATCTGCCGGGCAGAAACGCACTCGAGTAAGGCGGGACGGACCCCCGGTATGCGACAGCTGGCAGCCTTTGGTTTCGCATTCCTTGCCGTGCTGAGTGTGCGCTGTTTTGCTTTGGCCGCCTGGCGGGTCATGCTGGCACGGCCATGCTTTGGGCTATCGGTTACGGTGTCCTGGCCCCGGCGCTGTATGTCAATCACACGACGGGCTGCTTGCTGCAAACTGTCGCACAGATTCCCCGGAAGACTTGAGCAATTGGCGGACAGCCGGGCGCGGGCAGCCCTAGGATCCGGCGCCGGAAATGCGCTCGATGTCCGCTCCGACGGCCTGGAGTTTCTCGACGATACGCTCGTAGCCCCGGTCGATGTGGTAGACGCGGTCGATAACGGTTTCGCCTTCCGCGACAAGTCCGGCGAGGACGAGGCCCGCGCTGGCACGAAGATCAGAAGCCTGGACCATGGTGCCTGAGAGCTTCGCGGGACCACGCACGAAGGCGCGATGGCCATCGATCGAAATGTTCGCGCCCATGCGCATCATTTCGCTGGCGTGCAGGAAGCGATTTTCGAAGATAGTCTCGGTGATGACCGAAGTGCCCTCGGCCTGCGTGGCGAGCGCCATGTACTGAGCCTGCATGTCGGTCGCGAAGCCCGGATACTCCTCGGTGGTGATATCGGCGCCGACAAGTTTCTTGGAGCCCCGCACGCGCATCGTCTTTTCATCACATATTTCCACTGCCACGCCGGCCTTCTTCAATTTAGCGGTGGCCGCTGCGAGGTGGGCGGGGTTGCAATTCGTGATCATCAGGTCGCCATTCGTGATGGCGCCAGCGATCAGGAAGGTGCCTGCCTCGATGCGGTCGGAAATGATCGCGTGGGCCGCGCCATGAAGTTCATTTACGCCACGAATCCTGAGAACGGGAGTTTCCTCGCCTTCGATGTGTGCGCCCATCTTGCGCAGCAGGTGGATGAGATCGGTGACTTCGGGCTCGCGAGCGCAATTCTCCAGGATCGTTACGCCATCGGCTAGCGAAGCAGCCATGAGAATGTTTTCGGTACCTGTTACCGTGATCTTTTCGAAGATGATGTGTGCACCTTTCAGACGCCCGCCTTTAGGGACTTTTGCGAATATGTAACCGTGTTCCGTCGTGACATTAGCACCCATTTTTTCAAGTGCTGCCAGATGCAAGTCCACTGGACGCGCGCCAATGGCGCAACCGCCGGGGAGCGAGACGTGAGCGTAGCCGGAGCGCGCGACGGCGGGCCCCAGGGTGAGGATGGATGCGCGCATGGTTTTTACGAGTTCGTAGGGTGCAACCGCGTCGTTCAGCGAAACCGCCTCGATGGTGTAATGGTTCGAGGGAATCTCCTGGGTCGTAACCTTCGCGGACATAAAAGTGAGAAGCTTCGCCATGGTGATAATGTCACGCACCATCGGAACGTTATGCAGGGTGACCGGTTCCGGTGTGAGCAGTGCCGCGGCCATTAAGGGAAGGGCCGAGTTTTTCGCGCCGCCGATGGCTACCTTTCCGTGGAGCGGCTTTCCGCCGCGAATCCTGAATTTGTCCATGCGAGATTTCCGAAGCTGCCCTCGCTATTCCTTCAGCGCGTACCGCAGGCTTCCATCCGATTCGTTCAAAAGTCTCCGGGCTTCCGAAGGGGAAACTCTTCGCTTCAACATGACGAGGGCGACCCGAAGATCGTGGTTGCTTTGACGCAGTGCGTGTTCGGCCGCCGACAAGCTCTTCCCGCTGGCTTCCTGCAGGATTCGCTTTGCCCGGTCTTTAAGCTTCGCATTTGTCTGGCCGAGGTCGATCATCAGGTTTTCATAGGCATGGCCTAGCCGCACCATCACACCGGTGGAGAGCATGTTCAGTACCATTTTCTGCGAAGTCCCGGCCTTCAAGCGGGTTGAGCCTGTCAAGACCTCTGGGCCGACATCCGGCGTGATCGGGATCTTCGCCACCTTCGCCAGCGGAGACTTGCGGTTAGCCGTCAGGCCGACCGTGAGCGCACGCTTCTTCTTTGCATAGCTGATTGCGGCCAGTACATAGGGTGTCGTCCCGCTTGCCGCAATTCCTACGACCGAGTCATTCGGCTTCAGGCCGAGCTTCTCTAAATCTTCGACGGCCCGTCCGCGGCGGTCTTCGGCGCCTTCGACCGGTTGGGTGACGGCTTTTTCCCCGCCGGCGATCAGCGCACGCACGAGGCCCGGCGGCGTGCCAAATGTGGGCGGGCATTCCGATGCGTCCAGTACGCCGATTCTACCGCTCGATCCAGCCCCGACATAGATCAACCGGCCGCCCTTGCGCATGCGGTTCTCGATCGCGTCCACAGCGCGTGCAATCGAGGGAAGCTGACGCCCGACCGCGGCGGCAACCTTGTGGTCCTCGCGATTCATCAGCCGAACGAGCTCGAGGGAGGTCATGTGATCCAGGTTCCTGGAGGTTTTGTTTCTTTGTTCGGTCAGGCGACGCTCAATCTGCCTGGCGCTTCGTCGGCCGGTGGACATGTTTGAATTATAGCTACGGCTCGTAGCCGTTAGGAAATGAGCGGCTGCGGCGCCTCGAGCGATGGCGATACGCTAGCGCCGAGTTCGGCACCCGGCCCGAACCCCGTCTCTCCGGATCGAGCCACCTGTGGTAGAAAGGAAGCAGCTTCCGCAGTTGCCCAGGACTGGGGTGCCGGACTCGAATTCATGGACATCTTGAAGCGTCAATTCGAAGAGTATTTCCGCCTGCCCGTGGAAAACGTCGAACCACTGCAGGGCGAGCTGGGCGGTTCCGGGCGCAGGATTATCCGCCTCAGAAGCGGTGGTAGGAGCGCGGTGGGGATTCTCTACGGAGTGCACGAGGAAAATAGGGCGTTCCTCGAGTTCTCGAGGCACTTTCGACGGCACGGTCTGCCGGTGCCTAAAATCTATGCGGAGGATCTGGGGCAGGGAGCCTATCTCGAGGAAGACCTGGGAGATATTACGCTCTTTGATTTTCTTTCACAAAGCCGCGTTGGGGAGAGCATCCCGCCCGATGTGGTCGCAGCCTATTGCAAAACCGCCGCTGCGCTACCCCGTTTTCAGGTTGAAGCCGGGCGCGATCTGAACTATAGCTTCTGTTATCCGCGCGCAAGCTTCGACCGCCAGTCGATCGCTTGGGACTTGAACTATTTCAAGTACTACTTTCTTCGCCTTGCCGCGGTGCCGCACAACGAACAGGCCCTTGAAGACGACTTCAGTTGCTTGACGGACTTTCTGCTCCAAGCGCCCAGCGATTATTTTCTCTATCGCGATTTTCAGTCGCGCAACGTGATGTTGCGGAATGGCGAGCCGTTTTTCGTGGACTACCAGGGGGGCCGCAAGGGCGCATTGCAGTATGACATTGCTTCGCTGTTATACGATGCCAAAGCCGACCTTCCTCCCCCGTTGCGCCAGCAACTGCTTGATCACTATCTTGACGCGCTCGGCGGCTACATTGCGCTCGACCGCCAGGACTTCATGCGGCAGTACTACGCGTTTGTCTATGTGCGTATTCTGCAGGCGCTCGGCGCCTATGGGTTTCGCGGTTTTTATGAACGGAAGGCTCATTTTCTGCAGAGCGTTCCTTACGCTCTGAAAAACCTCCGCTGGCTGTTGCACAACGTAAAGCTCCCGATCGAGCTGCCGACCCTGATGGATGCGTTCCGAAGCATGCTGGCGTCAGAGAAGCTGCTGAACCTGGCCTCGGAGGCCCAGAACCTGGTTGTGCGGGTCTTCAGTTTTTCGTTTCACCGCGAGCTTCCGAAGGATGAGTCAGGGAATGGCGGGGGGTTCATTTTCGACGGCCGCAGCCTTCCGAACCCTGGACGCGAAGAGCGTTTCAAGCCGCTCACCGGCAAAGATGCCCCGGTAATCGACTACCTGAACCAGCAAGAGAGCGTGCACCAGTTTCTCGCCGGCGTTCTTTCGCTGGTCGAAGCGAGCGTGGCTAATTACCAGCAGCGCGGCTTCAAAAACCTGATGGTGTCGTTCGGGTGCACGGGAGGCCAGCACCGCTCGGTCTTCCTGGCCGAACAATTGGCGAAACGCCTGCGCGGGAGGAACGGGATTGAGGTTGTGGTGCGGCACCTGGAGCTGGAGAAAATGGGCCGATGAAGGCCATGGTTCTGGCGGCTGGACTTGGCACCCGCCTGCGGCCTCTTACCGATAAGCGCCCGAAAGCCCTGGTCGAAATTGGCGGACGCACGCTGCTTGAGATCACCTTATCGCGCTTGCGCGATTTTGGCATTCGGGAAGTGATCATCAATGTCCATCATTTCGCCGATATGGTCGTTGCGTATTTGAAGGCCCATCAGAATTTTGGAATGCACATTGAAATCTCGCGTGAGGACTTGCTGCTCGATACGGGCGGAGGCCTGAAACGGGCCGGGTGGTTTTTTCTGGCGGATGCGAGCCGGGAGCCGTTTCTGCTGCACAATGCCGACATCGTGAGTATGGTCGATTTTGCGCGCCTCGTGAAGTTCCACCATGACCGGGCGGCTCTGGCTACCCTGGCCGTGCAGGAAAGGGAAACCTCGCGATACTTGCTCTTCGATGAGTTTCAGCTGTGCGGCCGGCGAGCGGGCCCGGACGGAGAAGCCGAGTTGGTGAAGCCGTCTTCCGGATGGCGGGCGTTAGCCTTCACGGGAATTCATGTCATTTCCCCGGGCTTCCTTAGGATGATGAAGGAGGACGGCGCGTTTTCGATCATCGGCACTTATCTGCGCCTTGCGGGAGCCGGAGAAAACATTCTGGGATTCCCGGCGGATGACTACTATTGGCGCGATCTGGGTAGGGCAGAGCAGGTCCGCGAGGCCGAGGAAGACTTCCGGAAAGGGCTCTTCCGCTGACGGACCCGGAACGCCTCACAATGCGTGCTCGGCCTGTGCGGGCGGCTGGTTCTCTACAAAGCAAATAAGACTCAGCGGGCGGCTCCGCTTGCGAGGCCGAGGGCTTTCATTACGGCGTCGTGCACGGCGGGCCGCACTTGCGCGATTTTCATGTTTTCGCGGGTTGGATTGACGCGATTGGTCAGCAGCACGACAAAAAGCTGGCGGTCGGGATCGATCCAGATGGTGCTTCCGGTAAATCCCGTGTGACCGTAGCTGTGCGACGAAAAATAGTGGCCGCTCGAGCCGCCTTCCGAGGGTACCACCCAGCCGAGAGTGCGCGTGTTTTTGGCGAGGGCCTGCGGCGCCGTAAATTCCGCGATTGTTTCGCGCCTCACGATCCGGTGGTGCGCGTAAACACCGCCGTTCAGTAGCATCTGGCAGAAGGCTGCCAGATCCGGCGACGTGCTGAACACACCGGCATGCCCGGAGACTCCTCCGATCGCGTAGGCGTTTTCGTCGTGTACTTCTCCTTGAACGAGGCGATGCCGCAGTCGATTATCGATTTCGGTCGGTGCAATTTCCGGCCACAGGTTCTTCGGCGGGTTATACATCGAGTTGCTCATGCCGAGCGGTTCGAAGATACATTCGCGCGCGAGTCGATCGAGCGGCTTTCCGGTCAGCCGCTGCACGATTTCCGCCATGAGGATAATGCCAAGGTCGGAGTACACGACCTTGCTGCCAGGCTCATATTCGAGCGGCTCGGCAAAAATCATTCGAAGCGTGTCGGCCTTCCCCGTGGATGTGCGCCAATACTCTTTGAAAGGAGGCAGCCCTGAGGTGTGCGTCATCAAGTTGCGCACGGTCACCTTGTGGCGCCATTCGGGCTGAGGTCCAGTGGACCACTCGGGCAAATAACGTTCAATCGGCGCATCCAGACTGAGCGGAGAAGGGAAGTCGCCTTCGACAAGCTTTTGAACCAGTGTTGTCGTCACGACTACCTTGGTGAGAGATGCCAGATCGTACATGGTATCGATTTTCGTTGACGGTGCATCGTCCACGTAGCTCAGCTTTCCGAAGGCGTGGTAGGAAACCTTGCCTCGGTAACCGATGGCGATCGTGGCCCCGGGAAACGCTCTATCCGCAACTGCACTTTCGATCACGGTGAACGCCGGCTGCAATTTCGCTTCACCACCGGCATCCATGGGCTCGAGCTTCATCGGATCTGCTGCGAGTTCGCGGCCGTAGCCCACTTTCAGGTCGACTCCGGGAATCGCCACCGGCAAATGGCCACGCACCGGAATTTCACCGAAAACAGCGCGGGCCATCGAGATTTGCGCGACGTCGCTGATGCCAAAGGCCGCGAGCCACGTCTCTGCCTGCGGGAAGCGCTCAATGAGATAAGGACTTCCGAGGCCAAGGGTGATGACCGGCTTACTGGATTTGTAGATCTGCTCGATGAGCGGGATCTGGTCCGCGGGCACATCGACATCGCCCTTGCGATCGCTTACGCGGACGAATAACGCGAGGATCGTAATATCGTAAGCGTCCGGCGGCGGCAGCTTGAGCGTGTCGGCCCGGACAAATTTGGTGTCAGCGCGCAACGCTATCAGCGAGTCAAATCGTGAGCGCAGCTGCGGCTCGAGGTCCTCGCCGGGATATGGTTCGGGGTCCGCGTAGAGAGAAACCAGCAGGGCGCGCATCGGCTTTGTGCCATCGAGCGGCAGCAGGTGTTGTTTGTCGCGCAGCAGCGTAACGCCACGGTCGGAGATATTCTGAGCTTCGATCTGCCACGCAGTGCTCCCGAACGCACTGTTGAGCATGTTCAGGTCTACCAGGCGGTTCTTGTGCAATCCCAAGCGCGCCTTGGCCTCGAGAATGCGGCGGACGGACGCGTCCAGGCGTTTCGCGGAAATACGGCCGGACTTTGCGGCGTCCAGAAGTGCTTGATAAGCCGCATCCGGAACGGGTGGCATAAGGAGGGCATCGGCTCCGGCCAGAAACGCACGAACGGCGGCGTCGCCCGGAGCGTAGCGGACCGTAATTCCGCCCATGTCCATCGCATCGGTGACGACGAGCCCCTGAAACCCGAGCTGATTTCGCAACAAGTCGGTCAGGATATTCGGAGAGAGAGTCGCCGGAGTGTTTATGTCTGGCTCAAACGCCGGCACATTCAGATGACCGGTCATGATGCTGCCGACGCCCGCCGAAATCGCGGCGCGAAAAGGCACCAACTCCAAATTTTCGAGGCGCTCGCGATTGGCTTTGATCACCGGCAGATCGATGTGCGAATCGGCAGCGGTATCCCCGTGCCCGGGAAAATGCTTTGCGGTGGCCAATCCTCCGTTTTCCTGCACACCACGGATGAATTCGCTTGCGAACTCGGCGACGCGCGCAGGGTCTTCGCCAAAGGAGCGTGTATTGATGATGGGATTGGCCGGATTGTTGTTCACGTCGCAGACGGGCGCATAAATCCACTGAACACCAACGGCACGCGCTTCGAGAGATGTGATTTTGCCCATGGTGTACGCGTCTCTTGGATTGCCTGCGGCAGCCAGGGCCATCGCCGTTGGAAACGAAGTGCCTTCATCCTGGCGCATGGCTGTGCCGCGTTCGAAGTCGGCGCCGATCAGCAAGGGGAGCCTTGACCTCGTCTGCAGTTCGTTCGCAATCGCCGCCGTCGGATAGGCCTGGCCCTTGATGATTCCGAGGGGAGAGCCGTGGGTGATGGTGATGAATCCGCCGACGTGCAGATCGTTGATGTCGTGCATCATCTGCGCGTGGGCGTCCGAGTCTGTGGCCGTGAAGGTCCCATGATAGGTGGTGAAAAGCAGCTGGCCGACTTTTTCTTCCGGGGACATTTTCTCTAGCGACGATTCGACCCAGCGGATCTGCTCGGGCGCAAGATTTCCGAGACTCTGCGCTTCTACCGCGCTGGGGTTGGCGGATGAAGGCTTCGAGGGTTTTGCCGTGCGGTTGTGGCTTCGAGCTTTCAAGGTCATAAAGGGTAGAAACAGCAGGGTCAAAAGCAAGAGTCCGGCGTTGCGCCTGTTCATTTTTTGAGCTTCCTCTAGCCGCGCCATCCGCCCTGACTGTATATAGCACGCGCACTCGACGCCCACAATCCAGGTGCGATTGACGCGTTCCAGAATATCATTGGGACTATGAAACCATTAACCGGAGTCCGTTTCTGTCTGGGCTTGTTGACTTTGTCTCTCGGCAGTACCCCGGCTTGGGTGGCGAAACCAGCGGGCAACACCCCGGGGCAGAAAGGCGCGAAGCAGTCGCGGAGGAGTGTGGGCCGCGTACAGACCGGCCTGGACGTGCTCGAGGCGGAAAAATTCGCGCCGTTGCGCGGTAAGCACGTGGGACTCATTACCAATCACACCGGAGTGGATTTTCAGGGCCGCACGAACATTGAGTTGCTGGCGCGGGCTTCGGGCGTCCAGTTGGTGGCGCTATTCAGTCCCGAACACGGAATCGCCGGCCATGCCGACGAGCAGGTCGCTTCGTCGAAGGATCCATCGACTGGGCTGCCAATCTTTAGCTTGTACGGAGATCACCTGCGGCCAACCGACGACATGCTGAGAGGGATCGACGCGCTTGTTTTTGACGTACAGGACGCAGGCGTGCGCTTCTACACCTACACGACAACCATGGGCTACTGCATGGAAGAGGCTGCCAAGCGCAGAATCGCGTTCTACGTACTGGACCGCCCCAACCCGATTGGCGGAGAAATCGTCGAAGGCCCGATGCTGGACCCGGACAAGACCGCCTTCGTGGCCTATTTCCCGTTGCCGGTGCGCTACGGGTTAACCATCGGCGAGCTTGCCGAGCTCTTTAATGCCGAAAATCGCATCAATTGCGACCTGCACGTCATCCAGATGAAAAACTGGCACCGAAATTACTTCTTCGCGAGCACCGGTCTGCGCTGGATTCCGCCATCGCCGAATCTGCGCACCTTGAAAGCGGCCATTCTCTATCCCGGACTTGAGATTCTGCAGAACGCGGGCGTGTCCGTGGGGCGGGGCACGCAGACGCCCTTCGAGGAGTTTGGTGCACCGTGGATGAGCGGCGAGGACGTAGCCGCGGAGTTGAACGCGCGCAACCTCCCCGGGGTGCATTTCGCGAACCAGCCGTTTATCCCGGTCAGTGGGCTCTACGCCGGGCAGCGGTGCGGTGGCGTAGCAGTGCGGGTTACCGATGCCGCCGCTGTGCGTTCCATGCGGGTTGGCTTGGAAATTGCCTCCCTGATGCAGAAAAACTATCCCAAGAACTTCGACGCAACAAAAACTCTTCTATTGCTCGGGAACGAAGCTACGGTCCAGGCACTCGAGGCCGGCACTCGACCGCAGGAGATCATCGCCAGTTGGGGTCCCGATCTTGCCGCTTTCGACCAAACGCGTCGGAAATACTTTCTTTACAATTAGCGCTCTTTAGTTCTGAAGGCTGGGGATTCCTGCCGGCTCGCCTGCCAAGCGGGAAATACGAGCCTGAAAACGGGCTTATATCCCCGCGCTTAAGGCCTAACGCCCGAACGGGTAAGAAGTCCGAGGTTCGGCATGGCTAAAGCCATGGACCGACCCGCCAATCGCTCGGCTCTTGGCTGCGCTCTGTGCCTGGATTTTGTGCTAGAGTCCGAGGATGCGCATTGTTTCTCTTTTGCCATCGGCGACCGAGACGCTTTTCGCTCTGGGCCTGGAGGAAGAAATCGTGGGCGTGAGCCACGAGTGCGATTTTCCTCCCGAGGCCAGGAGGAGAAGGTCGGTGGTTCGTTCGCGGCTCCCGAGCGATGCGACACCCGCTGAGATTGACAGGCTGGTGCGCGAACATGTCGAGCGCGGTGAATCGATCTACGCCGTGGATCGCCAGATTCTACAGGAACTCGCGCCGGACCTGATCCTGACCCAGGATTTGTGTCACGTGTGTGCGGCGACTCCTG
>DATFTB010000306.1:0-11584 GCA_035262325.1 Candidatus Acidiferrum sp.
CGCTTCGGAAACATGAGCGCCCAGATGCGCCATTTTCTCGATCAAACCGGCCGACTATGGCTCAGCGGTTCCCTCATTGGCAGAATCGGGAGCGTTTTTGCTTCTTCGCGGAGGGGTAGCGGGAGCCTTCTGGCCCCGCGAGGGTCGTAGCCCCGTAGGGGCTTCCGCCGCTGATCTCAGCCATGTGAACGAGGCCGGATTCGCTGTAGGGCACGCCGACGGGCGACTCTCAGCTCATCCGGAGTCCCTTGCGCTCACAGCCTTGGCAAAACAATTCCGCCCTGTGCCTGGTACTTCCCCTTCTTATCCTTGTAGCTGACTTCGCAATCCTCGTCGCTCTCAAAGAACAGTACCTGGCACAATCCTTCGTTGGCATAGATCTTTGCGGGCAGCGGCGTGGTGTTGCTGATCTCCAAAGTAACAAATCCCTCCCACTCGGGCTCAAATGGCGTCACATTCACGATGATTCCGCAGCGCGCATACGTGGATTTTCCCAGGCACACGGTCAGCACATTCCTCGGAATTCGGAAATATTCGACTGACCGCGCCAACGCGAATGAGTTGGGGGGGATGATGCATACATCGCCCTTGTATTCGACGAGCGACCGTGGATCAAAATGCTTCGGATCCACGATCGTACTGTTCACGTTGGTGAAAATCCGAAATTCGTCCGCCACCCGGATGTCGTATCCATACGAAGAAACGCCATAGCTTATGACGCCTTCCCGCATCTGCCGGTCGGTAAACGGCTCGATCATCTTGTGCTCCAGCGCCATGCGGCGAATCCACTTGTCTGGCTTTACGGACATCCATTCCCTCCTCACAAAGGAACAAAAATGGTGTAGTCTGAAAAAGTAGAAGTGTAGTTGAGGCTGCCTGCCTTGACAACCCGGGCCGTAGCCTCTAGCATCGGGCCACGGATTCTTGGAGGGCGGTTGTGATCAAGCTCGACATCGTAAACGCAGTGGTCGCAAAGACGAACATCAGCCGCACCAAAGCGGAGCAGGCCGTCGAAACCGTCTTTGAGTCGCTCAAGGGCGCCCTCGGCCGCGGGCAACGCATCGAACTTCGCAAGTTCGGCGTCTTCAGCGTCAAGCCCAGAAAAACTGGCATTGGTCGCAATCCCCGCACCGGCGAAGAGGTCAGCATCCCTCCGGGAAAAGCCGTTCGCTTCAAGCCCGGCAAAGAACTTCAGGGACTGGAAGACACCTCGGCGGCCGCGGCAAAATAAAACTTTGTGAACCCTCCGGAACCAGAACAGCGCGCTCCCGTTTTTCTGAGCCCCCCTCCTTGGCCCGATTTTCCAAGCCATGGCCGCTACTACGAAGCGGCTCGGCCCCATCCGTCGGTGAAATCGCTTGTCCTCGCCAGTGGACTTTTCTTCCTCACGCTTCTCACTTCGCTCGTCGCCGGCGCCCATTTTGCCTCCGCTTATGCTCACAACCGGGCCGCGTCCTTCGATACGTTCTTTGAAACCTTTCGCCTCGCCTATCAGCATCCTTCGTTTCTCCTCAGCGGAGTCCCCTTTGCCGTCACGCTCCTCACAATTCTTCTGGCGCATGAATTGGGACATTATTTTGCCTGCCGTCATCACCGCATCTATTCGAGCTATCCCTTTTTTATTCCCGCGCCCACCCTCATCGGCACGTTCGGCGCATTCCTGCTGATCCGCTCTCCAATCCGCTCTCCGCGCGCCCTTTTTGACGTCGGCGCTTCCGGGCCGCTGGTGGGCTTCTTGGTGGCGCTGCCCGCCCTGGCCTACGGCGTGCTCCACGCCAGAGTCATCCCCGAACTCGGCAGCAATGGCAATGCCGATCTCATTTTTGGCGTGCCCCTCGTCTTGAAACTGATGACCGCCGCGTTGCAGCCAAATGCGCACGCCTCCGACCTGCTTCTGAATCCCGTGGGCCGTGCTGCATGGGTCGGACTCTTCGCGACTGCTTTGAATCTTCTTCCCGTTGGCCAACTCGATGGCGGCCATATCCTACGTTCGGTGAGCCCGCGTGCCCATCGCCTGGTTACTCTTTTTTTGCCCCTCGTGCTTGTTCTGCTCGGCGCGTTTCTCTGGAGAGGCTGGCTGCTTTGGGCCATGCTCCTTCTGGGACTGCGTTTTTTCCGCATGGCCCCGATCTACGACCCCACTCCGCTCGACCCCAACCGCCGATTTGCCGCATTCCTCTCTCTCGTCGTGTTCTTGCTCTGCTTCATGCCGAGCCCTTTGCAGTGAACCAGGCGCTCACCTCGGAGAGTCGCGCCACCGACCGATGCGCCTCGCACACGCTTGCCCGCAGCCTGCGCGAGCGTGATCTGCTGCTTCTCTTTGTCGGTTCCGTTATCGGTTCCGGCATTTTTCTTACACCGGGTCTAATCCTCCGCCAGCTTTCCGGTTCCGTCGGCTACGCCCTCATGGTATGGCTCGTCGGGGGAATTCTTTCCCTGCTTGGCGCGCTAACCTACGCCGAACTCGCTGCCGCAAACCCCGAGGCGGGGGGCTTGTACTGCTACATTCGCGATGGCTTCGGTCGTCTGCCCGCGTTCCTCTACGGATGGTCCCTCTTCCTGGTGATCGCAAGTGCAACGATCGCCGCTCTTGCTCATGCCTTCACCACCTATCTTCAGGAAATCCTCCCGCTTTCAGCCAAGCAGTCTTCGGCCGTCGTTTTGCTCGTGATTGCTGTGGTTACGGCCGTCAACATCTGGGGAACTCGGAAAAGTTCCGACCTGCAGAACGTCACTACGCTCGTTAAAGTCGGTATCGTTCTCGTTCTCGGCATTGTTTTGCTGGTGCTCGGATTGTGGCAGGGCAAACATGTCCGCGAGATTCCTCCCGCGATGGACAGCCGGCTGTCCGAGTACGCGCTCCTTTCCTCATTCGGGCTCGCCATGATCACCGTCCTATGGGCCTACGAAGGCTGGCAGTTCGGCACCTACAGCGCGGGCGAAGTCATCGAGCCGCAGAAGTGTTTCCCGCGCGCGTTTTTGTACGGTTCCCTTATACTCGCGGGGCTCTATCTTTTCGCCGTGATTGCCTATCTTGTGGCGCTCGGCCCCGAAGCTGCGATGGAAAGCGAGGCCATCGCCGCAACGGCCGCCAGGGCTGTGCTCGGCAGCTCGGCCGGCAAATTAGTCGCGGGCGCCATTCTTGTCTCCACCTTCAGTGCCGCGAACAGCGTCATGCTCACCGCTCCTCGGGTCTTTTTCGCTATGTCCAACGACAATCTCTTTTTCAGGAAGCTTGCGGAGGTCCATCCTCGCTACGGCACACCGGCCGCAGCGGTTTTGGCTTTGGGTGTCTGGTCCGGGGTGCTTGCCATGGTCGGCGAATTCGCGAAGCTGACGAACGGCGCCATCTTCATTGGTTGGATTTTCTATGGACTTGCTGCTGCGGCGATCTTCCCCATCCGTCAAACCAACCGGGCCAAGGAGCTTCCGTACCGCGTTCCCGGCTATCCGTTCACTTCCCTTGTCTTCGTCTTGGCTGCGGCAGCCATTGTCGGTAACGCGATCTACGCCGCGGTCGCGGACCCTCGTCAATTCACGTATCTTCTCGTGGCCATTGGTCTGATGCTGCTCGGTCTCCCCGGCTACTTCTTCTGGTCCCGCCGCCAGCCGCGCGACTTCTCCTAGCTCGGACGGGCCGTCCATCCCGACCCGAGATCCGGCGTCTTTGCCGGCTCGGCGGAGGGATGCGGCGATTTTCCGTGCGCACCACGACCCGCTCGAATGCGCCGCATCGGAGTGGCCCGCGGGCCGCTTTTGTCACTGCCGCGCCCCATGCCCTCACGACAACATCACCGGATCCATATCGACCAGCAGGGCCTTTCCGGGAATCTCATTCGCTTCGCAGAACGCCAGCGCACCGTTCAGCAATTTCGTCAGCACGGACCGCCTCGGCGATTTCAGCAAAAATTGATACCGATGCTCCCTTTTGAGCCGCGCCAGCGGCGCCGAAGCCGGTCCCAGTACCCGTACGGCTTTCCCATCATGCGGCGAAAAATATTCTGACAGCCGACGCGACCACTTGATCGCATTGTCGAGGTTCGTATCCCTCACAATCACATTCGCCAGTGACGTGAAGGGCGGGTACGCCATCATTCTCCGAAAATGCAGCTCCCGTTCGTAGAACGACACATAATCCTGCCGCACCGCATCCTGAATCGCGTAGTGCTCGGGATAGTACGACTGAATCAGCACTCGTCCCGGCAATTCGCCACGCCCTGCACGGCCCGCAACCTGCGTCAGTAACTGAAACGTCCGTTCGGCTGCGCGAAAATCCGGCAAGCTCAGCGATGAATCGGCCGAAACCACTCCCACCAGCGTGACGCGCTGAAAGTCGTGGCCTTTCGCGAGCATCTGCGTCCCAACCAAAATGTCGAGCGCGCCACCTCGAAACGCCCCCAGCGTCTCCTGGTACTGCTGCTTCGTTCGCGCCGTGTCTCTGTCGAGACGCGCAATTCTCGCCCCAGTAAATTCCTTTCTCAGCCGTTCCTCGAGATGCTCTGATCCTTCTCCAAAGAAATAGACATACTTCGAATGGCATTTCGGGCAAGCCTTCGGCACAGCCTGAAGCGACCCGCAATAATGACACTCCAGCCGGTTGCGGCTCTTGTGATAGGTCATCGATATGCTGCAGTTCACGCACTCGACCGCGGCGCCGCAACTGCGGCACAACATGGACCAGGAATAGCCGCGGCGGTTGATCAGCACCAGCGCCTGCGTCTGAAAGGATAAACATTCCCCAATTCCTGTGTGCAAAGCACTCGAAATCGGGCTGGTCTGGTGCGTGTGCTGGAAATCCTCCCGCATATCCACAATCTCTACCGCCGCCAATGAACGGTTCTCCACCCGTGTTGCCATCGTTAGCAATTCGTACTTGCCGTTTATCGCGTTGTGGTAGGTCTCCAGCGATGGCGTCGCCGAGCCCAGCAGTGCCGTCCCGTTCTCGAGTTTCGCTCGAACGATGGCCACATCGCGCCCGTGATACCGCGGCGTTTCTTCTTGCTTGTAACTGTTTTCCTGCTCTTCATCGACGATGATCAGTCCGAGGTTCTCGACCGGTGCGAAAACGGCAGAGCGCGTCCCCACCACTACGCGTGCCTGTCCGTTCCGCACGCGCCACCATTCCCGCGCGCGTTCCACATCGCTCAGCGCCGAGTGCAGCACCGCGACGCCTTCGAACTGCGCCCCGAACCACGCCCGGCACTGGCGTCCGATCCACAGCGTCAAAGCAATCTCGGGCACCAGGACGATGGCTGTCTTTCCCCGCGCCAGCGTCTCCTGGACACTCCGCAAATACACTTCGGTTTTTCCGCTGCCGGTTACACCATGCAGCAGCTGTACGCCAAATCCGCCCAGTTCAAAGCGTCCGCGAATCGCTTTGAACGCGCTCTCCTGCGTTAGATTCAGCGCGTGGGCCGATGGCCTATAGCCTGTTTCAAATGGATCTTCCGCCGGATCAACGGGTTCTTCCCAGCTCTCGAGCAAGCCGTCCCGCAACATCCGCTCGATGAGCGCCCGCGAAACTTGGGCCAGCTTCAGGAGCTGCGCGACCGGCAGCGGTCCTCGCTCCGTTTCGAGCAGCGCTCGAATCCGTTCCTCCTTTTCCCCCAGCTTTTGCGTATACGCGTCCTTGACTCTCCACGCCGCCACCTGTTGGGTCTTCCGCTTTCGGCCCTCGACCGTTTCGCGAACTTCGATGTAACCGCGAAGTTCGAGCCGCTCGAACGCTAGCGGTGGAATCCCGAGTCTGTTGCGCGGAGTCAAGGTCAGCCCGCGCTTCTTCTCGAGCAGCTTTTCGAGGAATTCGGCCTCGTTGCCCTCTAAATCCGTGAGCACGCCCCTGCCTTGTAGCTTGGCCGCCAACGCCCTGCCCGTTTCGGTCAGCACAATCTGGCGCTTCCATGAGATTTCCGTCTGTGGCGGCAACATCGCGCGAAACACTTCACCGATCGGCGCAAGATAATATCCCGCGATCCATTGCCCCAATTCGAGCAGCTTCGGGGGCAGCGCCGGCGTCAGATCCAAAACCCGGCTCACGTCTCGAATCTGCGCCCCGTCCGGCACCGTTTCGGTCATTTCAACGGCGACGCCCACCAGCGATTTCTTTCGGAACGGCACGAGCACACGGCTTCCAGGTTGCACCCGTTCTCTCAGCGGCTCCGGCACGAAATAGGTAAATGTCGTGCGCAACGGCACCGGCAGCGCGATGTTGCAGTAGCATTCCTTCATTGTGCTCTTGTGGTCGTCGGCCTAGGCCGGTTCTTTCGTGTTCACAACCTGCCGCCTAGCGGCTGATCAAGAATATCCCAGCGAATATTGACACCACCCCGATCCACTGCGCCCTCGAGATATGCTCGCGCAGAAAAATCGCCGCCAACGCCACCGTAACGGCTCCGTACATCGACGCCAGCACGCTCACAACCGACACCTGTTCGCGCTGCATGGCGTAATTATTCAAGAGGTATGCACTCGTATCCAGAATTCCCACGCCCACAACCCACCGATTTGCTCTCGCCCCCGGTAAGGCAAAGGGCTGCCGCAAAATCAGCACCACCGCCGTCGTCATCACGACACTCGCTAGGCGGATCAACCACACTGACGGCGCACTGCCTAGCAGCGGCACCACGCGCGTCCCCAGAAGCCAGAACATCACGCCAAATCCCGCGGCTGAAAACAATGCCCAGCCCACACCTAACATTCGCGTCCCAGGGCGTGTCTTCTCTCCGAGGTTGGCATCGTCCGGGATCCGCTCGCCGCGCGCCACTACAACTACGCCCACCATGATCAACGCGATTCCTGCAAACCTTAGCCGAGTCAACCTCTCCCCCGTCAGCGCCGCAAGCAACGTCGTGAGGGCCGGATAGCTCGCCGAAAGCGGCGCGACCACCGATAATTTTCCGATTTCAAAAGATCGATACAGCGCCAGCGTCGACGAGGTGTTCAATACGCCCGCAAGAAGCCCCCAAGCCCACGGCCGCCAACCCGAGCCGTCGGCGAGGTGCCCCCAGCCGCCCAGCGCCCGCATGGCCAGCGTCAGCAGCGCGAACCCGGTCAACTGCATATACAACATCGTGTGAACTGTTCCGATTTTTCGCGCGGCAAATCGCGCGAACAGGTCCGCGCTTCCCCAGCACAGCGCCGTCGCCAACCCCAGCAGAATTCCCATGATTGACTACGACGACTTCTTCTTCGGCGGCTGGAGGCCCAGTTCCGCCATCACCTTCTGCAGGTCTTTCCACACTTCGCCTTTGGCATTCGGGTTTCGCAGCAGATACGCCGGATGGTACGTCGCCATCAGCTTGTGCCCGCGCCATTCGAGCCACTGTCCGCGGAATTGCGTGATGCCGCGGTTCGTCTCGAGCAAGGTCTTCGCGGCCACTGCCCCCAGACACACGATTACTTTTGGACGGATCACATCGATCTGGCGCAACAGATAGGGCGAACACGTCGCCACTTCGTCCGGCTCCGGCGCTCGGTTTTCCGGGGGACGGCACTTCACCACGTTGCAGATGTACACGTCCTTGCGCTGCAACCCCATCGCCTCGATCATCTGGGTCAGTAATTTCCCGGCGCGGCCCACAAACGGCAGACCCTGAGCGTCTTCATCCGCGCCGGGCCCCTCGCCGACGAACACAAGTTGTGCCTTGGCGCTGCCATCTCCGAAGACGATCTTGTGGCGGCCCTTGTGCAGCTTGCACCGCGTACAATCCCCGATATCTTCGCGAATCTTCAGTAATGTGTCGTCGCGAACTTTGTCGACGGCTTCAAATAGCGAAGGACCGGAAGGCAGCGTCACCGGTTCGACGCGCTCGACCGGTGGCACAGCTGCCGTTTTCGGCGCCGCGATCTTTGGTTTGGGCAAAGCGATCTCCTGGGCGGCGCGGAGCGTCGAAAGATTGGAAACTTCAGGCGGGCCAGCACCTGGCGAATTCAAACTCGCGCCGCGGTCGCGGTAGAACAACCGTATGCCGAGGTCCTCGTAATACCGCAGCCGCTCTTCAATCTTCTGCTGCAGCGATTCAGAGAAGCGTTCGCGCATAGAATAGAGCTCTAACTCAACTCCGAAAGCCAGGAAAACCGGGCACTAGCCTCGAGGGACTCCTCCCTTCGAAGCGAAGCGAGCCCGCCCTCAACCGCCGCCGCGCTTTGACGCCGGTCGGCTTCTCAGCACGCCGCCGAGTCGCAGGACCTCGTCGAGAATGCGTTCGGCCACCTCAGCCTTCGTCAGGCGTGGCAACGGCAAATCGCGTCCATCCGACGAAAGCAGCGTCACCATATTCGTGTCCACGTCAAACCCGGCCCCCTCCGCGGTCACGTCGTTCGCCACCATCACATCCGCATTCTTTTGCGCGAGCTTCTTCCGCGCATTCTCCGCCACGTTATCGGTTTCCGCGGCAAATCCCACCACCAGCCTTTCACCCTTTTCCCGGGCAACCGTCGCCAGGATGTCCGGGTTCGGCTCGAGTCGCAGCGTCAGCGCATCCTGCGTACGCTTGATTTTTGACTCTGAGGGTTCGACGGCGCGGTAATCCGCTACCGCCGCCGCAAAAATCGCCAGGGTGCACTCGGGAAATCGCGCCTCGACCGCGCGTAGCATGTCTTCGGCGCTGCGCACGTCGATGCGTTCCACACCCCCCGGAGTCTCAAGTGCCGTTGGCCCGGTCACCAGCACGACTTTCGCTCCGCGCCGTGCTGCCGCTCGAGCCACCGCATACCCCATCTTTCCCGATGATCGGTTGCTCAAAAACCGGACCGGGTCAATGTCTTCGCGCGTCGGTCCGGCGGTCACCAGAACCCTCTCCCCGTCCAGGTCCTGCCGTCCCCGCAACACCTCCTCCACCGCCTTCAAGATCTCTACCTGGCTTGCGAGCCGACCCGGCCCGGTCATTCCGCACGCTAGGTAGCCTTCGTTCGGCTCCACGATCCGCACGCCCCGCGCGCGCAGGGTCGCAAGGTTCTCTTGCGTCGCCTCGTGCTGCCACATGTTGACGTTCATCGCCGGCGCCGCGACTACCGGTGCCGTCGACGCCAGGTACAGCGTGCTCAAAAAGTCGTCCGCGATTCCCCGCGCAAACTTCGCAAGAATGTCGGCCGTGGCAGGCGCGACGAGCAGCAGATCCGTGCTCTGAGCCACCGCGATATGGTCGATTGCGGACTCGAGACTGTTCTCGCCCCTCGCGGAGGTTGAAAAAAGATCGACAATCACCCGCTGCCCACTGAGTGCGGCGAAGGTGAGAGGGGTAATGAACTCCTGCGCGGCCCGCGTCATTACCACCTGGATGGTGTGCCCTTCATCCTGAAGCCGGCGAACCAGTTCGGCCGATTTGTAGGCTGCAATCCCGCCGGTCACGCCCAGGGTGATGCGCATGAAATCCCCCGCGCTCTACTTGCGCCGTTTGCCGGCTTCCCTTTCCTCGTCGGCTGTTCCCGGCTCTGTGAAGTCGTATTCGATTAGGCCCTGGTTCACCTCTTCGCAGGCGATCCTCGTTGCCTTCAGCGTCCGAAGGTTTTCCACCAGCGGTGGCGCCCCGGCCATGATCTGGCGGGCTCGCCGCGCCGCCAACACCACGTAAGCAAACTGGCTCTCCGGAGCTTTCGTTTGCACGGTCATGAGTGTCTTACCCTCCAAATGATGCCAGTAATTGATTGACGCGATCGCGGCGCCGCGCACTCGAGCATCGCAACGCGATGACGATCGCCTGCGCCTCTTTGCCCGCACGTTCCACGTCGTCGTTCACCACGCAAAAATCGTATAGCGTCTCGCTCGCCGCGATTTCCTCGCGCGCTTTCGAGAGCCGTCTCGCAATTTCTTCGTCCGAATCCTGGCCGCGGCTTCTCAACCGCCTTTCAAGCTCCCCGGGGGAGGGTGGAAGTATAAAGATTGCCACCGATTCCGGCAACTTTTGCTTCACCTGCCTAGCGCCCTGGATGTCAATCTCCAGCACCAAGTCCAGTCCGCGGCGCTTTGACTCCTCGAGCCATTTCTTCGGAGTTCCGTAGGAATGCGTGCCGAACACGCGTGCATATTCCAGAAACTCACCCCGCCCCACCATGGCGTCGAACTCGGTCTTAGTAACAAAATCATAGCATTTTCCACTCGCCTCGGTTCCCCGCCGCTGCCTGGTTGTGTACGAAATCGAAGGCATGGTACCCGGCAACTCCAGAACCTTTTGTACCAGAGTGCTTTTTCCCGACCCCGAAGGGCCGGAAACAATCAGCACCAACGGGTCGACAGCAGTTCCGCCGCTCATTCGATGTTTTGAACCTGCTCGCGCAATTTTTCAATCTCTGCCTTGATCTCCAGTGCGTGCCCCGTGATCGCCAGCGCTTCGCTTTCAACTCCCGGGGTTTTCGACAGCATCGTGTTGGCTTCGCGGTGCATCTCCTGCAGCAGGAAATCCAGTTTCTTTCCCAACTCGCCCGCGCCATCCAGCAGTTTTGAAAATTGCTGCAGATGGCTGCGCAGACGGTCCAATTCCTCGCTAATGTCGCTGCGCTCGGCAAGCAACGCCGCTTCCTGGGCCAGTCGCGAGGCCTCCACGGTGGTTCCATTCAGCAGTTCCTTCAACCGCGCTTCCAGTCTTCTTGTAAACGCCGGCCGCAACGTTCCGACGAGCGCCCTTACCTGTTCGGCCCGCTGTTCGATTCGCGCCACGCGCGCTCGCAGCTCCTCGGTCAGGTGGCTCCCTTCCGCCCGCCTCATTTCATCCATCTTCGCCAGCGCTTCGTGCAGATAATGTTCGAGTTCCTTGCCGAATTCCTCCTGCTCCTCTTCCGTGTCTGGAAGTGCCGAAGCCAGTCCGGTAATCACGCCGGGCAAGCGCAGCAGCGAAACCGGGTCCAGCTCCGCTTTGCCCCCGGTCTGTTTCCGCAGTTCTTCCGCCGCGCTTACGTAAGCCTTCAGCACTTCCCGGTTCACGTGCACCGGCGCGGCTTCACCCGGTTCCGCGTACACATGGATATCGATGTGCCCGCGGTGAATTCGTTCGCGCACCGCCTGCCGCAACCGATGCTCGTACGGCTCGAGCGAATCTGGCATGCGCAGTTTCACGTCCAAAAAGCGGTGGTTCACACTTTTTACGCTCACCCGGATGGTCCACCCGTTGAACTCCCCGCGAACCATCGCGTATCCCGTCATCGACCGGCATTCCGGTCTATCCGCTGTCGAGGTTCGCGCTTCGACTGAATTCTTTGCGCTCATCTCTTATCGCTCGGCCCCGCGGGATCTGGGTTCGGCCCTTCGGCCGGTGCCAGCACTTCTTCCTCGGCAAACTGCAAGTCGTGCAGTCGCGCGTAGCTCCCGCCCTTTGCCAGCAGCTCTGCGTGTGTTCCGCTCTCCCGTATCTGCCCGTCCTCCAGCACAAGAATTTTATCGGCTTTGCGAACGGTTCCCAAGCGGTGCGCGATCACAAACACGGTGCGCCCCTGCATCAAATTGCTCAGGGCCTTCTGCACATACATTTCTGATTCTGAATCCAGCTCCGAGGTCGCTTCGTCGAGAATCAGAATCGGCGAATCCTTCAAAATGGCGCGCGCGATTGCGACTCGCTGCCGCTGCCCTCCGCTTAGGCGCGTGCCGCGCTCT
>DATFTB010000307.1:0-10856 GCA_035262325.1 Candidatus Acidiferrum sp.
GTCGTGAACAGTCCCGGGACCCTGATGAGTCAAATCGTCGCCGAATACCCGACTATGTTTTCAGGGGGCGTGGCGCAGCCGATTTTTCAGTACACCTGCGATACACCGGGAGGGCCGCTGACCTGTTGGCAAGCCGGCACCAATAATTCGCCCAAGAACATTCGAGATGTAGATGTGACGTTGATTGTGATGACACCGCAACAGGATCTCGAGACGCAGAACTTGAAGCTCGTGGAACTGTTCGGGAGAGGACACCGGTCGAATCCGGCGAACTAGAGCGCGCGCGGAGCATGCGCGCCAGCGCCACAAAAGAGCATTGAAGGTCAGGAAAGCGACGGATGAAGGAAGAGCGCCAAGTCAGAAGGAAGCCGCGCGAAGCAGGTGCAGCGCTGCTGATCGCGATTTTTGCTCTGCTGCTGATCAGTGTGGTGGGCATCGCCCTGCTGGTATCGACTTCAGCCGACACGGCACTGGCCGGCAACTACCGGACTTCAACGGGCGCATACTACGGCGCGCTCGCAGGGCTCGAAGAGGCGCGCGGAAGATTACTGTGGAAGAATCCCGATTACCTCAATGCAGGCGGGGTTTATGCGAACCTGCTGAGCACTTCGGGCGTTCCGACCTGGGGACTGACGCAGGTCCTTTACATCATAAATCCTGGACCCGGCGAGAGCGTCGACCCAACAAGCGCAAACCCAGCGAACTATCCGGATACGGAATACGGCCAGGAGTTTCCCGGGTGGGGCTTGAGCGGAGCTTCTGTGAACCAGATTCCTTCGGTGTCGCCTGTGGCTTCCGCCGGCCTGCCCGGACCCAGCTACAAGTGGGTACGGATTAACCCAGCGACAGAGCAGTCGCTGAATATGGATGTCAATGGAGATGGGGCAATCGATAGCGTAGCCGTCCTGTTCTATGACCCTGCGAATGCCAATTCTATGTATAAACCCACGCCCGGCTTGGTGCTGTCTTCGCCGCCAGTGCCGGCGACGCCGCCGACGCCGACAGCCGTCGAGGCACTGGAGATTACGGCGCTCGCGGTGCTTCCAAACGGGAGCCAAAAAATTCTTCAGTATGTGGTCGCCCCGCTGATCATTTCCGCGCAGGTTTCGTCGAACTCCCTCGGACCGCTCAACGCGAGTTTTCCCGCAGCGCTTACGCTGGCCGGCACCGGCGTGAGTTATACAGGACCGCAGACGACCACTTTCACCATCAACGGCCAAGACCAGTGCAACACGAACAATCTCCACTACTCCATCGGATATACGTACAACCCTGATGGCACTCAAATCGCGGCAGGAGCGTCCGGGCCTCCTCCCGGCTACGCCAACAACTACCAGGGCTATCCCCTCGTCGCGGGTCCGCCACCGACGACCACCAAAGGGCTCACGACGATTGTGAATGTGAACCCGAGTTCTGCGAATGCCCTAATTGCCCCTGGTTGGCTGACTCCCGCTTCGCTCGATTCCATTGCGCAAGACATAACAAAGAGTGCGGACGTCGTGATCGATGGAGTTAGCAGCGGGCCCGCACACGCGAGCAACTTGCCCGCCATGGCGCCGAACACACCGATGACCGTGGTGGTCAACGGCAATTTGGATTTGACAGGCTGGCACGGCTTCGGCTACGGGTTACTGCTCGTCACCGGCACGCTTACCTACGACCCGGCCGCCACCTGGGAGGGACTCGTGCTTGTGATCGGACAAGGCGTGTTCGTATCCACCGCCTCTGGCGTGAACGGTTTTGATGGCGCGGTTTTCATGGCAAAGACGCGCGACGCGTCCGGCAACCTCCTCAGCTCTCTCGGCGCAACGTCGTACAGCCAGACGGGCTCGAGTGGCAATTTCGGCCGCGGGATCAACTACAACAGCTGCTGGATCAGCGGGAATCCGGGCAACCCGATTGTTCAGGGCATCCGCGGCCCTCTTATCAACGGACCTCTGTCTTACAAGGTGCTGTCGTTCCGCGAAATCGGCCTGCAATGATGTGAATTCCCTTCTGCCTTGCCGGGCGTGAAATGACCGGAGTGGGTCATCAGGGTATACTAAGCTGATGCGACATGAGGCGTGGGAAGCCCAGAGGCACGGCACAACGGTGCTGTGTTTGCGCAAGGACAGCAAGGTGGTGCTGATCGCGGATGGCCAGGTGACCATGGGCGATCACGTGTTGAAGCACACAGCGAGAAAAACGCGGCGGCTCTATAACGACAAGGTGGTGGCAGGATTTGCGGGTTCGACCGCCGACGCTATTTCCCTGTTCGAACGGTTTGAGGGCAAACTGCAGGAGCACTCGGGCAATCTGCAAAAGGCCAGCGTCGAGTTGGCCAAGGAGTGGCGGAAGGATCGGGCGTTGCGGCATCTCGAAGCGTTGCTGATTGTGGCCGATGGAAAGGCCACGTTCGTACTGTCTGGAAACGGCGACGTGATTGAACCGGACGACGGGATATGCGCGATCGGCTCCGGCGGAACCTATGCGCTGGCGGCGGCGCGGGCATTGATAAAGCACTCGAAGCTCGGAATCAAGGAACTGGCTCTCGAAGCTATGCGGATTGCGAGCGAGATTTGCATCTACACGAACGGGAATTTCACGGTGGAGGAGCTGTAGCGGGTTGGAATGAGGCGTAAGCGGGGAGCTTCCCCGCTTCACCCGGAATGACGGGCGCGCCGGCAATCTCCCGGAGAACGACGGACGTCCCCGGGGCTGGATAAGGAATCAACGTACATGGCAACCAAATCGGAAAAAGAGATCACCCTGGTACCGGCAGGCGACGACGGGCGTCCGGAAGACGAGGCCATGCTGCCGGCGCTGGACGACATGACGCCGCGCGAAATCGTGGCGGAGCTCGACAAATACATCGTCGGGCAGGCGGCGGCGAAGCGCGCGGTGGCTGTCGCCTTGCGAAACCGCGTGCGCCGGCAGAAGTTGCCGCCGGAGATCGCCGAGGATGTGCTGCCGAAAAATATTCTCATGATCGGGCCGACCGGCGTTGGAAAAACGGAAATCGCGCGGAGGCTGGCGCGCCTGGCGGGGTGCCCGTTCGTCAAAGTCGAGGCCTCCAAATACACGGAGGTCGGATACGTTGGGCGGGACGTGGAATCGATGGTGCGCGATCTGGTCGAGACGTCCATCGATATGGTGCGCGAAGAAAAACTCGACGAAGTAGCAGACCGGGCGGAACAATCCGCCGAGGAGCGGATTTTGGATTTGCTGTTGCCTCCGCCACCCTCGCCTGCGCCGGGGACGCCCGAGAGCGAAATGGCGGCGCAGCGCGAGCAGACGCAGCGGACGCGCGAGAAGCTAAGGACGCAATTGCGCGAGGGGAAACTGGACCAGCGGATGGTGGACCTCGAAGTGCGGGAACGCGCCATGCCCTCATTCGAAATCATCTCCAACCAGGGCATCGAGGAGATGGACGTCAACCTGAAGGACATGCTGAGCGGGTTCTTCGGACAGCAGAAGAAGAAGCGCAAGATGACGGTTGCGGACGCCTTCGAATACCTCATCCAGGAGGAAGAGAACAAGCTTCTGGACATGGAGCAGGTAACCAGAATCGCAGTGGAACGCGCCGAGCAGATGGGGATCATTTTTGTCGATGAAATCGACAAGGTGGCGGGCCGCGAGGCCGGACACGGGCCGGACGTCTCGAGGGAAGGCGTGCAGCGCGACATATTGCCGATCATTGAAGGGACGACCGTCAACACGCGCTATGGAATGATCCGCACCGATCACATATTGTTCATTGCCGCTGGGGCGTTCCACGTGACCAAGCCGTCGGACCTGATTCCGGAATTGCAGGGACGGCTGCCGATACGCGTGGAGATGCAGCCGCTCAAGGAAGAGGATTTCATACGGATCCTGACGGAACCGAAGAACGCGCTGATCAAGCAATATGTTGCGCTGCTGGACACCGAAGGGGTGAAGCTGCAATTCACCGAAGACGCCGTGCAAACGATTGCACGGTTCGCCACCAGCGTGAACGAGCAGACGGAGAATATCGGGGCGCGCCGGCTGCACACGATACTCGAAAAGGTGCTCGATGAGCTTTCCTTCGAGGCGCCGGACCTGAAGAAAAAGACGGTGAAGGTGGATGCGGGCTATGTGAACAAGCAACTCGCCGACATCGTCAAGAACCAGGATCTCAGCCGTTACATCCTCTAGCCGCAGACAATGGAAAATGGGAATTAGAACAGGGGCGGAGTCCGAAGCGCCCAGGCACTCATCTCTGTTCCTTGCTGCTCTCCTAGTGGTTCCTTGCGTGTGTCTGGGCGTGGCGGGCTGTGGAGCACCCGGAGAGCCGGTTCCTCCCTCGCCGCCGATTCCAGCTGCGGTTAACGACTTGTCGGCGCGGCAAGTGGGCAACAGCGTTCTGCTGACCTTCACTCCGCCCAATAAGAGCACGCTCGGCGAGCGGCTCGAGGAAATGCCGACGCTCGAAGTGCTGCGCGGTTCTGTGGCCGAGGACGGAACACCGGAGGCGAAGTCCTTTCGCGTGGTCGACACCGTGCCGGGAACGGTCCTGAGCAGCTACGTGCACGAGGGAAAGGCGCAGTTTCCGGTGCCGATCTCGGCGGAGGAGATGCGCATGAACCCGGTGGAGAGCGTGGCTTACCGGATCCGCACGCGCGTGAGCGAGAGAAAGGCATCGGCGGAGTCGAATACGGTGACGGTAAACCTTCACCCGGTGCCCGAAGCGATCGGGGAGGTCGACCTGAAAGTGACGGAAGACGGCATTCAGTTGAAATGGACGGCCCCGAACAGCAATTCCATCGGCGAGCCGATTTCAGGGGTGAAGGAATATCACGTGTACCGAGGGGAGCTCGAGGCGGAGCCTGCCGGAGGGACGACAAAGGATCTGCGCGAGGCGAAATGGAAGTTGCCGCTGTTGCCGCTGGCCACGACGGTCGTGCCGGAATACGAGGACCGGGGGTTCGACTACGGGAAGACGTACGCGTACGTGGTGCGAAGCGCCGTGCCGGCGGGTGGGGAGTTACTGGAATCGGGCGATTCGAAGACGGCAATCGTGACGCCAAAGGATATCTTTCCCCCGGCGGCGCCCCAATCCGTGGTGGCAGCGGTGCTGCCGGGCTCAGGTGCGGGTTCGTATGTGGTAGACCTGTCGTGGGCAATAAATGTCGAAACCGACCTGGCGGGTTATCGCGTCTATAGAAGTGAAAGTGAAGGGGCCAGCGGGCAGCTGTTAACACGAGAGCTCTTGTTGACACCGGCTTACCGAGACACCAGCGTAGAGGGCGGCCAGAGTTACTGGTATACGGTGAGGGCCGTTGATCGCGCCGGGAACGAAAGCGGGCCGAGTCAAACCGTGGCTGTCGAGATCGCGCAACTTTCCCGATAGAATGGGGTTCACACGCAGCGGGAGAAGCTCGGGGGGGTCCGGCGCCCATGCCAGTTTCCGGCAGAACATCCGAGGGCTTCGGCATTTTGAGGAGTGCACCCGTGAGGGCGGGGATATACGCGGGTGTGTGTCTCTCGTCCATTTTTGTGCTTTGGGTCCTGGTGGCAAACCGGGTACCGCAGCTCGAGATCTTTGCACGGGAGCGGAACATCGCGGCGGTGGCTCTCCTGGTCTTTTTTGCAAGCGTGCCGGTGATGCGGTTCTACCGTTCTCCCTTGAACCTGCTGGCCTCGGGGATGCTGGGCTGGAGTCTTTTGACGCTCACGTATCTGCTGCTGTGCCTCAAATTTGTTGAGCTGGGCCAAAACTACAGCGGTTTTCACGTTTTCATGCTGGGAGCCGTGACTTATTTTATCTTTGCGACGCTTTCCTGGGTTGGTACGATCATCTGGAAAGTGCGCGCCAATGACATTTCCCATAGCCAACGCTAAGCGAGCCGTCAAGGGATGAAATTCTGCCGGTTCTATCCTGCGAGCTCGGGCCGAACGCCCGATGCCGCGCCGCTCTATGGGCTGCTCGAAGACAATCAAGTCAAGGAAATCACGGGCACCCCTTGGGGGGAGTGGAGCCGGGGACGACGGGCGTGGCCGACCGATGATGTACGGCTTGCGGCTCCGGTGGAACCGAGCAAGATTGTTTGCATCGGGCGTAACTATGCGGCGCATGCGGCCGAACTCGGCAACGAAATGCCGAAAGAGCCGATGATGTTTTTGAAAGCGCCCTCGTCCGTGGTCGGCCCGGGGGAAGCAATTGTGTTGACGAAATACTCCAGCCGGATCGAGTACGAGGGCGAGCTGGCGGTGATCATGGCGAGAAAATGCGCGAATCTAGGGGAGTCGGAGAACCCGTTTGCGTATGTGCTCGGGTATACCTGCCTGAATGACGTGACAGCGCGCGACCTGCAAAAGAGTGATGTGCAATTCACACGCGCGAAAAGCTTTGACACGTTTTGTCCGATAGGACCGCACATCGAGACGGAGGTCGACGCGCGCAACGCCCTCGTGGAGACGTTTGTGAACGGACAAAGGCGGCAGTCCGGAAATACCTCGCTGATGGCGTATCCCGTCGAGTTTCTGGTGCGCTGGATTTCGCGGATGATGACCTTGATGCCCGGTGACGTGATCGCGACGGGCACGCCGGCGGGAGTAGGAACGCTCTCGGGAGGAGAGACCGTGGAGGTCTCTGTGGCGGGTGTTGGCGTGTTGCGCAATCCGGTGCATGCGGCGCGGACCTGACTTCGCAGGCGGGGAAGGGTTTCGGTAAGATAGGAAGCCGTAGGGAAGAGGGATGCCGGGCCGCGGGTGGGAAGCGAGTTTCTAAGCTGCTGTTCCTTAATTTTTGGATCGCGGGGGAAGGGTTGAGAGGATTGCTCGCCGATTGGAAGTTATTTCTGGTTTTGGGCGGAGGCGCCATTGCCGCGATTGCCTTGCTGGTCTATGCGTTTGTGCGGCCGCCGAGTGATCCTGAAGAAGCCGAGCGCAAGCGGCGGCTGCATCTGAATCATATCGGGCGAATCGCGGAAGGTCAGGTCGTGGAACTGGTGGAACAGCCGGCGACGGAGACGGAGCAGAAGAGAGGATTGCGCAAGGCTCGCGCCCGCCCGATGTTGGACCTAAGGCCGCGGCATCTGGTTGCGTACAGTTACTCGATATCAGGCGTGACTTATCACACGGCGCAAGACATAACCGGCCTGGAAAGCCAGGTGCGATTTGAAGGGCTGGTGGCCGGGCAGCAGGCGAGCGTCAAGTACGATCCTTCGAATCCGAGCGATTCGATCCTGGTGGCGGACGACTGGTCGGGGTTGCGATAAAAGATGCGCTGGTTCCGGGCGCCTCGCTCCGTGGCGCAGACCCGGCTTTCCGTTAGGGAAGCGCTTTAGCCCTCCGGGTGCGTGCCGATGTCCCCGGGAGTGCGTTATGCTTTGGCAGCAGCCGATCAAGCGAATGGCACGCCTATGAAACATGCCTTGCTCGCGATACTGACGACGCTGCTGATTGTGGCCATGACCCTGAGCGCCATGGTCATCCTCGTGCGTGCCACGCTGTACGTCACGGCCATTCAGTCGCCCCTGCCGCGCGCGGGAGCCATGGCTGCCGAACTTCTGCTGGGAGTGGTTCTGCTGCTCGGCACCGTATGGCTCGCGACTCATCTTGCCGTGCTGATCTTTGCCCCGAAACCGACTCCACCGAACGGAGGCCCTCTTGGCTGAGAAGAATCAGGTGACCTGGGAAAACACGGGCAAGGCGGACCGGATGGAACAGTTGCGCCAGATGTCGGCGGAAGCGGAGGCCGGGGGCGGCCCCGAGCGACGGGAGCGCGAACACAAGGCCGGCAAGCTCTCGGCGCGCGAACGGATCGACCTGCTGCTCGATGAAGGGACGTTCGAGGAACTCGACAAGTTCGTGCGGCACCGCTCGGTGGATTTCGGGTCGCAGGAAAACCGCCCGATGGGGGACGGATTCGTAACCGGTTTCGGGCGCATTGATGGACGGCTCGTGTATGTGTTCGCGCAGGACTTCACGGTGTTTGGTGGCTCGCTGTCCGAAGCGAATGCGCAAAAAATCTGCAAGATCATGGACCTGGCGATGCGGAATGGTGCGCCCGTGATCGGACTGAATGATTCGGGCGGCGCGCGCATTCAGGAAGGCGTGGCGTCGCTCGCGGGATATGCGGATATTTTTCTGCGGAATACGCTGGCCAGCGGCGTGATTCCGCAGATCAGTGCCGTTCTGGGACCGTGCGCCGGGGGGGCGGTGTACTCTCCCGCGATTACCGACTTTATTTTGATGACCAAGGAAACCTCCTACATGTTCGTGACCGGACCGGATGTGATCAAGACGGTCACGCACGAGGAAGTGACCAAGCAAGAGCTGGGTGGAGCAATGACCCACAATTCCGTGAGCGGCGTGGCGCACTTTGTTGCGAACGATGACGCCGATTGCTGCGCGATGATCCGCGAGCTATTGAGCTTCCTGCCTTCGAACAACCTGGACGATGCGCCGCGAAAGGCAACGGGCGATCCGACCGACCGGCGTGAAGAAGCGCTCAACAACATGGTTCCGGAGGATCCGCTGAAGCCGTATGACATGAAGGACGTGATTCACGCGCTCGTGGACGACGGGTATATTTTCGAGGTACACGAGCACTACGCGAAGAATATTGTGGTGGCATTTGCGCGGTTTGACGGGAGGCCCGTGGGCATTGTCGCCAATCAGCCGGCATTTCTGGCTGGCACGCTCGATATCAACGCCTCGGTGAAGGGCGCGCGATTCGTGCGTTTTTGCGATGCTTTCAACATTCCCCTGATTACGTTTGAGGACGTGCCGGGATTTTTGCCGGGGACGCAGCAGGAGTACGGCGGCATTATCAAACACGGAGCCAAGCTGCTGTTCGCGTTTGCCGAGGCAACGGTGCCGAAGATTACCGTGATCACGCGAAAGGCGTATGGCGGAGCTTATTGCGTGATGGCTTCGAAACACATCCGCACGGACGCGAATTTTGCCTGGCCGACGGCGGAAATCGCGGTGATGGGCCCGGAAGGCGCGGTCGATATCGTTTACAAGCGCGAATTGAGCAACGCGCCGGAGGCAGAGCGCGCCAAACTGCGGCAGGAAAAGATTGCCGAGTTCCGCAGCCGGTTTGCGAATCCGTTCGTGGCCTGCGAACGCGGCTACCTCGATGGGGTGATCGAGCCGGCGGAGACGCGGCGGCACATTATAACCTCCCTGCGCGCGCTCGAAAACAAACGCGACATGAATCCGAAGAAAAAGCACGCCAACATTCCCCTGTAGCGGGCCAAAGGTTTTTGGAGCGTCTCCGCAATCCGATTCGTTCGAGCACGTGTGCCGCGGCCGGCGGCTGCCGGCAGGCCAAAATTGCTGGCGCGCCGTAGCACCATTTGCTAAACTCTAGAGCGTTGTTGGTGCGGGCCGTCCCGAATCCGGCTTGCATTGGGAAGAGAACATGTTCATTTCCCGATTCATCCCTGCCCTTTGATCCGCTAGCGCGGAACCGATCCTTTCCGGGTTTCCCTCTAGTTTTACTCGCAGCGCGAGCGTTTGCGTGCGCAAACGGGCTCGCGCAGGAATACGCAGGACTTTATGAATTCGCCAGAAATTGTTTTGGCTTCGCCTCCGACGAGCTTTTGGGGCTCGATCCGCGAGGCGCTGCGCGGGTCGCATCAGGACTTCACGACGGGAAGCCTGAACCGGGCCGTTGTGCTGCTGGCTATTCCGATGGTTTTGGAAATGGCGCTCGAATCGCTGTTCGCCGTGGTCGACGTGTTTTGGGTGGGGCGTTTGGGGGCTAACGCGGTGGCAACGGTGGGGCTGACAGAGTCCCTGCTGAGCTTGGTATTCGCAGTCGGATTCGGGCTCGGATTGTCGACGACGGCGATGGTGGCGCGGCGGGTTGGGGAGAAAGATCCGAAGGGCGCTGCAACCGCCGGGGTACAGGCCATTTTCATCGGGCTGGCTACGTCTTTGGCCTTCGGGATCCCGAGCTATCTTTACGCGCCGAGATTGCTCCGAGTGATGGGAGCATCGCCGGAAATCGTCGCGCTCGGGTCAGGCTACGCGCGGATTGCGCTCGGCGGCTGCGGGGCGATTGTGATGTTGTTTCTGAACAACGCGATCTTTCGCGGCGCGGGAGATGCGGCGGTGGCGATGCGGCTGCTCTGGGTGTCGAACATTATCAACCTGCTGCTCGATCCCTGCTTGATCTTCGGATGGGGGCCGTTTCCAAGGCTGGGAGTAACGGGTGCGGCGCTGGCGACCTTGACGGGACGCAGCATCGGCGTGCTGTACCAGTTTTACCGATTGCTGCGCGGGACCGAACGCATCCACATTCTGGTCAGCCAGGTTCGCGTGAACGCCGGTGTGCTGCTGCGGTTGTTGCGAGTCTCGCTGACCGGGATTCTGCAATTCGCCATTGCGGACGTGAGCTGGATTGCACTGGTGCGGATTGTCAGCGTGTTTGGCGCGGCAGCGCTTGCCGGTTACACGATTGCGATTCGCATTCTCATCTTCGTCCTGCTGCCGAGTTGGGGCTTGAGTAACGCGGCGGCGACGCTCGTAGGGCAAAATCTGGGCGCGAATCAGCCGGAACGCGCAGAGCAATCCGTGTGGCGGACGGGTTTGTACAACGTGCTGTTTCTGGGCGCGGTCGGGGTGTTTTTCGTGATCGCCGCGGAACCGGTGATCCGCTTGTTCACGAACGACCCTGTTGTGCTGCCGCTCGCCGTAGCCTGCCTGCGGATTCTGAGCTACGGGAACGTTGGATATGCCTATGGGATGGTGATGCTGCAAGCGTTCAATGGGGCCGGAGATACGGTAACGCCGACGATCGTGAATCTCTTCGGCTTCTGGCTGCTGGAGATCCCGCTTGCCTATGTGTTGGCGATCCGCGCCAAGTTCGGGACGACCGGAGTCTACTACTCGATCGTGAT
>DATFTB010000308.1:0-8276 GCA_035262325.1 Candidatus Acidiferrum sp.
TCCCCGGCATAGGGCTCGGACTGAGCCTTCGCGTAAAGTGTCCTGCCAGAGTGCCTATTGCCGGGCAACACTCTTCGGTGGCAGTCGCGAGAAATGTTTTGCATTTAGAAGCCGTTCCGTTGACGGAACGGAGTACGTCACGCTGGTATACTGAGCGATCGCGCGCGCGCGGTGAATCCCCGAACGACTTGAGGAACAGTGTACCTGACTTTGATCCGGCGCTTACGCGAGGCCCTGGCGGCTCATATTCGCGAGAAATACGGCGTCGATATCCCCGTTGTTCTCGAGAGACCGCCGAAACTAGAACTTGGCGAAGCGGCCTCTCCCGTGTGCTTTGAGCTCGCCAAACGCTTGAAAAAATCGCCGCGCGCGATCGCGCAGGAGATTGTTCTATCCCTTCCGCGAATCGATGGGATTGCACGGGTGGAGATCGCCGGCGGCGGTTACCTGAACGCCTATTTCGACCGCTCGACATTCTGGGAAGCGCTTACGCGGTCGCCGCGGGCCGTGCCCGAACTAGTCGCGAACGTACCGCGCAGAGTCATTGTTGAGCACACCAGCATCAACCCCAATAAGGCCGCGCACATCGGGCATCTGCGCAACGCGGTCCTTGGCGACACCATGGTTCGCCTGTTTCGGGACACAGGACGCGACGTCGCCGTGCAGAACTACATCGACAATACGGGCGTGCAAGTGGCCGATGTGGTCATCGCGTTTCAGCAGATGGAAAACAAATCGCTCGCCGAGGTGCGCAAGCTGGCCGCGGAACCGCACTTCGACTATCTCTGTTGGGATCTTTACGCCAAGGCCACGCAGTTCCTCGAAGAAGATAAAACGCGTGCGGCAAGGATGCGCGGCGAAACACTGAAAGCCATCGAGGAAGGTAAAGGTGAGACGGCTCGAATGGCCGCGGTTATTGCCGACACCGTCGTCACCTACCACCTTCGTACGATGTCTCGTTTGGGTATTTACTACGAATTGCTGGCCCGGGAAAGCGAGATTCTCCATCTACGCTTTTGGGAAGCGGCCTTCGAAAAGCTTAAAGCCAGTGGCGCCATTCAGTTTGCGACCACCGGAAAGAATGCAGGCTGCTGGATCATGCCGTGGGGGAAGGACGCCAAGGAGGTGCAGGAAGAACGGGACTTTGCTGACGACGCCTCCGCTCGAGGGTCCACATCCTCTCCAGAAGATCAAGCCAAGATTATCGTGCGATCGAATGGCACCGTGACATACGTTGGCAAGGACATTGCTTATCAGCTATGGAAGTTTGGACTACTCGGCAAGGACTTCCATTACCGCAAGTGGCCCGATCCGCCGGACTCGACGGTTGTCTGGTCCACCACAAGCGACACGGATGAACCAAACGCGCCCCATTTCGGCGACGCTGAAGCGGTATACAACGTCATCGACACACGCCAAGCCTATTTGCAGGATGTCGTGGAGGAAGGCCTTCGCGCTCTTGGCCATTCAAAAGCAGCGGAAAACTCCATTCATTTCGATTACCAGATCGTGGCTCTGACCCCACGCTGCGCCGCCGAGATGGGCTATGAACTTTCCCCCGAGGAGGCTGCGAAACCATACGTAGAAGTGAGCGGCAGAAAAGGCCTCGGCGTCAAGGCGGACGACCTGATCACGCGCATGTTGCAGGCGGCCGAATCACGGGTGCGGCAGAAACAATCGGACATGGCGCCCGCCGAACTCGCCAGAACCGCAAAAGCTCTTGCTGTCGGCGCGCTTCGTTTCTTCCTCCTGAAGTACACCCGCAACACGATCATCGCTTTCGATTTCGACGACGCATTGAAAGCGGAGGGCGAGACCGGGCCCTATTGCCAGTATGCCGTAGTGCGGATTCGAGGCATTCGCCGCAAAGGCGCGGAATCAAGCTCTTCGCACGCCAGCGTCAGCAGCGAGTCCTTCAAAAAGCTTCTGGAAGGACCGGAAGGCGCCGAGTTCTGGGAGTTGCTGCTGCTTAACAGTTCGCTCGACTATGCCATGGATGCCGCTATCGGCGCGCAGGAGCCGGCCTTCGTCACAAAATACGCGTTTCAGCTTGCGCAAGCGTTTAACAATTTTTACCACAAGCACCACATCCTATCGGAAGCGGACGAGCAGAAGCGCGCGTTCCTACTGGGCCTCACCGAGCTTGTGGAACGCCAGCTCATCAAAGCCCTGCAAGTGCTCGGAATTGAAACCCCCGACAAGATGTAGCGCAGACGCTGCGAAAGGCGTCTAGAGCGACATGACCAGGTGGACTAGGGTGCGGAGGGCTACTCCGGTCGGACCCTTGGCGAGCCAGGACTTCGCCTCGTCGTTCCAGGCGGTTCCGGCGATGTCAAGGTGAATCCAGGGCGTGTCGCCTGCAAATTCGCGGATGAACCACGCGCCAGTAATCGAACCTCCGCCTTTGCCGCTGCCGATGTTCTGAATGTCCGCGAACGAGCCCTTGATGAACTCGCGGTATTCGTCGTCCATCGGCAATTGCCACATTTTCTCGCCCGAGGCCTTGGCGCTTGCCAAAAGCTTGTCGGTCCACGCCTGATCGGAGCCAAACACACCAACGTTGACGTTCGCGAGTGCGACAACAATGGCGCCGGTAAGCGTCGCCGCGTCGATCAGGTGGGTCGCTCCGAGCAGCTTGGCGTAGTGGACACCGTCGGCGAGGATAAGCCGTCCCTCGGCGTCCGTATTCAACACCTCGATCGTTTTGCCGGACATCGCGGTTTGGATGTCGCCGGGCTTCTGGGCTTTGCCACCCGGCATGTTCTCAGTTGATGGCACGACGCAGATTACCTTCACATTCGGTTTCAAAGCCGCAAGGGCGCGCATGATCGCGATCATCGTGGCGCCGCCGGCCATGTCGTACTTCATCTTTTCCATGCCGTCGGCGGGTTTGATTGAGATACCGCCCGTATCAAAGGTCACCGCTTTGCCCACCAGCCCAACCACCGGCGCTCCGGGTTTCGGATTCGCTGGAGCGTAGGTAATCACGATCATGCGAGGCGGCTCCACGCTCCCCCGCGCAACGCTAAGCAGCGCGCCCATTTTCAAGTCGGCGATCTTCTTCTCGTCGAGAATTTCCACTTGCAGGCCCGCTTCCTTGGCCATGGCCTGCGCTTTCTCCGCAAGGATCTGGGGCGTCAGTTTGTTCGATGGCTCGTTCACCAGGTCACGCGCGAAGTTCTGCGCATCGCCTATAATGCGTCCGCGGGTGATTCCCTTTTCGCCAGTCGCTCTCTCTTCCTCGCTGTAGCCCCCAATCGTCAGACTCTCGATATGTTTATTATTTTTCTTCTCTGTTTTGTACTTGTCGGTTTCAAAGTCGGCAGCAATTGCGCCTTCTGTAATGGCCTGGGCCTTCTCTTCGCTGGCGTCACCCTCGCGAACGCCAAACACGAAGTTGTGCACCGAGCGCGATTTGAGGTACCGCAAAGCGACACCCGCAACCTTTCGTAGCGTCGCGGTGCTGAATTGATCGCGTTTCCCGGCTCCGATCAGGAGCAGACGTGCCGCCTTGAGCCCGGCAGGCGTGTGGACCAGAGTGGTTTCGAGCGCCTTGCCTGTTGCTTCCCCGCCCTTAATCAGCCTGCCGAGCAAGCCACCCGTCCGCTTGTCGAGCTCGGCGATGCGGCCTTGAGAGGTGTCCCCGTCTTCGAAGATGTAGGTAACCAGCGCTTCCGTCTCGAGTGCGTCAAACGGCTTGGCATCAAGAGTTATCTGCATGGGTGATTTATCGCCTCCGGTTGCGATACATGGCTTGTTCCGCTTCCCTGCGGGCTTCCTTGGTGCGCTCGTCCTGGCGGCGATCCCACGCCTTCTTTCCCTGAGCCAGAGCGATTTCGACTTTGGCAATGCCATCGCGGAAGTAAATCCGCAAAGGAATTACGGTCAAACCTTTCGATTCGCTACGCCCCGAGAATTTGTGAATCTCGCGTTTGTGAAGCAGAAGCTTGCGATCGCCGAGCGGTTCATGGTTCCAGGGCCCGCCCGGCATGTACTGCGCGATGTGGGCGTTCACCAGATAGGCGCCACTCGGCTTGAAGTCCACGAAAGCGTCGCGGATATTCGCTTTGCCCTCGCGGAGGGCTTTTACCTCCGTGCCGTGCAACACCAATCCCGCTTCCAGCTTCTCAAGTATATGGTAATGGAAGGAGGCAGAGCGGTTCTGCGCGACAATTTGCTCGCGCGGTCCTTTCGAAACCTTGCCCTTCTCGGTCTTCTTGCTCGGCTTGGCCACAATCTTCCATTTTACCTGATGCCGCGTCTAAACACATGGAAGCGAAACACGGGCTTGGACCGCGACCCTCCTTGCCAGGGCATATCGCTGTCGCACAGTTGGTGGCTGTGCCCGACCTATCCGCGATAAAACGCCACAGGCACCTGGAACCTCAAAGTTCAGAAAGGGATGCGGGTTGATGAATTGGCAGACCACGGCTTGCCGGTTTGGTAAGCCCGATGCTAGACTTCAAGGGATACGAAAGACGGAGTTTGACATCGTTCTGGTACCCGGAGTCCTGATGCGCCGCTGGAGTCACGTATTCGTCTGGGTTGTGATCGCGGTTTTCGCCGCCGGCTGCCCCAAGAAGGGCAACCAGGACTATCACGCCGGCGAAAAAGCCGCGGAAGTGCACGATTACGACGCCGCCGTCGACTATTACCTGAAAGCGCTTCAGGCTGAACCCAACAATGCGCTGTACCGGATTAAGCTGAACCAGTCGCGCTTTGAAGCCGGCCAGCTGCACATTCACCAGGGCCTGAAGCTCCGCGACAAGGGCGACTTGCAGGGAGCCGTCTCGGAATTTCAACGTGCTTCGGTCCTTGATCCCTCCAGTATCGTCGCGGATCAGGAACTGAAAAAGACGTTGGATATGATCGCCGAGCGCGCCCGCGCCGCGCAGCAACAACAGGAGGAGCAGCAGCCGGTAATGGAGAGCGGGCAGCCGGCGCTGGCGACTCAGCCGCCGGAGCTGAGACCTCTTTCCCGCGCTCCCATAAACCTGAAGATGTCCAATGACGTCAAGGTCGTGTATGACACCATCGCGAAGCTCGCGGGCCTGACCGTCATCTACGATCCCGACCTGCAGGCCCGACGCATCAGCACGGAATTGAATAACGTGACGCTCGAACAGGCCCTCGATATCGTGAGCCTCGAAAGCAAGTCCTTTTGGAAGCCGATCACGGAAAACATTATTATGGTGATTCCGGATCAGACGCAGAAGCGCCGCGACTACGAAGAACAGGTCGTGCGCACTTTTTATCTGAGCAATGTGGCGATTCCTCAGGACCTCACAGAAATCACCACCGGCCTCCGGCAATTGCTCGACCTGAAGCGCATTCAGCAAATCAATTCGCAGAACGCCATTGTGGTGCGCGCCACTCCCGACCAACTTGCGCTGGTTGACAAGATCATCCGCGATATCGACAAGGCCAAGCCTGAAGTCATCATTCAAGTGGAAGTGCTCGAAGCGCGCACCGATAACATGAGGAATCTCGGCATTTTGCCGGGCCAGAGCGCGACGATTGCTATCAATCCAAACTGCACCACAAATTCCACGAGCACCGGCACCGGGTCGTCTTCGACGGGCTGCTCCAGCCCTGGCACCGTAACGCTGAACCAGCTGACACACTTGAATCAGAATGACGTGGTGCTCACGCTTCCCAGCGCGACCGCGAACTTCCTGCTAACGGATTCGACCACGAAAATCATTGAGAACCCGGAGATCCGAGCGATCGACGGTCAACAAGCCAAGCTCAACATCGGCGACCGAGTCCCTGTGGCAACTGGAAGCTTCCAGGCCGGCGTCGGTGTGGGTTCAACGGCCGGCGCGGGCTTCGTCAATCCACTTGTCAATACGCAATTCCAGTACATCGATGTAGGCGTCAACGTGGAAGTAACACCGCACGTGCATCCGAATCGCGACGTGAGTCTGAAGGTTCAGATTGAAGTGTCGTCGGTGACCGGACAAGCCACCATCGGCGGCATTCAGCAGCCCATCATCAGCCAGCGCAAGATCGCTCACGAGATCCGGCTGAAGGAAGGTGAGGTCAGTATCCTCGCGGGCTTGATCGATCATATTGACACCAAGACCTTGAATGGCTGGCCCGGGCTCGCCAAGATTCCTGTCATGCGTTACTTGTTCGCGGAAAACTCGACAGACCGCCAGGACAACGAGGACTTGATCGTGCTGGTTCCCCGCATCGTTCGCATGCCGGAATGGACTCGAGCGAATTTGCGCGGCCTGTACTCGGGCACGGAAACGCTCCCGGCCGTGAAGCGCGAGCTGGATGTGAAAGCACCTGCCTCGAATCCGGCTCCGCAAACGCCGGGGCCCGGTGCGGCCTCGCTGGCGCCTACGGCCACCCCGGCCCTGGCCACGAACCCGGTGCCGGCGCCTGGCAATGCCACGCCTCCGGCCGCGCCGCCGCCGCAAGCATCGGGACCCAAAATGCACTTTGAGCCCGCGGCGCTCAATCTCAGTCCGGGGCAGACAGCAACCGTTGGCATTGTCGTCGAGAACGTCACCGATCTTTTCTCGGTTCCCATGCTGCTGCAATACAATCCCGCTGTCATCAGCGTCGAAGAAGTCCGCCACGGCGGCTTCCTCTCCGGAGGCACACAGGAAATCGCGATTGTTCAGCGTGTAGACAAGGAGCATGGCCAGGCCATCATTTCAGCCACACGCCAGCCCAACACGCCTGGAGTCAATGGCAACGGAACGCTGTTGGGCGTGGTGATTAAAGCGCTGGCACCGGGAACAAGCAATCTTTCTATCGTGCAGGTGAACGCCAAGGATTCTCAGCAGAGACCCATTCCTTTGGTCACGGGCGAAGCGGTGCTGAGAGTGCAATGAGTCCAGGAGGGCTTGGGCGCAAGATGCGTAAGTTTTCCATCAAGAGCCGCCGTGCCGGGCAGGCAGGCATGACGCTACTTGAACTCATCATTGCGTGCACGATTTTGCTGATCCTTTCTTCCGCCGCCTTGCCGATCGCGAGGTTCACCATTGTCCGCGAACGCGAAAGGGAGTTGCGGCACGATTTGCGCGATATGCGCAATGCCATTGACCGCTATAAGGACTACGCCGACCGGGGCATGCTCCGCACGGAAGTGGGTAGCGAGGGCTATCCCCCCGACCTTGACACTTTGGTGAAAGGAGTTGCCTTGGGCGGTGCCGGCGCGAGCGGAAAAAATGTGCGCTTCCTCCGCCGCGTTCCTGTTGACCCAATGACGGGGCAGGCGGATTGGGGCATGCGGTCAATCCAGGATGATCCGGACTCGCAGAGCTGGGGTGGAAAGAATGTTTTTGATGTTTACTCCAAGTCGCAAGCCACGGCCTTGGACGGAACCAAGTATACGGACTGGTGATGACGTGCTGAATCTTACTCTCCGAGCCCGGGGCGGTCGCCACGTATCGCGCAGGCGGGAATCCAATTCTCCTCGCTGCGGTCAAGGCTTTACCTTGATCGAGTTGATGATCGTCATCTCCATCATTATCATTTTGATCGGCATGGCAGCAGGCCTGTATGGACGGTCGATCCAACATGCGCGCGAGGCGGTACTCAAAAAAGACTTGATGACGATGCGGGAAGCAATCGATAGCTACACCCTGGATAAGCAGCAGGCTCCTCAGACGCTCGAGGATCTCGTGCAAGGAGGCTACTTGCGCCAGGTTCCGGTCGATCCTATCACCCAGCAAAACGACTGGGTTCTCCACACGAGCGACACGGTGCTTACCCCTGAGCAGAGCGGCACCGGCATTGACGATGTGCATGCGGGAGCGGATGCGATCAGCAGCGACGGCACTCCGTATAATTCCTGGTAGATTCTATTCTGACAAAAAACTGTTTTTTCGCGTTAGCGAATTTGACGGACCGCTCGGCGTCCGCTATAGTAGAAGTGCGGGGTGGAGCAGCCTGGTAGCTCGTCGGGCTCATAACCCGAAGGTCGTCAGTTCAAATCTGACCCCCGCAACCAATTTCAGTTGATTACAACCGGCTTAGGAGGCTCCACTCCTGAGCCGTTTCCCTTTTCCGTCCAACTGGCGTCCAAAATTCCCCAAACCGCGTTGCCAAGTTGCGCCGCAATGCGCTTTCCGTCCTCGCTAATCACGTGCGTGTAGATCGTCTCCGTGACCGGCGAGCCATCAGCGTGGCCGAGTCTCTGCTGGCGTAGTTTCTGCGATGCTCCGAAACTGTTCATCAGAGTTGCGTTCGCATGGCGGAACGCGTGAAAGCCATTGCCGCGCGGCACCCGGACACCAAGCGCCCGAAGCAAAGGTTTG
>DATFTB010000309.1:0-3440 GCA_035262325.1 Candidatus Acidiferrum sp.
GCAGATAAACAGGCAGCACGATCCACTGCTGCCAGAACACGATCCAGTAGCCCGTGAAAATCAGCAGAAATATCATGAATTTCGGATTGCGCAGCACCGTCAGGAAATTTTTCAGGGTCTCGCTCAACGTCGGCGTGGAGGCGCTTTCCGCGCGGTTCGGCTCGCGGAAAAACAGCAGCACTCCCACGAACATCAATCCAACGACAAGCGATGCCACGTAGAAAATTCTTCCCGGCCCGAGATGCCGGTGGGCGAACGAAGCCACCAACGGCCCGGAAGCGCCGCCCAGATTTACCATGGTGTAGTAAATTGAATAGCCGAGCGAGCGCACATTTTCCTTTGACGCCCGCGCCGTCGTTCCGACAACGCTCGGCTTCACCAACGAAATGCCCAACGCTGGAAGAACCAGAATGAGGCCGACAAACAATTCGAGCGGCAGCAAATCTCGAATCGGCGCAAGCCATGGCGCCCCGATGGAAGCCAGCAAAAAATACGCGCCGGTCAGGATCAAGTAAGCCAGCGAGAGCGCTCTTCGAAATCCCAACCGGTCGGCAACGGCCCCGCCGAATATCGCCAGAAACCACACCATTCCGCCAAAAATTCCCGTGAGGGTTCCGGTTTGTTGGGTGGGAAAGTTCAGCGATTCGCGCAGGTAATTGGCCAGCGAAGCAAACGATCCGTAGTACGCCAGCCGCTCAAAAATCTCGCTGATGTTGGCGACCCAGAACGACCGCTCGAACCCGCTCCGAATTTCCTCCCAGCGCTGCTCAAAACTCATCGCCCCTCCGCTCTTCAGGCGTGCATCATAGCAGAGCTGTGCGTTCGTTTCGGCGAGCCTTTCCGGCCAATTCACGCCATCGCCTGCGAAAAAGACGCTCTTTCAAGGCACTAAAATGTCCGGACTAACGCGCGTCGCGTCCGGCCGGTTGCCATAATTCAATGGCAATGCCTTCCGGGTCGCATAAGCGGGCGAACTGCACATTCGGATAGGGTTCGGGATTGGGTTCCACGGCGATTCCGGCAGCGTTCAGGTTGCGCCACCATCGCGTCCAGATCACGGACGCGAAAATTGGCCATGCATTGCTTTCCGGCATCGCCGACGTACTTGCTGTCTCCGGGAAGGGTGCGAAACCGGTGGGAAGAGCGTGCTGCTCCCACCCTCGTTCATCATAATTGCCGGCAACCGGTGTGATTCCCAGATGCTCGCGATACCATCGCGCCAGCGCCTTCGGATATAGCTCCGGAAGAACATGCCGCCGATTCCCAGTACTTTCTCCATGCCAGCCCCCATCTCCCTTTTGTAGGGTCGGCCTTCTGCTGGCCTTGAGGTTCGAAGCCTTTGCTTCCACCTCGCTGGCCCCGGGGTCGCTCGCGAGCGATCACTGCTTCGGCTTTTCCGCTTCCTGTTTTTGTCTTTCTTCGGTCCACGGCGGAACCACCCCCACCAGTCGCGCGTAAGCGACCGACTGCCCGAGATGTTCACCGTAGTGGCCGGAGATCAGGAAAAAAGCCCCGCGGATTGTAGTCTGCCCTCGCGGTGTCTTTATCTCCTTCTCAAGTTCGGAATCTTTGATCGCCAGAACCGCGTTTCGGAAATGAGCGAACGAATCCTTGAGCGCCTGAATCACCTTCGCCTTGTCACCCGCTGCTGTCATCATCGCCTTCATATCGACGCCTGCGGGTGCCGGTGTTCCGATCATCTTCGCAAATCCGTAATTCGCTCCGACCACGTGCATGTACACTTCGCCGATCGAGCGAACTCCCTCCGCCGGCCGCCACGTGTATTTTTCTGGCGGAATGGCGTCCGCCAGCCGCAAAAAGCGCTGCTCGTAGTAGGAGACTTCGTCAAGAAACTCGAGCCTTGGTCCGGCTGTCGGAGACGTGAGTGGTGCAGGAGGCTTCTCGGCCGGTTTTTCCTGCGCGAAGGCCGCTAGAAGGCTGCCGCACGCAAACAACACCATCGGACCGACGAAACGGCGCATGGATTCTCTCCTGTCCCGGGGGGGCACCGGGCGACCCGCATTTTACACCGGAAACCACTCAGGCTGTTCACCTCGGAAAGGCGCGCGAAGCGAACTCAAACGACGCCGGGATGTGCGCGGCAAAGTAAACCGCATCGTGCCGGCCCGGATAGATATGGAACTCGTGAAGGATATGACGCGATGTCAGAACCTTGTCCAAAGCCCTCGCGCCTGCTTCGAATCCGTAGTCGTCCTGGTCGCCACAGTCAAAGTAGATCTTCAAGCCGGCGAGGTTCGCCGTGCGCGCCAGGACGATCGGACTGTTCCTCTCCCAATAAGCGGCATCCGGCGGATCACCGAATGCGCCGAGCGCGCGGGTCCGCTCCGAGCTCGGCACGTTCACGAACACATTTGGGAGTCTGTCGACAAGCGCCGCGCTCTCGGCGCTCACCGACGAAAAAAGCTCCGGGTGGCGAAAGGCCAGATGCAGCGCTCCGTAACCGCCCATCGACACTCCCGTGATGGCCCGGTTTGCTCTTCCGGGAGCTGCTCGATACCGTTTTTCGATGAACGGGAAAAACTCCAGCACGAGAAAATCCTCGTAGCGGTGCTTGCCGTCCTTGGAATTGATGTAAAAGCCTCTGCCCCCGTCCGGAGAAGCGATCAGAAAGTCTTTTAGCTCGCCTCGCTCCCGCATATCTTCGACGAGGTTCCAAAGGCCTGAATGCACCAGGTACTGCTCATTGTCGCCCAGTCCGTGCAAAGCGTAGAGAACCGGGAAGTGGCGCGATTTGTCGGCATCGAACGCCGCTGGAAGCACGACGCAGTAAGAAACGCTCCGCCCGAGAATCTTGCTCGGCGCCGAATTGCACTCGACCCTGCCCGTCGCGGCGGTCACAAACGGGCAGCACACCAGCAGAACGAGCCATGCCGCGCTCCAGCGGGCTTCATTCGTAGCGAAGTGCATCGACCGGATTGAGCTTTGCCGCACGTGAAGCAGGATAAAGTCCCGCCACAAGACTGACAAGGACCGCAAATACAATGCCGGCCAGAATCAGCCACCAGGGGACCGACGACAGTTCAATCGGATTGAGCGCCTGCCTCTTTAGATAAACATTCGTGCCGAAGGTAATGGCCCTGCCGAGCGCCCAGCCGAAGAACACCCCGAGGAATCCGCCGAACAATCCCATGACCCCCGCTTCGACAAAGAACAGTTGCTGCACGTCCGCATCAGCGGCGCCGAGGGCCTTTAGAACCCCGATTTCGCGGCGGCGTTCGAGGATGGCCATGACCAGGGTGTTCACAATTCCGAGTGTAGCCACTGCGAGCGCCAAACTTCCAAAAATCCCGAGCAGCAGGTCAAAGACCGAAAAAAAGGTTCGCAAAGACTTTGAAGCGTCTAGCAGCGAAAACGCGTTGAATCCCATCGACTTGATGGAAGCTTCGAGCGCCTCGACCTTCGACGGAGAGCTGGCGCGC
>DATFTB010000310.1:0-6410 GCA_035262325.1 Candidatus Acidiferrum sp.
GAGGGACTCTTGCGATTGGGCAAAGGTGCCCCATGGTGGAACGGGATTCCGAACCGCAGCTAGAAGCCGGCGGAGGCGGCGGCTACCGACTCAAACGTGGGAATGGCCTCGACGAGGCGGGTGACCGTAAGCGCGTCGCGAACCCGTCCCTGGCCGCACACCAGATGCAAACCGCCGCCCTGGCGAGCCAAAGAGATCGACAGCTTCACGAGGGCCGAGATGCCCGAACTGTCGATCTGCGGTATGTCATTCAGATTCACGATCATTTTGCGGGCGCCTTGCTGAATGAGCTTCTGGGTGAACTCGTTCAGGTGCTCGCTCGGTTCCCCGATCGTCAGCCGCCCATTCACATTAATATGCTGGACGCCGCCGACTTCGCGCGCAGATACTTCCAAGGGTGGATGCAACGTCATCGAATTTCCCCTCAGTTCGCCTTCCAAAATGGCAGAGCCGCCCCCCGGCCGTATGAGAACTGGCGGGCCTATGCATTATACGATGAAGATTATGCAGGACAAGTCATCAGGGAACGGACCGAGCCACCGCTGGAAGGTCACTCCCGTCGAGGCCCGCACGATCCAGGAAGAGCTTCGCGGCAAATGGGAAGGTGAGGACCGCCTAGGCAAGGTTCGCACGGTTGCGGGACTGGACGCCTCGTTTGTCCTCACGGAATCACAAGCACTCTCGAAACCAACCGGCCACTGGCTGCGACTGCGCGAAGCCAACCGCGCGATCGGGTGCGTCGTGCTCTACCGCTTTCCGGAAATGGAAGAGATTGCGCGCGCGGGGGCCATTGTCCGGCTGCAGTTCCCCTACATCCCCGGTTTGCTGAGCTTTCGCGAAATCCCTGCCTTGCTTGCCGCGCTCGGAAAAGTAAGGCATACGCCGGACCTGCTGTTTTGTGACGCACACGGCTACGCGCATCCCCGGCGGTTTGGGCTCGCTAGCCATTTGGGAGTGCTCCTTGATCGTCCAACGATAGGTTGTGCCAAAAGCCTTCTTATCGGAACTCATGGCCCGCTGGGTGCCGCAGCGGGTAGCTGGACGGAGCTGGTGGATGAAAAGGCCGGCGGCGAGCGCATCGGCGCGGTACTCCGGACCCGCGACTACGTTCGGCCCATCTACATCTCGCAAGGCCACCGTGTCAGTCTCGAAACCGCCATCCGCCTGACCCTGGCCGTCCGCGACGGTTACCGCATCCCCCGGCCGACGCGCGAGGCCGACCACTTCGCCGGCGAGACGAAAAGAAAGCTCTTATGCGCTCAGCTATCCGAAAAATGAATCCGCACCAGCAAAATTTCTGACTGCGGTGCGCCACAGCGCTGCGTATAATCCTCGCTACACTGTTTCAGTTCCCATTGATAATGCGAGCGGGACCCTGGGGAAGCGTGTCTTATCCGATCGCACCGGAGAATTACATGAAGCGCATGGGTTTCCTTTGTTGCTGTTTACTGACCATGGTGCTGCTTGGCGTTCCTTTCTTATGCGCGCAGCAGCCAGCCCCTCCCGCCTCTTCCTCCGCTGCGGCCAGCACCTCCTCCCCGGAAGTATCCCCGACCGCCACAGACAGGCTTAAGGAACTCGAGCAAAAGGTTGCGGCAGCCCAGTCCTCGGGGGACAACGCCTGGATGCTCGTCAGTGCAGCCCTCGTCCTGATGATGACCGGTCCCGGCCTAGCGCTGTTCTATGGCGGCCTGGTGCGACAGAAAAACGTGCTGGCGATCATGATGCAGAGTTTCGCGCTGATGGCGCTGATCACGGTTTTGTGGGCTCTCGTAGGTTACAGCTTGTGCTTTGGAACCGGTCGGTTCATCGGCAATTTCGAGCTGGCGTTCTTGCGAGGTGTGGGCGCAGCTCCGAATCCCGACTATGCGGCCACCATTCCACAATCGACGTTCATGGTGTACCAGCTAATGTTTGCCGTCATCACACCGGCTCTGATCACCGGCGCGACCGCAGAGCGCATGAAGTTCTCCGGCACGGTGCTGTTCATGACGCTGTGGTTTTTCATCGTCTACGCGCCCATGGCACACATGGTGTGGGGCAAGGGAGGTTTTCTGAATGCTTCGCTTGGCGGCAAATTCCCGACCCTCGACTTCGCCGGCGGTACGGTCGTGCACATCACTTCCGGCGTTTCCGCGCTGGTTTGCGCGCTGTACCTAGGCAAGCGCTTCGGTTACCCCAAACAGCCGATGCCGCCGCACAACTTGGTGCTGAGCTTCACCGGAGCTTGCCTGCTGTGGGTCGGATGGTTTGGGTTTAACGCGGGAAGCGCGCTCGCTTCGAACAGTCTCGCATCGAGCGCCTTTGTAGCCACTCACTTCGGCGCCGCAGCCGCAGCGATCGGTTGGAGTGTCGCGGAATGGATCAAGAACGGAAGACCGAGCGCGTTGGGCGCGATTTCCGGGGCCGTGGCGGGTCTCGTCGCCATCACGCCAGCCGCCGGATTCGTCGGTCCGCGCTCCGCTCTGGCCATCGGGTTCATCGCCGGTGTCTTCTGCTACTGGATGGTTACAAAGTTCAAAGCCATGTTCGGCTACGACGACGCGCTCGACGCCTTCGGCGTTCACGGCGCCGGCGGAACCATTGGAGCAATCCTAACAGGCGTCTGTGCGCGCACATCCATCAATGCCATTTTCGGCGAAGGCAAGCCCGTGGGCGGCTTGGATGGCCACTGGGGTCAGGTGGGGAATCAGGTGGTCGGAGTCTTGTTCGCGTGGGTCTTTGCCCTGGTCGGAACGATCGTGATCCTGAAGATTGTCGACCTGCTGACCGGGTTGCGCGTCGCCGAAGAGCATGAAATCGAAGGCCTCGACATCACGCTACACGGTGAAGAAGGTTATAACCTGGAATCGTGAGAGCAAAACACTCGGCCATTCATCACGGCAGGCGGGAGCACAGGTTCCTATGATGAAAATTGAAGCGATCATTCAACCGTCACGGTTCGAATCCGTCAAGGAAGCACTTGCGGAAATCGGAATTGAAGGCATGACGGTGATCGAAGTGCGTGGCCACGGGCGCCAGAAAGGACATACGGAGGTCTATCGCGGCCGCGAGTACACCGTGGATCTGATACCCAAGGTAAAGCTGGAACTGGTGCTTCCGGACCAGCTGGTCAACCGTGCCGTCGAAACAATCCTAAAAAGCGCCAAGACTGGCAAAATCGGAGACGGTAAAATATTCTTGACGCGAGTGGAAGAGGCGATCCGGATCCGGAATGAGGAGCGAGGCGAAGGCGCCCTGTAATTTCCGCAATGTCCTCAGCACGTCCAGGTCTGAATCCGAGCAAACGTCCGATCACGAAAATGGAAGATTCGGTAACACCGTTGTCCGTGCTCGGCCCGCAATGCGAAGCCCAGCGAGAGCGGATACGCAAGCTATTTGAAAGCGGCGCAAGCGCGCAGGAGACGCTGCGGCAGTTGTGTGAACTGGCCGACGAAACCATTCGCAAGGTCTTCGGGGAACTGCAGCGCGTGAGGGAGGCCGGGACGCAGGGACTGGCCCTGCTCGCGCTCGGCGGTTACGGCCGCGAAGTGCTCTTCCCCTACTCGGACCTGGATCTGTTGTTTTTGTTCGGCAGCGAAAAAAGCGAGGAAGAATCGCGGCCGCTCATTTCGGAATTTTCCCGTACCTTGTGGGACTTGGGATTCCGGGTGAGTTCCGCCGGACGTACCTTCGAAGAATGCCGGCGCATTGAACAAGACAACGCCGAATTCCACCTGGCCATGCTGGACCGGCGGTTCCTCGATGGGGACAAATCGCTCTTCGAAAAATTGGACAGCAAGGTTCTTGGCGGCCCGGAACGGCAATCGCGCCCGTTTCTTATGTCCGAACTTCAGCGGCTGACGCGCGATCGTCTTGCACGCTACGGCAATACCATTTTCCACCTCGAACCCAACGTAAAGGACGCCCCTGGCGGCCTGCGTGATTTTCACTCCACGCTTTGGATGCGGCAACTCGCCGGGGACCGGCGCGACCCGCGCATCAGTCCCGTTAATGAAGATGAACTCACCCGCAGCGCGGTGGAATTCTTGAGCGCGATTCGCTGCTTCCTGCACTACAGCAACGCCCGTAACGACAACACGCTCACCTATGAATTGCAGACCGAAGCCGCACGGCGTTCGCTCGGCACCGACGACAACCTCCGCCGGAACGCGGCCGAGTGGATGCGCCTCTACTACCGTCACGCGCGAACCCTGAACCGCCAACTCCTTCGTTTCATGGAGCAGCGTCCGCCTTTGTCGCTGCGCAAGCGGTTGCTAAACGCCACGATCCGCGCCAAGCCTGAGGGTGGAAACGGCAGGCCCTTCGCCGTGAGAGATGGATTGCTCGAAATCACCAACGAGCAGGCCTATGCCGACCGCAACGTCACTTACTCGCTGCTGACCGAAGCGGCACGCAGCGGCGTCTGCTTGAGCCGCGAGGCGGAACGAAGCATTGCCTACATCATGGCTCATCCGGAATTGCCGCAACGCAATTCGCGGGTGCCCTGGTCCCTGCTGAGCGAAATCCTCGGAGCCGACTACCCGGGTGTTGCGCTTCGCCCGATGCACCGCCTTGGCTTGCTGACCGAGGCGCTGCCGGAATTCCGCAATATCGATTCGCTCGTCGTCCGCGACTTTTATCACCGCTACACGGTCGACGAGCACTCCCTGCGCACGATCGAGCATCTGCAGGAACTCGCCGACTCCTCAGACCCTCGGGCCGCCCATTTTTCCCCGCTTTGGCGCACCGTCGACCGCCGAGACTTGCTCATCCTTGCTCTCCTCCTTCACGACATCGGAAAGGGCATGCCTGTCGAAAACCACGTGACCGGCAGCCTGCAAGCCCTTGAAACCGCAGCCGACCGGCTTAAGCTCGCGCCCGAGGAAAAAGCGGAGATCCACTTTTTGATTGAGCACCATCTCGATATGTCCGCGACCGTGCAGCGGCGGGACATTTTCGACCCTGCAACGGTAGCGGCCTTTGCCGCCACTGCCGGAACGCATGAGCGCCTGCAACGCTTGGGCCTTCTCACTTACGCGGATATTCACGCGGTGAACCCTGAGGCGTTGACGCCCTGGAAAGCGGAAATGCTGTGGCAGCTGTTTGTGTCAACTTCCAACTATTTCAGCCGTACGCTCGACCGAGACCGCCTGCACGCTTCCGACGAAAGCGCCATGCTCGAGCAAGTGCGCCAACTGGCGGGGGGCGCTTCGAAAGGGGAAATCGAACGCTTCCTCGAAGGTTTCCCGCGCCGGTACCTCGCGGTCCACTCGGCGGCAGAAATGGCCGCGCACTTCGAGATGTATCAGAAACTTGGGAGCGAACCCGTACAGACCGAGGTCAAGGGCAAGCACCACTCCTTCATGCTGACACTCCTGACCGCGGACCGCCCGGCGCTGTTTGCGAACATCGCGGGAGTCCTGGCGGCTTGGGGCATGAACATCGTGAAGGCCGACGCTTTCGCAAACGCCGCGAATGTGGTCCTCGACACGTTTCAATTCGTGGATTTGCATCGCACCCTCGAGCTCAATCCCGGCGAGATACCGCGCTTCCGGCAGGAGATCGCCGATGTGCTCAACGGCAAACAAGCGCTAGAGCCGTTGCTGCGAGGCCGGCTGGCGGGAACCCTGACGCGCCCCCCGAAAGTGGTCGTGCCGACTTCCGTCCATTTCGATGATTCATGTTCGGAGCATTGCACGTTGATGGAAATCATCACCCAGGACCGGCCCGGATTGCTCTATGAACTCGGCTCAGCGCTCGCGCGGCTCTCCTGCAACATCGACGTGGCGCTCATCGATACCGAAGGGCAAAAAGCAATCGACGTGTTTTACCTGACGTCACAAGGCGGGAAACTAAGCGCTCAAAAGCAGGAAGTGCTCCGCGAAGTCCTCCAGGCCACCCTCTCCTGAAATCTCAAACAGAGCCAAAAATGGCGTGCCCGCATCCCCCGAAGCGAAGCAGAGCATCGGCAGGCCATTCCCCTTCGTGGGATAATCAGCTTGCCTGTTTCGCCGATCTCGCGACCTCGCGAAGCGGGGAGGTTCCGTATGCTCGATGTCATCCTGAAGCGTTTCGACCAGCCGGACGAAACACGCACGTTCGCCAAAGGAAAATTCGAGTTGGTCCGTATCGGCGGTATGACGATCGGTCGCGCGACTTATGACCCGGGCTGGAAGTGGTCGGTCGATGTCGGCGCACCTGCCGGGCTGAAGCAGTGCACGGTCGAGCATGTCGGGCTGGTTATCTCCGGGAAAGCAGTCGCGGCCATGGCGGACGGCCGCGTCATCGAGATCAAAGCCGGAGATCTCTTCTACATCGCGGCGGGACACGATAGCTGGGTTGTCGGCGACCAGCCATACGTGTCTCTTCACTTCATGGGCGCCGCGGACTACGCCAGGCACGACGCGCGTTGAGCTCAAAAATAAGGC
>DATFTB010000311.1:0-12334 GCA_035262325.1 Candidatus Acidiferrum sp.
CTGCCCGGGCACCACTACCTCATCCATGATCAGCAGGGCTCCTTGCTGATTCACGGCGCGCGTCATCGCTCGCACGCAGAACTTTTCGCCCTGTTCATTCTGCCCATGCACAACTACCGGCAAAGACAAGGCAACGCGCAGAGTGCGTCGGCGCTCGCGGTAGCGAAAATTCAATACGCTCATGAGGACCTTACTCCGTCAGTTCTGGGTCCGCTAGAGACCGCGTCGCCGGAGCAGTTCGGCACAAGCCTGAGTAACAGGACCATGTCCTGCCCCTCACACTCTCGCTCACTCGCTTACGGCTGCGTCTGCGGAAGTCAGTCTCGCCTGAGGAAGCTCTCAGGACAATAGCTGAGCGGTACTAAAATACATCCTTCTCTCGCCGTACGCCAGCACTTCGTGACATTTTCTGCAAAATTTTGTTGCTTCTGTCGTTCCGACGCCACCCCCCGCCCAAAAAGCCCCGCGCCAAAAGAGGAACTCCCCTGGCCCCAGCCCGCTGAGCTGCGAACGCCAAGCTGTCGTTTGCGGCCCAATGCCGCTTGGAACATCTGCCAGACACGACGCGACGAGACTCCCGCCCTCAACCGCCGCGATTCCAAAGCTAACCGCAAACGTGATCAACGACTTGCCTGAACCCGCAGGGGCCACTCAACCCGCGTCGCGTGCACACCAGAATCGTCCATACAATCAGCACGTTTGTTACTCCGCCCAAAAGCTAACCCCATTTTGCAATCCGCGTCGGTAAGCCCAATGGTCTCCATATAGAAAAATATGGTCTGAATCCTCGATAAACAATCGTGTGCTAGCAATGAAACAGAAAACGCTGGCTTCAAGTGCCTCCGCAACGGAAAAAAAAACGACTTGCGCGCCCGCGAGTGCGCAGTACATCGATTGATCCCCAGGCTTCCACGGCCTGCTTACTTCGTTCATCCCAAAGCACTTAGTTCAACGGGAGCCGGCATCCACTCGACCAGTCGCAGCAATTCCCCTCGCTGCTCCTAATTTTCTTCGCGAATCATGGCCATGCGCAATACTTCAATTCACACGCTATGGCGCAATTCGAGCAGGAATCTGGCCCGGTTGACGAGCCTCAGCATCACTGATCGCCTAGTGACGCGGAAACCGGCGGCGCGTGGTGTCTTGACTCGCAGACTACGGTACGGGATAGCTCATTAAGGCAGTTGGAGGGCTTGAGTCGACGAGCCGTCAAGCCGCAAAAGGGCGCAAGCAGCGCCGCGACGCCTCGGACTTCACGTGGTGCTCTATGACAAAGTGCCGAAAGCACGTTGCCCATGACGAAAGATAAGGTCTGCTCGAAGGTGTAGAACTCTTGCCCGCGTCGGATGGCGCTGCGCGACGGTCGGCGCGCAGGCGCCTCACACTAACTCTACGATCTGCACTTGCCACGGCTTTGCCTCCACCTCCAAAATGGCCAGTGTCACCGGCAGGTGAAACCGCTTCGGCCCCGCACTACCCGGGTTCAAGTACAGCACTCCGTTCCTCTCCGATTGTTCCGCCTGATGGGTATGCCCGCTGATGACGGCATGAAACCCCGAGGCCTCCGGCACCAGGTCCAGCTGCCGCACATCATGCAAGACGTAGAAACACGCCGGGCCAGCGTCCACGACTGCCGTCTCGGGCAACTCCCTCGCCCACCCCTCGGTATCCACGTTCCCGCGCACGGCAAACACCGGCGCGAGTTCCTTAAGCTTTGCCAAGACCTCGGCCTTGCCAACGTCTCCCGCATGCACGATCAGATCCACTCCGGCCAGCGCTCGCGTCGCCTCAGGCCGCAGGAGACCGTGTGTATCGGAAATGGCTCCAACTCGCACGTTCCACACGCCGGCGGTCTCGGCACCTAATCCCGCTCGCGATACTCCTCCGGCACATCATCCTCGGGGAGTTGCCGAGTCCGTACTTCCCCTTGATCCGGATCCGGTGCGTTCTCCACGCCGTTCACCACTTCCGCCTCGAACGACTGCCCCTCTGCGAGGAGTTCTTCCACGCTTTCGGAATCGACGCCCACCCTCGCGGAAATTCCTTGCGTGTCCCCCGCTTGCCCACCAGACCTGGCGCCAAGACCCCGCCGGCCGTAGGAAACGGCTTCGGCCGTGCTCGCTTTTCCCCGGGTCTTGATGTTCGCTGTTCTTTTCTTGGACGTGCTGGCACGGGACGGTTTTACTTTTTTCGCCGTTGGCTTCTTCTTGCGTGCTGAGACCTTCGGCTTTCCCGCTTTTCTTTTTCTTGGTGACATGTTTTTTGGCCACCTCTTGCCTGAGTCTATCATCCTCCATTCCCGGGACACATCCACAGCTGTCGCTGGAAATTTCGGCTCCCGGCTCTATAATGCTGACAAGCTAGTCCGATCCGACCGCGCCGCCGGGAGTCTCCGCCGGCTGGGCCCTTGGGGAGTGCCTCAGCCATGAACAAAGAAGACCTAAGAAAGCGAGTTGAAGAGGTCGGCCTTGTGCCTTCTATCAGAACCTCGTCCGCCGAGGACGCCCGCTTTGCCGTCGAGGAAGTGGCCCATGGCGGCATCCCCATTATCGAGGTCACCATGACCGTCCCCGGCGCCCTCGACGTCATCCGCGAAATCGTGCGAACCGTTCCTGGGGTCATTCTCGGCGCTGGAACTGTACTCGATGTGCCAACCGCCCGTCAGTGTATCGCCGCAGGCGTCCAGTTTATCAGCAGCCCCGCGTTGGACATCCCCACCGTCCACCTCGTCGCCGAAAATCCAGCGGTCCTGATGATCGCGGGCGCTCTCACGCCGACCGAGGTTCTGGCCGCCTGGAAAGCTGGCTCCGATTTCGTCAAAGTCTTTCCCGCTTCGCTCGTCGGCGGAGACAGCTACATCCGCGCCTTGCGCAGGCCTTTGCCGGATGTCTCGCTGATCGCGGGCGGCGGCGTCACGCAACAGAATGCTGCACAGTATCTGCTCGCCGGAGCAGTGGCTCTCAGCGTCGGCCGTGAATTGATCCCACGCGAGTCCATGCTCCTTCACAAGCCCGACCGCATCCGCGAGCTCACCCGGCGCTTTGCCGGAATCGTCAAGAGCACACGCGCCCGCATGGCCGAAGCCCAGGCCCAGGTCGCCACGCTCCCCTAAAAGCTTCCTGCGCCGCCCGGAGGCTTCCGCCTGGCCTCGCGCGAGTCCGTCCCGGGCGCCTAGTCTTCGCGGCTAGTTTCGTGACGAGGGAACGCACCTATGGCATTCCCCAGGGGCCTCAACCGGAAGCCTCGGCTCGGCCTCTAGAATTCCACGTGCAGTCGTATCGACGGCACAACCACCGGTCCGCGGTCGCGATTGTAGCCCGGGTGCACGATATACTGCAGGCCCAGCGCGGGGAAAAACCCTCGCCACACGTGCAGCGTGTAATAACCCTCGATGATATTTTCACGACCGTAGTTCAGTTTGCCGTCGCCAAGCAAAAACCCCAGCCCACCAAAGCCGAGGTACTCGGCATGATCGTGACTGATTCCGTTGCTCACAAACGCTAGCCCCAAGCGGTCGTTCGGCCGGCCCCATCTCGTACCGTTTCCGCCGGCGCCGATCTCCCAGGTCTGGTCCACTTCCGTGTACGCGAACGATTCGTGTTGGCCCTCGTTCCAACCCCACCGTCCGAAGACACCGAACCAGTTCGTCACCGGCTGCTCGAAATTCATGCCGAATCCATACTTCACCGTGGTCTGCAGCGGGTGGTCGGTAATTTCCGGTACCGGCGTCGAATGCGTCGTCAGCCATTCGTTGATCTGCTGCCGGTAGTTGCCCATATTGGCGTGATTGACGTAACTCAGCAGCCGCAGCGTGCCCGGCTGCTTGCCCACGACACGGCCCTGCAGCTCGAGTTCAACGTTTTCGGCCCGCGCGCGCGCCAGGTCTGCATCCAGGTTAATTCCGTTCGCTACCTTAGGCATCAGCGCTTCGGCAAATCGAATCGCAAGGTTGCGATCGTGATACTCGATCAGGGCCGCGTAGGTGAATCCGCGGGTGTCGGCTGCGTAATCGTACGCGCCATTATTGTTCACGGTCCAGTTCATGAACTGAAAATTCGTGTCGGACCCATAGGAATTCAGGTCAAAAAAGTCGGCCATGCTGAATTTCCCGAACCGTATCTCCAACCGCCGCTCCGGCAATTCCCGAAAGAGCTGAAACGGGTTGCGCTCCGCCACTACCCGTTTGCTGCTCAACGGCACGATCTGGTGCCACATCAGCCGGGCCACGTAGGGAGCCTTACTGATCGACGGATTGCGCACGACATCGAGGTTCGGAAAACCCGCGATGCCCAGGGCCTCGCTCAATGCCGCTCCGCCCGTTTCCTGGACATCGCAGATGAATTCGGTCGTATCCGTCGCCCGCCAGCCCGTAAACAACGTCAGCACCCGCGACGTAGCGCCCTCGGATTCCGGGGTAAAACTGTTTGTGCCTTGGTACGGCGAATGGAAACTCGGGTGCCACTGCGAAATGAAATTCGCCTGCCCCGAAAGCCACCAGCGGTCCCATTCCGCGTGCGGAAACATCACCACGGGTGCATCATCGGCAAAACCCTCCGAAGCCCCCTCGCCTTCAACAGCCTCTTTGGCCTCGCCCGATGCACCCTCCGGGCTTGGCTGCGGCGGCAGGTCCGTTTTCTGCGCGCCCGCGACCTGCGGAAGTAGCCATATCACGAGCAGCAGCCACCATTCCGGCCGCCAGTTCGGCCCGCGCGCTCGTATTCCTTCGAGCCCTTTCACCACTCCTCTTCGGTCGTCGGTTGAAATTCCGACGGTGGTAAGTCCTCTTCTTTGGCGTTCTCGCATGGAACCGCCCGGTGGTCCGCAAAGGAGACGGACTCGTCCGTAAACGCGCACATTTCTCTGTCGATCCAGATCGCGACGAGCGGCGCATCTTCGCCCAAGGCGCTCCTAACCCAGACGCAGTAAAGAGATGATGACTGACGCGTGCGGGCGACGACGTTAATGGCCTGTAACATGGCTTGCTCCCCGGTCCTGCCTGCGGAGCCGGTGATACCCCTCGGGCGCCACCAGACGCCGGCGAGAAGCTGTGAGCTCGCTGCTCAGCTCAGCGGATCGAGGTGCTCAGCCCGGCGATTTGATCGGGGTGGTTCCGGCTCTTGTATGCTCAACTGCATTTGCATTACCGTCTTTTGAGATGGCCGCGAGTCTTTTGCTCGGCGGTACAAACCTTGTTACCATACCCTGGTAGGGTAGTCAACGAAAATGTCCCAGTTCACTCGCGAAAAACTCGACCTCCTCACTCGCACCAAGAAAGTCATCGGCCAGCTCGAATCCGTTCAACGCGCGCTCGAGGAAGACGCCCATTGTGCCGACGTCCTTCAGCGCCTCGCTGCGGCCCGCGGAGCCATCAACAGCCTTATGGGCGAACTCATGGAAGACCACATCCGTAATCACATGCCGCGGAAGACAAAGTCCGCCGAAGAGGCCGCCGATGACCTCATCGAAATCGTCCGCACCTACCTGAAGTAGCTGATTCGCAAGACCGCGGCGCAGCCGGGGGCATCACGGTTGGCGATGCACGATATCCATCGCGTTCACACGGGCGTGCTCCACTGTCAGCCCCCAATGAAGGTGGGGTCCTGTTACGCGCCCCGTGGCCCCCACTTTTCCAATCTCGGTCGACGCCTCGACGGCATCACCCGCGTGCACGCCAATTTCCGACAAGTGTGCATACAACGTGTAAATTCCATAGCCATGATCGATCACAATGGTATTTCCCGAATAATAGAGTTCCTCGGCCAGAACCACTTTGCCCGACTGCGATGCGAAAACCGGCGTGCCGCCGGCCGCCGGAAAATCCACTCCCGCATGCGGCGAGCGCGCCTCGCCATTCAGGACGCGCCGGCGCCCGAAATTCCCTCCCGCCGTCACCTCCTTCAACGGAAGTTGGAATTTGCCCTTCCAGAGAGCCTCCGGTGTCATGGTGTCGTAAATCGCGCGCATTTTCTTTTGGTCTTCTTCCGCGCGCTTTTGCTGCTCCGGATCCGGCTGAACAAACTGCTTTTCCACCTTGAGCCGTTCCGTGGGGAATTTTCCCGCGTGCACCGTCACCTGAGCGCTGCACTCATGGGCCTTGCCATCGGCGCCGTCCCACGAGATCTTCCATTCATAGCGCCCGGGAGCTTTTTCGAGGTCTACGCCCAGTAACGCACGCAACGAAGCTCGATTCTTGCCCTCGCTCCAGACCGGAACAGTCCGGCCATCCCATTCCGCGGTGATCGCGGGCAGGGCCTTGGTGCTGGCCACCTCCCCCATGAGCAGCGACCCTTGCGTCGCAATCGTGGCGTTCAGCTTCAGCGTGATTCCGTCTCCACAGGATTTGCGCACCGGTGCCTGAGCCTGGACGAAGCCGGGCGCCAGAAGCGCGACCCCAACCCAGCGAAATCGCTTGAGAAGAATCGAAGGATTGCGATACCACATAGGTTTTGGCCCCGTCAAAAAGAGGATTCGCAAGTAATTGCGGGAACGGGTCGGTGTGACCCCCGTCACAGCTTCCCCCTCCCATTTTCCAGCACAATCATAACCGCAATGGCCAGACGATCACTCAGAGTGATCCTGATCGTCACCCTCCTCGGTTGGACCGTCAACCAACCCGCGCTGGGTTGCCAACGCGCGTGCTCTCGGGCAGCGGTTGGGACGCCGGCAGGAGCTTCACCTGCCGATCAAACTGACCTCCCCCTTCGCGGCACAACTGCTGCCCCCCAGGAGAGCAAACTTGCCATTTCTGTCGAGCGCCTCCGACAATGCATTGTTCTCCACGCGCTTCCGTCACTCAGGAATGCTGTAGGGCTGAGATCGGCAGGAACCTGCCCCTCGGGATCGAAAAAACTCATTCGCCGCACTAATTCGCGCTCTTTGAGGTCCGCGAGGGACGCATTTCCCACTTTTGAATGAAATAAGCAAATAAATAAAGGTGAAAAAATGCGACTCAGAATGCTCGCACGCGGTGTGATCGCTGCCGAATGCGCTTGGCAGCCTTACGCCGCCCGAAAGACCTCGGTGCCCGAGGCCGCCCACAGGCGCAACGTCGGCGGCATGGCCCGCTCTCCCGCAACAGAAATTCAGAGGCAGCAGGGTCCGGGCGGTCGTCCGGGTTCGAGAGATGTTGAGTTATTCGGAAGGCGTGTTGTCGGAGGAGCCGTCGTTGCTCCCTACTTCAGAGTTTCAGCCCCAGCACGCGAATCAACTTTTCTTCCAAGCGTTTTACTTCGAGCTCCCTGGCATGCTCTTCCTTTGTTCTGTCGTTCAGCGCATCCTTCAGGAGCCGCAAGTTCTGCCGCAACTCCATTTGAGCGAGCGCCAGCCGACTCAACGACTTCAGCGCATTTTTTTGGTCTTCATCGAGTTTACGCGCCTCGCGGTCTGCCACGCAAAGTGTTCCGAGTGCAAATCCCTCCTCACTAATCAGCGGTGCGCCGGCATAGAACCGGATCCGAGGCTCACCCACAACCAGGGGATTTTCCCGAAACCGCGGATCCGCGAAAGTGTCCGGAACGATAAATAGATCATCCTGCTCGATCGCGTGCGAGCAGAACGAAATCTCCCGCGGAGTCTCCCGCACCTGCACGCCGACCTTGCTCTTGAACCATTGCCGGTGTTCGTCCACGAGCGAGAGCATCGCCATCGGCGTCCTGCACACGTACGCTGCAAGAATCACCAAATCGTCGAAACTTTGCTCCGGTTCAGTGTCAAGGATGGCGTAGCGGTTCAGCGCGGCGATGCGTGCTGCCTCAATGGGTGAAGCTGCAGCCATAGCCACCTCCGGTTGGGGCCTACGGGAACAACCAGATTCGGCTGTGCATCATACTCCAGAGCGGGCGCAGAGCAACAGAGATTCGTGATCCGGGTCGACTTGCCCTGGTTGGAAAAGCAACCAATCGGCTGGCATTCTCGACCCGCCTCTGATCCCGCACGATCGTGACTTCCCTAGGGGGACTAAGGTGCCGTCATCCAAGCTTCTAACCGTGTTGTCTCTGCTGTCCTGTCTCGCCCTCGCCGTCCTTGTCCGTGCGCAAAAACCGTCCGCCGGTGTGGGTGACCGCGAGCGCGAGCGCCGCAGCCTGGCTGTCAACATCACCCGGGCCATCAATTCGGCCGAAGCCGATTACCTGCGGAAGCACGAAACTTTCGCCAACTGGGACACGCTCTTCGGCAACGGGTACTTCACAGAAAACGGTACAAAATGGGCTCCGGAGTCTTTTCCCACCGTGGCCCACGCCATGTACGGACGCGACAAGGAAATCGTGCCGGGGTGGAAGCTGCGGCTGAATATCTCGAACAACGGAAAGTCCTACGATCTGCTTCTGGAAGACACGAGCGACCCCAAGTGCCTCTATGCCATCGTCAGCGACGAGCGCGGCGTGATTCGGCAGAGCAAGGCTCTCGACTGCCCGATTTGATTTGTTGGGCACCAGCCGAAGCCGGGTGTCGATGCTAAGAACGCCTTAGATACTGAGCTTTGCCTCCGCCACTGCCGCTCCTGGCTTTGTTTCAGAATGCCTGCGGCCAGCGGGAAGTCGGTCTGTCAGTCCGCGGGCGAAAGTTCGACCGTGTCCTCGTAACGCCTCGGCAGGATGGAGAAGAATTTGTGCCGGCACGGCTCGCAGCGGAACGCCCGCAAATGGCAAACACGCCAGATCGACGAGAATGGGGTGCGCACGTGCTCCGGCGCGATCCGCCTCAGATCGGGATTCCCGCAAATCGGGCAATGCGCGTGCAAAGCATCGCGCCAACGCATCAGTCGCGCGTGGAAACGCGCCTGGCATTCCGTGCACCGCCAGGGGTAGACACCAAAAACGCCCAAAATATGGTCCGCCGCGGATTGCCGGCGCGAGCGCCTCGCGCCAAGATGTTTACAGACGGGGCAGGTCATCATGGCCGACCGGATTAGCCTTGGTCCTTGACGTTCGCACAGCATAGGGTAATGCGTAGCCTTAGGCAAGAGACCGAAGGTAACGGGCGACCAGGTACAATGGTTCTGTTGGAGCAAAGACCCTAGGTCGCCCAGGGACAAACCAATGCCGGACTATACCGAAGAACACGCCAAGGCGGGCATTCACGCGACATTGCCCGCGCTCGAAACCTGGCCCAATCAGTATCCCGGCTACGTCGTGACGACCCGCTATCCGGAGTACTCCTCGGTCTGCCCGAAAACCGGCCTGCCCGATTACGGCACCATCACGATCCAATACAAGCCCAGGAAGGCCTGCATCGAGCTCAAATCACTCAAGCTGTACCTGCTCGCCTATCGCAATCTCGGAATCTTCTACGAAAACGCGGTCAACAAGATGCTCCACGACCTCGTCGCGGCGCTGGAGCCCGAGTGGTGCGTGGTTAAGGGCGAATTCACTCCGCGGGGCGGCCTGACGACTTCCGTCTTTGCGCGCTGGCCGGAACGCCGCGGCCGCGCCTCCCGCCGTAAATGACCCGTCAACTCCCCGGAAGCAACATTGGACTTTGCCGCGCCCCGCGTTGGATAATTTCTAGGTCATCGATCCAAGCCTATGAGGCCTTTCTGAGGAGGGAGAATGAGTATTTCGCCGAATGTGCCAAGCCCGGAGGAGTCCTATCATTATGGGAATCTCGGAACTCCGCGCTGGATTACGGCACTGTTTGGCTTACTAGTTGCTGGCGTCGCCGCCCTCGGCTATGCCGGTTACTCCGTGCAGACCCGTCTGCAACAGGAGCTTGCCAGATCCGACGAGCAAAGCAAGATTCTCTCGGCGCAGCTTGAGCAGGCCAATACCCGCATTGCAGAACTGAAGGGACAAGTCGACGTTACCGCCCAGAAAGTCGGCATGACCCAGGCCGAACTCGCCGACGCCAAGAGCCGCGCCGAAGCCATCCGCAAGCAGCAGGCGGCTTCCGACCAAAAGCTCAGTGAGGAGATTTCTGCGGCGCAGAAAGACAGCGACGCCAAGATTGGCGCCGTTGCGACGGACGTCACCGGCGCCAAGAAGGATATCGAGTCCACACGCAGCGACCTCGAAGCCACGAAATCCAAGCTCGAGCGCGCCACCGGCGACATGGGCGTGATGAGTGGCCTTATCGCGCGCAATCACGACGACCTCGAAGAACTCAAGCGCAAGGGCGACCGAAACTACTATGAATTCACAATCCAGAAGTCCAAGGCCGCTCAGCGCGTGGGGCCCGTTCAGATGAAGCTCGACAAAACCGACCAGAAAAAATCCAGGTACACCATGACCGTTCTCGCCGACGACAAGTCTATCGAAAAAAAGGACAAGACCGCCGGAGAACCTGTCCAGTTCTACGTCAAAGGTTCCGCCCGCTCGGCACCGTTCGAGATCGTCGTCTTCGACGTCGGCAAGAATCAGATCACCGGCTACCTGGCTACCCCCAAGGACGCCAGCGCGCCCGCGTCCAAGTAAGCTCTGTTCCGGCGGCTGGTTCACCCTCAGGGAGGTCCCGGTCCGCCGCGGACTGCAGCTTTCCGATCGCACCTAGCTCAACGTCGACCCTTGCTGCCGCACCTTCGCGATGCGCGGGAAGTCCGGGCGTTTCAGGTCGCCCCTGTTTTGGAAACACTCGAGCGGACAAGACTTCTTTGCGCTGACTCGAGACGCTACGATTCCTGTGTCGTCGAAACATCCGGTCCCAGGAGGCCCGCCCAGATGCCTACTCCCAAGCGACCAGTCGCTCTCCTCCTCGTCCTCGCGGCTGCCTGCTTCTTTCCCCGGCCTTGTTCCGCACAGCTCCCCATCGAGCCTGCCCAACTCCCTGCCCGCACCGTCTTCTACCTCCTTTGGAGAGGCACTCCAACCGGCGAAGCTCACAAGAACAATGCCCTTTTCGCGCTCTGGGACGATCCGGATTTCGCTTCCGCTCGCACTTCCTTCGTCGAAACAATGTTGAGTAACCCGCAAAACCAACCGAACCAAAAGGACCGGTCCAGAATCAGCCGCGAAGAGGTCGCGCAGTACGCCACTCTTTTGGACAACAGCTTTCTGCTCGGCTACATCCAGAAACCGCCATCGCCCGCCGCTCCCATAGATTCCTCGTCAAAGGACTCTCGAACCAAGGAAAGCGCCCCTAAAACCGCACCGTCGTGGAATGGCGGCTTTTTTATCTACGATCGCAGCGGCAAAGAAGACTTGCTCGCAAAGGCCGTGCTCCGTATCCGCGGTTCCGAAACCGAGATCCCGAAACTCTCGCAAATTACCGTGGCCGGCGTGAGCGCCCTGAAGGTGGAACGCAAGACCGGCATCACGTACTGGGCAGAAAACGGCAAGTATGCCGCGAGCGCCAATGAACTGCCCGTCTTCGAGGAAATCCTGAACCGTCTGAACGGCAAGCCCACCGGCGGCTCCCTGGCCCAATCGGAAGCCTTCGAGGAGGCCAAACCGCTTCTCGCCGGGGGCACGCTCGAATTCTTCCTGGGCGTCTCAAATGCCACGGGGCTCGCCGTTGATTTACCCAACAACTCCGTTGTGCCGGTGAAACCATTTCTGAGCGCACTGAAACTCGATGCCGTTCATTCCATCGCAGGCCACATCTCTCTCGGCGGTTCGAAAACGCGCATGACCGCGTCGCTCCTCGGCGACACCGCCGCGGGGGGGCTCTTCGATCTCTGGGCTGACGGTCAGTCGAATCCCGCGTCTCTCTCGATGGTCACAGCAGATACGGTTTACTACAGCGAATCGCAGTTTGATCTGCCGGGCATCTACCACACGCTGAAGCGCGCTTTCTCTCCGCTCGGCGGATCCCCCTCGAACGTTCCCCATTCGTTTGAGAGCGCGGCCGAAACACGTCTCGGTATGCCCTTGCCGGACGCGCTCGCGACCCTCACCGGCGAGTTTGCTTCGGTGCAAAACAGCCCGGCGCTTGACACTGCTCAGCGAATCTACTTGTTAGGCATCCGCAACAAGCCGGACGCCCTAAAGCTCTCACGCACGATTCTCGGTGACCGAATCTCTTCTGAACGCAACGAAGGCAGCGCCACTCTCCTGAAGGTTTCGCTCAGCGGCCGGCAAAGTTCGTCGGGTGTAACTCAATGGAATTTCTACTACCTTGCGATGACACCGGGCTTCCTGCTCGGCGCCGGCAAAAGCGAAACCCTGCGCGGGTATCTTGAGCAGGCCGCGGCGAAGTCCACCCTGGCGCTCCCCAAAAACATTTCGGCATTCCGCGGCCAGTATCCGGATAAGCTCAACGGATTTTCCTATTTTGATTTTCAGAAGCTAGACTGGCCCGCGGTGAAAGCCAAATGGATTGCCGAATCAAGCAAATCCGCTCAGACGGCAAAGTCCAACGAGGCCGCCGACTCCAACAAGAAGTTCACAGACTGGCTCAGCCA
>DATFTB010000312.1:0-52265 GCA_035262325.1 Candidatus Acidiferrum sp.
GCCAACAACTGCCCCTTAAGATCTTCCCCTTGTGGCACGCCAGCTTTTTTCAGGACATCTTCCACAAGCACGCCTTCGTAATTTTCGGCCTTTTTGTCATGGGGGTTCACGACGGAAACTGTCTTTCGGGGCATTTTCTTCAAGTCTTCGACGGTCAGGGCGAGGGGTGTGCGGACAGCCCCCGAGACTTGAAGAACTGGAGCCCCGGCTCTGTCTTGAGCGTAGGAAAGGCGAATAGGCGGGGCGTCGACCAGGAGCGCCGAAACAAGAAACACGATCAAGAATCCGCAAGCCATTCGGAGGCTCATTTCGGCCTTCTCCTTGGGGTTCACTCGGTGTGACGGTTAGCTCTTGTCGAGCATGACTTCGGTGGACTTGATTACGGCAGTGACTTTATCTCCCACCTTTAACTTCATTTCTTCCACGCTGCGCTTGGTGATCACGCTCTCAACGAGACTCTTGCCAACCCGTACGACAACGTGGGCCATGACGCCCCCGAACTGGATTTCCGTGACCTTGCCTTCCAGACGATTTCGCGCTGATAGTGTCATGAGGCAAAGGATACGCTTTCCGATTCCCCGAGTCCACCGCGAGTTGCGTTGATTTCTTCGATTGACGCCGCATTCGATTTAAGTCGGTTTGACTTAACGCTAGAAACCGTATTGAATTAAACAGTTTTGCGGGAGGCCCAAGTCTACTAGGCAGGACGCATGCCTCCAATATTAGGAAAAGAAACGTGATGATTCGCGCATGCTTGGTGTCTGTTGACCGGTTCGATTCCTCGTTGCGACTCGGGTTGAGCCACCAGCTCGTCAGAGCGAGCGGAACGTGGATCCTCTTCGGGCTTGTTTTGCTGCTCGGATGGGCAACACCAGCGCGGGCTCAGTTGACGGGCCGCATGAAGGGCACAATCACGGACCCGTCTGGAGCAGGCGTCCCGTCTGCAAGCGTAACCGTACGAAACATGGAGACGGACGTCCTGCGTAACGCCACGTCGGAAGCCGATGGCTCCTACCTATTCTTGGCACTTCCGGTTGGCCCCTACGAGGTAAAAGTATCGAAATCCGGGTTTCAGGACTTCACGCGCGGCGGAATTGAACTCAACGTTAATCAGGAGGTAAACGTTGACGTTCGACTTCAAGTGAGTGCTGCGAAAGCGGCAGTTACCGTCTCCGCGGATGCTCCCATCGTAAACACCAGCACCAGCGACGTCTCGGGCCTCGTCGGCGCCCATCAGATCAAACAACTTCCTCTGAATGGCCGCAGCTACGATCTGCTGCTGCCTCTTAATCCCGGCATTGTCAACTTCACCTCGCAGAAGACCGGCGGAACCGGTATTTCAAATTCGTCAACTGGGAACAACTTCGCCGTTTCGGGAAATCGGCCGCAGCAGAACATGTTTTTGCTGAACGGAGTCGAATATACAGGAGCTGCGGAGAACAATATGCAGCCCGGGGGTGCCAGTGGAATGCTGCTTGGAGTCGATGGAGTCCGGGAATTCAATGTGCAGCGCGACTCCTACGGAGCGGAATTCGGAAAGCGTCCGGGCGGCCAGGTCAGCATCGTTACCCAGTCCGGCAGCAATCAGTGGCACGGAGCGCTTTACGAGTTCGTGCGCAACAGCGCCCTGGACGCGGCTAACTACTTTGATGCGCCCGGCGGTCCGCCGCCCTTCCAGCGAAATCAGTTCGGGGCGTCTTCGGGCGGCGCGATTCGCAAGGATAAGACGTTCGTTTTCGCAAACTATGAGGGCTTCCGCCAGGATCTGAACCAGACTTCAGTCGCCTTCGTTCCGAGTCTGGCCTCCCGAGCCGCAGCCATTCCGAGCGTGCAGCCTCTCCTCAATCTCTGGCCCACGCCTCTGCCGGGCTCCCAGGACTTCAACGGCATCTCTGCGTACTCCAGCAGCCCGCTGCAAACCATCCGCGAGGATTATGGAACTATCCGGGTCGATAACACCTTCTCTTCCAAAGATTCTCTTGCCGCCATCTACACGATTGATGACGGGGGAGATGTGACTGCGACTCCGGTGAATCCATACAGCACGGACATCCTGAACCTGCGTCAACAGGTCTTAAGCGTCGAAGAGACGCACATCTTTTCCCCGTCGCTCCTAAATACGGCACGGTTCGGTTTTTCTCGAGCAGGATACTATTTCACCGGGGAACCGACTCCCGGCACTCCAGCCGCCAGCGTCCCCGGATTCCTTTCCGGCTTGCAAGTAGGTGCGGTAGTCGTCGGCGGCAGTGCTGCCTCGAATCCCCAGGCGCAAATCGGCCTCGCAGGAAGTAATAACGGCAGCAATCTGCCCATCAAACGAAATATCTTCACCTACGAAAATCGTCTGGCGCTCACCCGCGGCCATCATCAACTGAGTTTTGGCGCCTGGTTCCAACAGTTCCAGTCAAACGAAAAGATCGCCCTCAGCCAGTACGGGCAAGCCACGTTTCCGAGTTTGACGCAGTTCATCCATACCGGCGTCACAAGCTCTTTCCTCTATAACCCTGCCCCAACGGAACTGAACTGGCGCTCCCTGTTCAGTGCCTTCTACGTCGAAGACGTAATCCGCTTGAGACCAAGCCTCACCCTCTCTCTGGGATTCAGGGCAGAGATTTCCACCGGCTGGAACGAAGCTCACGGTCGCGCAGCGAATTATACGTTTCCGAATGGTGTCATCTCCTCTGAACCCAACATCGGAAATTCACTCTTCACCGTGAACAACGCCAAGTTCCTCCCGCAACCACGCTTGGGCCTTGCTTGGAGCCCAATAGGACCGAAAACTGTGTTGCGCGCCGGGTTCGGCATGTACAACGACCTCCAGGACGCGCTGGGCTATCGGGCTGATCAGAATGCACCCTTCAATCCGGTTTACAGCCTGGCTAACTATCCAGTGTCGAAGCTCCCTATCGACCCTGCGGCGGCTGTGCCAACGGGAGCGAAACTTGTTCCCGGGGGTGTTCAGCCGGACATGCAAACGCCCACGTTGATCTCCTGGTCGCTAAGAGTGCAACGCGAACTCTCACCCAATACATCTTTGACGGTCGGCTATGTCGGTTCTCACGGTTATCACGAACTGGTCGGGATCGATGCAAACACGCCAGTGCCTGTGATATGCCCCGCCTCACCTTGCCCCGCTACCTATCCCGCGAATTTCCCTGCAGGCATTGCCGGCACTGCGGTTCCTGCTGGCACCTACTACATCCCTTTTGTTCCGCCAGCTACCCCAAGGGCGAATCCGAGCATCGCAAACACGTGGACGTGGTTTTCCGTTGGCACTAGCTCGTACCACGCCCTTCAGGTGGATGTGTCCAGGCGACTCAGCAAGGGGTTGTCTTTCCGCGGGGTCTACACCTACTCGAAAGCGCTCGACGATGGCGATTCCTTGAACCAGACAACCGCCGCCAACGCCCCAGGACTCGTAGCGAATCCCTACAACCTGCGAGCCGACAAGGGGCTAGCGACCTTCAACGTAACAAACCTGGCGGTCCTGAACGCACTCTACGACCTGCCATTTGGCCAGGGTCAAAGGTATCTGAGTGACTCGACAGGTTGGAAGGGACATCTGCTTAGCGGCTGGTCGCTCGGCAGCATCGTCACCTTACAGTCCGGATTCCCGCTTACACCGCAACTCAGCTACAACCCGTCTAACAACGGTGACACACGCAATCCTGTCCGGCCGTTTCTCAATCCGAATTTCCAAGGACCGCTCGTACTCGGAAATCCCAACCAGTGGTTCAATCCACAGGCATTTCTTGCGCCGCCGGCGAACAGCGGATTTTACGGCAACGCGGGGCGCGACGTCATTCCCGGTCCGGGCCTTGCTACCTGGGATTTCTCCGTGCTAAAGGCCACAACTCTCACTGAGCGCTTTCAGTTGCAATTCCGAGCGGAGATTTTCAACCTCCTAAACCGCGCTAATTTCAATACTCCAAACCTGATTGTGTTTACGCCACCAACAGCGTCAAATCCTACTGGCGTTTCTGGGACCGCAGCCGCGATCACCAGCACGTCCACAACAGCGCGCCAGGTCCAATTCGGCTTGAAGCTCCTTTGGTGAACCGCTCAAACCGTTTCTGGCACCCACCTGAGGTTGGTTAGAACGTCCGCCCACGGCGGCGCAGTCTTGGTCCCTCCCAGCATGACCAACGCGGAACCCATCCATTGGATTTATCGACTTTGAGAGGCAGGCTTACTCAATCGATGGGACCACCATTGCAACGGGAAGCTACTGGATGTTGCGGACGGCAGCGAGCATCTCTTCCGCGCGGGGGCGTACGCGGATATCTTCGGTGAAATTCTCCCAGCGCACAATGCCGGAGCGATCGACCAGAAACTCCGCTGGGCGGGAGATGTCGTGGCCATCGGGTCCCCCTGCGACATGCAGCAGATCGAAACGGTGGATTACGTCTAATTTGGGATCAGACAGAAACGTGAAGGTGTAGCCCGCCTTTCGCCGCAAGTTGGCGGACACCTCCGGCGGGTCAACACTGATGGCGACTGGGCGAACTCCAAGCGCCTGGAATTCCTGAAGCTGCTTCTGGATGCCTCGTAACTCGAGGAGGCAGTACGGTCACCAGTAGCCTCGATAGAAAACCAACAAGACGGCTTTGGGCTGGGGACCGTCCGCGGACGCCGCAAACAACTGCGAAAGGGAAGTCTGCTGCCCACTGCTGTCCAACAGGGTGAACTCGGGCAGGCGTTGTCCTATTTGTGGCGCGCCTGCTGATTTGGGAATGTCTCTGGTGTGACGGAACAGCGCAACGTTTCCAGCGAGAAGCAGAAGCGCAATGCCAGTGACGCCTGAACCCCAAATCTTACCTCCGTAGATCGCCGACCGGCCAAAGGCACGCGCCAGTCCGATGAAGAGGTAGACTAGACCAAGGGCCGGCAGCAGAAGATTAATCCAAGGGAGAACGTGCGGAATCGGTTGAGGCGGGCGTAAGAAGTAAAAGAACTGGGTGGCAATGCCGAACAACGTTATGAACAAGCCGTACCAGAGGGCGGAATTGGTGCGCCGCTGGGTCGCAGGCGAGATGAGTGTGTCCGCCATGGAGAAGAGTGTAGCAAGAAAAGCGTGTGGAAGAGGGGAGCAACCCGATGAAATCGACGAACTTCTGGTATTCCGGGGCAGCTTGTGTGCCTTGATACAAACGCAAGAAGGATGTCGAAGTCCTGGGGATGAGCTTACAGCACTGCTCTTTCCAAACGCGGCTATCCCTCGAGGCCGAGAGCGACTGGGGAAATCCCTAGTTGCGTAGAGGTGATCCAAGTCCCAGGCTCAATCAGTGCCAGACGAATGGAAAACGCCCCGTCCGGTACCGCCCGGTTCTAAGCCACTCTACCTCGGAAAGGCCATCCACAAGATTTATCGCACCTTTTGGAGGAATCGCTATGAGGTTTGGTGATGATCGCGACGATTCTTCGAGTGGCTTTTCGATCCGCTGCGGCAGACGGTGGCCGACGAGCAACCCAGACGGGCCATTGCGCATCGGTGCAGCACAAACCTCATCGCCGCCCGGAAGGAGGATGAGATGAGACGAGATTTCGCAGCAATCCTGTTTAGTTTATTGGCGGGTCTTGCCCTGCTCGCGAACCCGCCAGGGCTAGAAGCCTCGAGGGAGGACGACCGCCTCAACAATTCAGCCCTGGTGATGAAGGAAGCCATGGGTATGCAGTCAGGCATACCGCAGAGTCTTCTGGAGAGGGCATTTTGTGTGATTGTAATCCCTTCCGTCATTAAGGGGGCTTTCGGCGTTGGAGGAAGTTATGGCCGCGGCGCAATGAGTTGCCGGAGTGGCGAGAATTTCAAGGGTCCTTGGACTCCACCATCGATGATGGCTCTTGAAGGAGTTAGCTTCGGGTTCCAGGCTGGGGGGCAAGCGACGGACTTTGTGCTGTTGGTGATGAACTCGCGAGGCGCTCGTTCGATTCTCAGCGGGAAGGTGAAGATCGGTGGTGACGCAGCGGCGTCGGCGGGCCCCATAGGTCGGAACATGCAAGCAAATCTTGACATATTCATGCGGACCACGATTTTGAGCTATTCGCGGTCCCGCGGCTTGTTCGCCGGCGCGTCCCTGGAAGGTTCCACCCTGCGTCCGGATAATAGGGCTAATAGAAACCTGTACCGCAAGGATGTTAGCGCCAAAAGCATTGTGATCGACGGCGCCGTTCCGACGCCAGCCTCAGCGGAAAGACTAATCTCGACGTTGAACCAGTATGGCAAAAGTCCGGCGGCGACAACCGCGTCCGTCCACACTGCCCCGCCTCCAACTCCCAATCGCCCGCCGGTGGGAACCTGTTTTGCCGATCCGGTCCAGGTTGTCTCCGGCTCGGGTGATACCGTTTCGGTCCGAGCTGACGCCAGCGATCCTGACAACGACCCCCTAACCTATACCTGGACGGCGACGGTCGGCACGATCGAGGGCTCCGGTTCCCAAGTCCGCTGGAACCCCGCTGGCGCGGTCGCGGGCCCATACTCTATCAACGTACGTGTGGATGATGGTCGCGGCGGCAGTGTGAGTTGCGTTGCCCAAGTCTTTGTGGTTTCCCGCCCGCAAACGATGAGTTGCTCGGCAAGCCCAAGTTCAGTTCATGCTGGGGACCGGGTGCACATCACTGCATCTCCCAGCAACCCCAACAACGATCCCCTTACATTCACCTGGGAATCGGGCGGCGGCCGGGTCATTGGCTCCGGGGCGGAAGTTGACCTCGACACCACCGGTGTAAAGCCTTCGCGTTATGAAGTGACTGGCCAGGTGACCGACGGACGGGGAGGCAACGCCGAGTGTCGAGCTGAATTCAACGTGGAAGCTCCACGGACTGCCGAGTAAGTTGAGCTTGCCGTCCGCAGTTTCTCCGACGGGCCTGCTACAAGCGGAGTAGGCCCAAGTGGAGAGTCAAAAAACGCTCATCTGCATTCGCACCGGAATATCTACGGGCGCCCGCGCCGACGCGCTGCATTTTGGAGGTCAAAATGCGAGTTTCGGCTTCCGAACCTAAGCTCTTCTTTTTCCTGCTTGTCCTGTTTTTTGTTGGTCCTGCCAACGCGCAAGACCTGGTTCTGTCCGGCGTGATTGTTACTCCGGATAAAGTGCTTGACAAGGGATGGGTCGTCATCAAGGGCGGACGAATATTCTCGATTGTGGAGAGCGCACCTGATCGTGCGAGCGGCCCAACAATTGACACCAATGGAATCATTTTCCCAGGATTCGTTGATCTTCACGACCACCCTATGTACAACATCTTCAAGCGCTGGACGCCAAAAGCAAAATTCAAGAACCGCTACGAATGGAGAGATCTGCCGGAATACAACTCCCTTATCGGCAAACCTGGCGGGGAACTGCAGAGGAGGGACGACAAAGATCAAACATTCTGCGACATCGATGAATTTGTGGAGGTGAAGGCGCTCATCGGGGGAACGACGTCCCTGAGCGGCATTTCAGCGAGACGAGGCTTCCCTCAGCCGGTTCCGAACTGTGTATCTGGGTTGGCGCGGAATCTCGATTGGGCCTCGGGGTTCGCCGGGATGGGCGTGGGAAAGGAGCGTGTCGAAAATGCCTTAGGCGTTACGCCCCGCGACTTGAGCGATAGCGAGTCTGCCAGGATCTCCGAAGAATTGGTGAACAAGAAGATCGATCTGCTGCTGATTCATGTGGCGGAAGGATCTTCCGCTGACACGGAGTCCACTGTTGAATTTAGGGCCCTGAAAGGGCTTGGAGTTCTCGGCCCGCATACGGCCATCATCCATGGTGTCGCGTTCGGCAGCGACGATTTTCGAGAAATGCGGACGAGTAGTACGGCCCTAATCTGGTCACCGCGAAGCAACATGGAACTGTACGGATCAACGGCCAACGTGGCCGAGGCGTTTCGCCAAGGCGTAACGATTGCGATTGCTCCGGATTGGTCTCCGACAGGCAGCACAAACATGTTGGCCGAACTGCGGTACGCAGGTCAGTTGAGCCAGGGCGAGCTGTCCGGCCTGTTTTCCGATCGCGCCCTGTTTGAGATGGCAACAGCGGTGCCGGCGCGAATCGCAGGTATCGGCGACAAAGTGGGAAGCCTGCGTCCGGGCCTTTTTGCTGACCTGTTCGTGCTGATGGGCGATAGTTCTCATCCCTATGCGGCGCTCACTCATGCCAAGCCCGAGGACGTGCACCTGGTGCTCGTTGGGGGCATACCTATCTATGGGAGTGAAAAACTCATGGGTGCGTTCGCGATCAAGACGGAGCCGTTGGACGTCTGCGGCAAGAAGATGGTTCTCAACTCGCCAGCGCTTACAGCTGGAGCCTTCGCAGACGTCACGGGCCGGCTGAAGGCCGACTTGAGCAGCTTTCATCTGGAGCTTGGACCCCTTGAAGAATGCCCGAACGCCGTTCCATAGCAGTCTGTGCTGTGACTTACACACCCACGCTTGAGCTCCTTCTGAGGCAGCCCGCTCTCTCTTGCCCGCGAGATCGCAAGACTCCGCGTGATAGGCGAGGTCAAATGCCAGGGCAGAGGGTCTCTAGAAATCCGCAAGTACGCCGGTAATCATCGGCAATGCCTGGACACGAAGGATTATTTGCGAAGTGTGTGACCGGATTGGTTCCCGTGCCGTCGGGAAACACAACCAGGTAGGAGCAGCCGGCGTCTTCTACGGTAGTCATCCAGGTCGTGGTGCCGCGTGTGACCAGGCGTTAATCGCGCCGTCAATCGCACCTCGCCGAGCGACACCGTTTCGCCATCCTTCCGTACGCTAGGGCTGTTCAAGCCGGCAAAGTGCATCTTCGAATCATTGCTTTGTGGCCCATTGCTCGCGCGTCATGACGCATCGGAAACCCAAATGATTCGTTCCCGTGCTGATTTCACCCTTACCTCGCGTACCCACGATGTACCGCGAGCAGTATTGGTCGGTGCACAAGTACGATCCGCCTCGATGGACCTTTTTCAGCTCGGTTGGCTCGGAGGGGTCAAGCGGTGTGTCGGGTCCGAGCGGATTTCGGGCAACGACCCCGGCGGACACCAGCTGTGCATAGTAGTCAGGCCTGTACCAATCGCTGGTCCATTGCCAAACGTTTCCTGCCATGTCGTACAAGCCATAAGCATTCGCCGGATAGTGCGCCACAGGGGAAGTTCCCGTGAATCCATCCTCGCCCGTGTCTGTATTCGGAAAGTGCCCCTGATGCGTGTTCGCCATCCATTTCCCGTTCGGACGAAAATCGTCACCCCAGACAAACGGTTTGCCGGCTACGCCCCCGCGCGCCGCGAACTCCCATTCCGCCTCGGTCGGCAGTCGCTTCCCAGCCCATTTTGCGTAGGCGGTCGCATCCTCATACGCGACCTGAACAACCGGATAATCTCCTTTGCCGCGAATATCGCTTTGGGGACCGCTCGGGTGCCGCCAGTTGGCGCCCTTCACATAGCTCCACCACTGCAGGTGATTGTTGAGAGGCACCGCATGGTTGGGCGGAGAAAAAACAACAGCGCCGGCAAATAGATTTTCCGGTGGTGCTCCGGGAAAATCCTCCGGTCGCGGTGTGCGCTCCGCGACGGTCGCGTATCCTGTGGCCTTAACAAACTCCGCGAACTGTGCGTTGCTCACATCCGTCTTGTCGATGAAGAAACCGTCGACATAAACACGGTGAATCGGGCGGGCATCCAGAGTTGCCTTCATGCCCACGTCGTCCATATCCGGCGGATCGTTCGCTCCCATGGAGAATTCGCCACCGGGAATCCAAACCATTCCTTTCGGAGAAGCTCCGGGAGCAGGCTCGCGATTCTCAGTCGTTAGCTGAAATCCGCCCGCCGACGCGCCAGCGTCGGGCGCTCTGGGAGGGCTCGGCCGCAGTCCGGCCGATGCCGTGGCACTGCTGCGCGAGGAATGCGCTCTGTAGGCCAGGTACGACGCGCATGCGAGCAGTGCGGTCGCGACGACGGCCAGCCGCGTCCGGACGGTTCGACGCTTGCCGCTTTCTGCCGCAGGTGGCGTCGAAGGAACCGGCTTGGCTTTCCGATGACGGCTCAAAAGCAGTCTCTCAACGGAACCGAGTATACTCGCAATTGCTGCCTTCAGCGTCTTATTCGGAAGGGTCGCTCCGCACCGCCCGACATTTCCTCAGCGTGTCGAAAAACGCTCTGAACATTTTCGCGAAATACCGATAGAATCCGCGAGAGGGTTCATTTTTTACATGACAACATGGCGAATCGCGGTTGGCAGCACGCGGCGTCCAAAATTGAATGCTGTGAGCGAAGCCCTGCTTGGTTTCGGACCATTGCTTGGCGAGGAGATAACGCTAACGACCTGCGGTTATGAGGTAGCGAGCGGGGTCAACCACACTCCGTTGTCGCGCGACGAACTGATGCGTGGGGCGCGGCAGCGCGCGGAGGCGGTGGCCAAGCTGGTCTATTCCCTGCGTGAGGAGGCGAAGTATTTTGTTGGACTCGAAGGCGGCTTGGACGTGGTGCCAGAGAACGGCCGTCATCGCGTTTTTCTAGAAAGCTGGGCGTATGTGAGCGATGGGCGTCACGGGCACTTCGGCTGCTCGGGGAGCGTGGAGGTGCCGGAAGCGCTGGTCGAAGCTGTGCTGCTGCGCGGCAAGGAACTTGCTGTGGCGGTCGACGAACTCGCAGGCACGGAGGGAGTACGAGACGGGCAAGGCGCCTGGGGCTGGCTGACGCGAAATCACATCACAAGGCAGGAGTCGTTCCGCCGGGCGGTTGTGGCGGCCTTTGCGCCTTTCTACAACCGAGAGCGGTACCGGGAGAGCACAGCAGCGAGGGCTTGACAGAAATAGGGAGCAGCGGGAACCGAGGAGGGCAAAGGGGGGGCCAGGTATCGCCGCGAGTTCCCCAGGGTTCTGCCATAAAATAAGAAGAGGAGACCACGTCTTGGATATTGTGAAGGGCAACATGGGCTGGATCGAAGTTGTCGTCGGCCCGATGTTTTCGGGAAAGAGCGAAGAGCTGATCCGCCGCTTGCGCCGGGCGGAGATTGCCCGGCAACGAGTGCAGATTTTCAAGCCGGCGATCGACGCCCGGTTCGCGGCCAACGAAATCGTGTCGCACTCCGGACTGGGCATTCCGTCGGACAACGTGAGCAAAGCCTCCGAAATCCTCGAGAAACTGCAGCCGCGGACGGAAGTGGTCGGAATCGACGAAGCCCAGTTCCTCGGCGAAGAGGTGGTGGATGTCTGCACGAAGCTTGCGAATCTCGGCAAACGGGTGATCGTGGCCGGGCTCGACACCGACTACCGCGGCCGGCCGTTTGAACCGATGCCGCGTCTGCTGGCCATTGCGGAAGAGATCACGAAGCTACTGGCGATTTGCGTCCGCTGCGGGAATCCGGCCGTGCATACGCAGAGGTTGGTGGAGAGCGAGGAGCTCATAGTGGTCGGTGCGAGCGACTCCTACGAAGCGCGCTGCCGCCGGTGCTTTGAGCCAAATCCGGCGCAAGCCCGTCGCGAGAATGGACCGCAGATTCTGATTCGCAGCCGCGCCAGTAGCGGCATGAAGTAAGCTCCTTGCTGGAAGTCGCTCTCGAAAGATCCTGCTTCATAGGACGCCACTATGCGCATCGAATCGAAAGCACCGACGCGGGTGGACCTGGCCGGCGGGACGCTGGATATCTGGCCGCTCTACCTGTTCCATCCGGGAGCTGTCACTATCAATGCGGCGATCTCGCGTTACGCCTACTGCGTCATAGACTCGAACGTGCCAGGCGACGATCGCATCAAGCTCGTTTCCTTGGACACAAACTGCACCGAATCTTTTGCGTCGTTCGAAAAGCTGGTGCACGGGAGACACTACAAGCTGCCGCTGCTGGCCGAAATTGTGAAGTTCTTCAAGCCGAAGGGCGGATTCTCGCTGACAACCAATTCGGAAGCGCCGGCCGGAGCGGGAATCGGCGGATCAAGCGCCATGGCAGTCGCCATTTGCGCGGCCCTGGACCGTTACACCAGCACGGGCCGGAGCAAAGTCGACTGGATCCATATCAGCCGCGACGCCGAGGCCATCGTCATTGATATTCCCACTGGCATGCAGGACCACTACCCACCCGCATTCGGTGGGGCGGCGGCGATCGAATTGATGCCCGGCGGAGAGCGGCGGGTCGAACTGAACGTGAACCTCGATGAACTCGAGAGACGCCTGGTGGTTTGCTATACGGGCAAGCCGCGTCAATCTGCCATTAACAATTGGGCCGTGTTTAAGGCGCACATCGATAACAGGGGCTCGGTCAAGGCCAACCTGGAACGCATCTCCCAAATCGCCCAGAAGATGCGCATGGCACTCGAATCCGGAGACTGGAGCGAGACCGGACGGCTCATGAATGTGGAGTGGCAGTTCCGTTGCAAAAGCCTGCCGACGATTTCGACCAAAACCATTGACCGGATCATTGCCAATTGCCGGCGCAAGGGCGCCCTTGGGGGCAAAGTGTGTGGAGCGGGCGGCGGAGGATGCGTGGTGCTGTTAATAGAGCCGGATGCCCGGGAGAGGGTTGAGAAGACGGTCCTCGAGTCAGGAGGACAGCTCCTGCCCATGAGGGTCGACCGTCAAGGGGTCACGGTCGTCTCCCAATAATTTTACTTGATGACGCTACTCAAGGCGCTCGGCGCATCATAAAATAGGGGGTACCCCGGAAGGGGGCCCGTCGTGCCATGTATTCGCGCGTTGTCATATCGCTGACCTTGGTCCTGTGGATGTCCGTGGACCTACCCCGCCTTGCTCCGGGCACGGCACCGCGCAGCCCTCAGGAGACATTTCTACCCGACGACCGCATTCCCCTCTTTCCGATGGTGTTTACCAATGCTCTCCAGGATCCAGATAAGCCGGCGTCGCCCACAGGTCAGAAGAACAGTACTCTGCAGGAGAGTACAAAACTGCAGTTGATCCGCTATGTCTCGGGCGAATTCGCCAAAGCGCGCAAGCCCCTGCCCGGTGGCAAGGATGGCATTACTTTCCCCGTCGACAAGCCACTAAACGAAGAGACCCTGAATCACGCTGTGATGCTTCACGGCGCCGCGGTCAACTCCGGCGACAACGTTCAGATTACGAAGCTGGAGTTCCACGACCGCACCATTATTGTCGACGTCAACGGCGGCGGCAGGCCCAAGAAGAACTGGCGCGATCACATCCAGTTCGGCCTCGGCGGAACCATGCCCACTACTTCTGGTGGCACTACCACGCAGCAGCAGGATCAGGGGCCTCCCGGCTTTCAGCAAGGCATGGGCGGCACGATCTTTCTGCAATTCCCCAAGAGCGTGCCGGATCTGTCGCCAGACGAGTTGAAGGGCATCCTCGCGCCATTTCTGGACTTTTCCAAGGAGAAGTCCGCTTCCGTGCACTGGATCGACACGCTTCCCCCGGAAATGAAGAAAGCGATCACCGAGCGGCATCCGATTGTCGGAATGGATCGCGACGAGGTGGTGGCCGCCATCGGGAAGCCGGACCGCAAGGTTCGCGAGCGCGACGCCCAGGGCAACGAAACCGAAGACTGGATTTACGGGCACCCCCCCGACAAGACCACCTTCGTGCATTTCACGGGCGAGCGCGTGACCGGAATCAAGCAGTATCCGTAGCAACGCTGTCGCTCCCCGAAGTCCTACCGAGACAACCCGTGCTGCCTGAGCGCCGCAAAATTCCTATTGCCATGCCATAGGAAGTGTGGAATATTCCTATGGGCACACCATAGGAGGGCGGCGTGGGAGAAAAGGCGGACGTCTGGCAGGGAACTCTGGCGCTCATGGTGCTGAAGACCCTCGAGTCCATGGGCCCGCTCCACGGCTACGGCATCGCGCGGCGCATCGAGCAAATCAGCGGCGACCTTCTGAACGTGAATTACGGAACCTTGTACCCGGCACTGCTAAAGCTCGAGCAGGAAGGCTACGTCGATTCCGAATGGGGCGTCTCTGACAACAATCGCAAAGCGAAATATTACAAGCTGACACGCGCAGGCCGTAAGCAACTCGCCAAAGAAGCGCGTGAGTGGCAGCAAGCCACCGACATCCTGGCACGGTTTCTGACGGAACCGGGGCGGACCTCATGAGGCATCTGCGAGCGTGGCTGCGGCGTCTCGGCGGGATGTTCCGCAAAGAGCGGAGCGATGCGGAAATGGCGGCCGAGCTCGAGAGCCACGTGCAGATGCACGTCGAGGAGAATATTCGCGCGGGCATGACGCCTCAAGCGGCACTTCGCGATGCGCTGGTGCGATTGGGCGGCGTGGAGCAAGCCAAGGAAGCATACCGCGACCAACGCAGCCTGCCGTGGCTTGACGCGCTGCTGCAAGATCTGCGCTTCAGTGCGCGTTTGCTGCGCAGAAACCCGGGTTTCACCGCCGTCGTCGTCCTCACGCTTGCTGTTGGAATCGGCGCCAACTCCACAATGTTCAGCTTTGCGGACTTGATCATCCGGAGACCCGTTGCCGTTCCGGATCTAAACCGACTCGTCGCCGTGTCCGAAATTGTTAGCTCGACTGAAGAAAAGGGAATCTCCCCCGCGAACTATCTCGATCTGAAGGCCGAGCCACATGGTCTTGAGTCCCTCGCAGCGTACCGATACTGGAACGCGGTCCTAACCTGGGAGGGCGCTTCTGAAGCGGTCGCTGGTGTGCAGGTCAGCCCCGATTTCTTCACAACGCTCGGCGTGCAGCCCTCGCTTGGCCGAACGTTTCTTCCCGATGAAGCCGAACGGGGCAGGGAAAACGTTGTGGTGCTGAGCGATTCCTTTTGGAAGAGCCGGTTCGCTGGAGAAAGCAACGCGGTTGGCAAAACAATCACCCTGAACCAGCAAACCTTCGCGATCGTAGGCATCATGCCCGCGCGGTTCACGTTTCCACTGGGTACTTACGCCTTTTGGACGCCCCTCGCGCCCACTCCGAGAGAAAGAGCCGAAAGGAGCGAGCTCTCTCTCAGTGCCGTGGGCCGGCTTGCGCCCGGTGCATCCGTCGAACAAACGCGCGCGGAAATTGAAACGCGCTGGTCGCGGATAGAAAAAGCGTACCCTGACGCGACGTTCGGTCGAACCGTGCGAGTTGTCTCTGTTTTGGATGACATCGTATTGGATTACAACCGGCAGTTTGCGCTGCTATTGCAAGGGGTGGTCGGATTTGTCTTGTTGATTGCTTGCGCCAACGTCGCGAACCTGCACCTTGGACAAGCCGCACGACGGAAACAGGAAATCGCCATTCGCGCGTCGCTCGGCGCGAAGCGCGGACGACTTCTGGCACAACTCGTGACCGAAAGCATCCTGCTGGCCGTCGGGGGAGGCCTGGTCGGCCTTTTGCTTTCCTTTTGGGGAGTGCACGTCCTTCGCACAACACTACCGCCCGATGTTCGGGAGTTTTGCGACCTTAACGAACTCCGCATCGATTCCGCGACCCTTATTTTTACCCTTCTGGTGGCGTTTCTGGCGGGCCTTTTTGCGGGCGTGGTGCCGGCATGGCAACAAACACGGGATTATCTCCTCGACGCGCTCAAAGAGACTGGTGCGCGAATCGCTGGCGGCCGCGGCCACCGTCTGAGGCGCGTGCTTGTGACCAGCGAACTCTCCCTGGCTGTGGTGCTTTTGATTGCTTCAGGTCTCATGATCAAGGGTTTTGGCGCCCTCCTCGGTGCGAACCCGTCCCTCTCCCCGGACTCCCTTTTCACGATGCATGTGGATCTACCGCCGGCGCGATACGGCGAATCGAGCCAGGCAAAAGCGTTCGGGGATCAATTGCTTTCGCGAGTACAATCCTTGCCAGGCGTGGAAGCAGCGGCCTTAGCGAGCGGAGTCCCGTACAGCTTTTACGATGACAGCGTTGCCGTCCGCATCGACGGGAGTGCGGAGCGTACCGCGGCCCAGCTCCCGATGGTGATGCCGGAATCAATAAGCCCGGCCTACTTTCGCACGATGCACATTGCTTTGAGAGAGGGGCGGGAGTTTGACGTCCGCGACGACGGGAGCGCCGCCCCCGTAGCCATCGTCAGTGAGAGCATGGCTTTGCGCCTTTGGCCTGGAGAAAGTCCGCTCGGCAGGCGGCTGACGGTCGCGGCTCCGGGCAGCAACCGTCCGACGATTACTGTCGTCGGGGTTGTGAGCGACGTTCTGCACGAAGTCTATGATCGCTCCTTCCGGTCGATTATTTACCTTCCCTACACGCAGACGCCGCCGCGGTCGATGGATTTCGCTCTGCGCAGCCAGACCGGAGAAGGCAACCTGCTTGCCTTGGCACGCGCTGCGGTTCAGGAAATCGACCCCAACATCCCAATCGTTCATCTCGAGACCATGACACAAAAAATCGCCAACCAAACCAGCGGGCTACGCTACGCTGCGCGGCTCATGGCGGTTTTTGGCGGGGTTGCTTTGCTCCTTTCCGCCGTGGGCGTCTATGGTGTCGTAGCGACCTCGGTGGATGAGCGTCGCGGCGAGATAGGTATTCGCATGGCGCTCGGTGCGCAGGCTCGAAATGTCCTTGCGCTTGTCCTGCGCAGTGTGGTTTTGCTCACGGTACTTGGTCTTCTGACAGGAATCGGGCTGGCCCTTGCGCTCACGCGAGTTGTGGCGGGCGTGATCTATGGCGTGAGCTCGTGGGACCCGACGATCTTCACGGGCGTTCCAGCCCTGTTGGGTGGTGTTGCACTGCTGGCTACCTACATACCGGCACGGAAGGCAGTTCGCGTCGACCCGATCGTGGTGCTGCGGTGCGAGTAGCGACTGGCGTGAGGGGCAAGACAAAAGGAAAAGCGGCAGGTGGAGGAGCCTCATGAGGTGGCTGAAGGCGTGCTTGCGGCGACTTGGCGGAATGTTCCACAAAGAGCAACGCGACGCGGACTTAGCCGCGGAGCTCGAGAGCCACGTGCAGATGCATATGGAGGACAACCTTTCGACCGGAATGAAGCCTGAAGCCGCGCGCCGGGATGCGCTGATGCGTCTCGGCGGCGTGGAGCAAACCAAGGAGGCATACCGCGAGCAGCGCAGCCTGCCCTGGCTGGATACGCTGTTGCAGGACCTGCATTTCGCGCTCCGCATGCTGGCGGCTAAGCCTGCTTTCAGCGCGGTCGCAATTCTTACGCTCGCGCTCGGCATTGGCGCTTCTACAGCCGTTTTCAGCGTTGTGGATCGGGTCTTGTTCCGCAGCCTACCATATCCGCGCGATGACCGGCTCGTTTCCTTTGGTGTGAAAGCGCCCTTCGAAGGCATCGAGTTCATGCTGGCTCCGGAATACGCGGTCTTGCGATCGCAAAGCACGCCCTTCGAGTCCATGACCTCGCTCACACCCGGGGGAGCGGATTGCGACATTACCGAGGAAAATCCTGTACGCCTCAGCTGTGCATTGGTTGAATCGACGTTTCTTTCGACGCTCGGAATTCGCCCCATCGCAGGGCGCGATTTTGCCCGCGACGACGATCATCCCGACGCTCCGCGGGTGGCACTGCTGTCCTACGGATTGTGGAAGTCACGATTTGCGAGTGACCCGAGAGTTGCAGGGAAGACTTTTTCGCTCGACGGGAAGCCGGTCCAGATTATCGGCGTCCTTCCCGCCGAGTTCGAGATGCCGAACCTGGGGCTTGCGGACATACTTTTGCCGCAAGCACTGGAGCAGTCGGCGCTCGACCGGAATAATCCGCGCGCGGTGCTGAGAGCATTCGCGCGGTTGAAGCCGTTTGTCACGATCGAGCAGGCAAAAGCGGGGCTCGAGCCGTGGTTTCAGGACTCGTTGCGGTTTGTTCCGCCACAATTTCGCGCTGAAGTGTCGTTGCGGGTGCGCTCGCTGCGCGACCGTCAAATCGAAGATTCGCGGGTTGGCGCGTGGGTCCTGTTCGGGGCAGTACTCGCGGTCTTGATGCTTGCCTGTACAAACGTGGCGAACCTGATGCTGGTGAGGACTGTAAGCAGGCAGCGCGAGCTCGCCGTGCGCGCGGCGCTTGGTGCAAGCAGGGTACGCTTGGCGCGGCAGGCACTGACGGAAAGCCTGCTTCTCGCGTTGCTGGGAGGCCTTGCGGGCTGCGCCCTTGCCTACCTACTGCTTCAAGCTTTCCTCTCCATCGCACCCGAGGGAATTGTGCGCCTGCACCAGGCATCGCTCGATTTTCGCGTACTTGGATTCGGAGTCGCCGTTTCATTGCTTTCGGGCATCTTGTTCGGTGTGGCGCCGGCGCTCGCCGATCCTGCTCCCGAATCGCTCACCGGAAGGTCTGCGGGCTCGGCTGGACGCGGGTTCATACGACATCTCCTGGTCGCGGGACAAATTGCCGGCTCGGTCGTTCTCCTGGCCGGTGCAGGACTGTTGTTGCGGAGTTTCTGGCGCATTCAGAGCGTTCCTTTGGGCCTCGAGGCTCGGCACGTCGTCACGGCGCAAATTTCCCTGGCCGCGCACCGCTATCCGGATACCTCGAAGCAACTCGCGTTCTTTCGGGATGTGGAAAGACGGCTCGAACGAATTCCCGGTGTGACGTACCTGGCGCTGAGTGACACGCTTCCTCCCTCGGGCGGCATGCAAGCTACGTTTTACGCTTCCATCGAAGTACCGGGTCGGGTGCGTCCGGCGCAGGGGACTGGCGGAATGGTGGGCTGGCGCATGGTAACGCCAAATTATTTCCCGGCTCTCGGGGTCCGCATCGTCCGCGGGCGCGGATTTACTGACGAAGATCGGGCGCCGACCGAGAATCCGGTAATTCTCAGTGAAGCGCTGGCGGACAAAATGTTTCCGCAAGAAGACCCGCTTGGTAGGCAACTGCGATTTTCCGCGTTCGACCGGCAAGGGCCGTGGCGGACGGTTGTCGGGGTAGCGGCGGATGTCAAGAACAATGGGCTGGTTGCGCCGGCAGATCCGGAGTTTTACATTCCGTGGAAAAATGATCCCGAAACGTATGTGCAGCGTGCTCATGTGACTTTCCGCACGTCACTCAGTCCCGAGGCGGTCGTTCCCTGGATCCGCACGGAGATTACCGGACTCGATACGACAGTGCCCGTCGAGTTTGCCGCGATGCAGGCGAGGGTCGGCAGGCTGACCGAGCGGCCGCGGTTTGATGCAATTCTGCTGTCTCTTTTTGCCGGGATCGGAGTGGTGCTGGCGGCGCTCGGCATTTACGGGGTTGTGAGTTTCACTGTGTCGCAACGCACGCAGGAGATCGCTGTGCGGATGGCACTCGGAGCCACGCCGCGCGGCGTCCTGCGAATGGTACTGCTGAATGTTGCGCGCTGGACGTTGGCCGGCGCGGTGGTGGGGCTGCTGGGCGCGTGGTTCTGCGCGCGGTTGCTCGAATCGCTGCTGTTTGAGGTACGGGCGCACGACCCGGTGCTCCTCGCCATCTCGCTGTTGATTCTGCTCGCGGTGGCCTTTTTTGCGGCGTTGCTTCCGGCACAAAGAGCGGCGCGGGTGGATCCTATGGTGGCGTTACGGTACGAGTGAACGGACGCCACCCGCGGTTTCCGGCTAGTCCGTGAATTCGGAGGAGTTCGCGGATCTCCCGCAGGGTGAACCGAGCTGTTGCGAGTCCGAATAAACGGACGCGAGAGAGCGCGATCTCTCCGTAGTTTCTGTCGCCAAAGGCAGTACGTTGGGGCTCCCGCGAAAGCGTGGCGCGCTCACAAAAGCGCAGCGTTTGGACGGGGACGCCAGCCCGTTTGGACAGCTCTCCTCTGCCCATGCGTTTATTCTACCCGCGAACCGGGTTTGACCGGCTGGGCGTACGAGCAGACCCCGGCGGGGAAGTCCTGTGACGGAAGACACGTCAGACACGGCGGGCTTGATTGACAATTCTCCATACTACCCATAGCATTTTCTCTTCTACCTGCGGCAATGTTCCACTCTGTCTGAGGCCGCTAACTACACCCCGCACCGGAGGAAATAATGCCAATTAAGGTTGGAATCAACGGCTTCGGCCGTATCGGTCGCAATGTTCTGCGCGCCGCCATCGACGACAAGGACTTGCAGTTCGTCGCCGTCAACGACATCACCGACGCGAAGACGCTGGCGCACCTGCTGAAGTACGACTCGGTCCTCGGAAATCTGCCGCAGACGATTACGCACACCGACGACACGATTGGCGTCGAGGGACGAAGTTTCAAGGTCCTTAAGGTAAAGGACCCGGCGGACATCGACTGGACGGGCCTCGGAGCGGATATCGTTGTTGAGTCGACCGGGCTGTTTACCAAGGGGCCTGAGGCGAAGAAGCATCTGCGCGGGTCGGTGAAAAAGGTAGTGATTTCGGCGCCGGCGGACGATCCGGACGGGACGTTTGTGCTGGGCGTGAATGACAAGACCTACGATGCGAAGAAGCATCACGTGGTATCGAATGCCTCGTGCACGACAAACTGCCTGGCACCGGTGGCGAAGATCCTGCAGGACACATTTGGGATTCACAGCGGCACTATGACGACGATTCACTCGTACACCAATGACCAGAAGCTTCTGGATTTGCCGCACAAGGATCTGCGGCGAGCGCGAGCGGCAGCGCTCAGCATGATTCCGAGTTCGACAGGCGCGGCAAAGGCGCTGCACCTGGTGATTCCGGAGCTGAAAGGGAAGCTGGACGGGTATGCGATGCGGGTGCCGACGCCAAACGTGAGCGTAGTGGACCTGACCGTGTTTGTGGAGAAGCCCGCAACCAAGGATAGCGTGAACGCGGCGCTGAAGGCTGCGGCGAATGGGCCCATGAAGGGCATCTTGGCGTATACAGAAGAAGAGTTGGTGTCGGTGGATTTTCGCGGAAATGCCCATTCGTCGATCGTGGATGCGGGGTACACGAAGGTCGTGGGGGACAAGTGCGTGAAGGTGTTGGCGTGGTATGACAACGAGTGGGCCTACTCGTGCCGCGTGCGTGACCTGATCAAGCTGCTGGCGTCGAAGTTCTAGGGGAGTGACCGGCGACCGCGACCCCCGACCGCTCGACCGTCGTTTGCGGGGTGCTTGGTCGCCGAAGCTTCAAACGCGCCTTGTTGACGAAGCCGCCCCCTTGTCCATTCCTCTGTGAGGTCAGGTAGAAGGCGGGCCTGCATCGCAGAAAATTCATCGCAGAAAGTGGATGCACCATGAACAAACTGACAATCAAGGAGCTCGATTTGCGCGGGAAGCGTGTCTTCATTCGCGTGGACTTCAACGTGCCCCTGAAGGACGGGGTGGTTACGGATGATACGCGCATACGCGAAACGCTACCGACGCTGAAGCTGGCGATCGAGAAAGGCGGTCGGTTGGTACTCGCGTCCCACCTCGGAAGGCCGAAGGGAGGGCCCGACGCGAAATACTCGCTGAAGCCGGCCGCGAAGAAACTCGAGGAGTTGCTCGGCAAGGCTGTGGCGTTTGCGGCCGATTGCGTTGGAGCGGATGCCGAAGCGAGGAGCAAGGCACTCAAGGATGGCGACGTCCTGGTCCTCGAAAATGTGCGCTTCCACCCGGAAGAAGAGAAGAACGATGAAGCGTTCTCGAAACAGCTGGCGGCCTTGTGCGATAGTGTGTTTGTTTCGGACGCGTTCGGGTCGGCTCACCGCGCGCATGCTTCGGTTGTGGGCATCACGAAATTCGTGAGTCAGGCGGCGGCCGGGTTGCTGATGGAAAAGGAACTTGTCTACATCGGGAAAGCCATGAGCAATCCAACGAGGCCGTTCGTGGCGATCCTGGGTGGCGCGAAGGTGAGCGACAAGATTGAAGTTGTCGAAAACCTGATGAGGATCGCCGATGCCATGTTGATCGGGGGAGGGATGGCGTACACGTTTCTCAAAGCGCGGGGTGTGCCGATCGGCAAGTCGCTGGTGGAGGATGACAAGCTTGACCTGGCGAAGAAGATCCTGACGGACGCAGAGAGGAAGAATTTCAAGCTTCTGTTGCCGGTCGACCATGTGATCACTCCAGAGCTTAAGGCGGGCGCTCCTTCGAGAGTTGTGAATGCCGGCGCGACGCCCGCGGATCAGATGGGCCTGGATATCGGGCCGGAAACGATCGAGGCGTACAAGGCGGAAATCGCGAAGGCCAAAACGATTGTGTGGAACGGGCCGATGGGCGTCTTTGAAATGCCGGCGTTCGCCAGGGGGACACTCGAGATTGCCAAAGCGGTTGCGGCTCGAACGGCGGCGGGCGCGACTTCGATTATCGGCGGGGGCGATTCTGTGGCCGCAGTGCATAAAGCGGGAGTGGCCGACAAGATTTCTCATATCTCGACCGGAGGCGGTGCTTCGCTGGAGTTCCTGGGCGGACGGAAACTGCCGGGCGTGGAGGCTTTGACGAACAAATGAACGCACAAAAGCGGCGGCGGGTGATCGCCGGTAATTGGAAGATGTATAAAACGCAGGCGGACACGCGGGCATTTTTCGCAGCGTTCAACCCACTGGTGGCGGGCGTCGCGGATTGCGACATTGTGATTGCTCCGCCGTTTACGAACATCCCGGCGGCAGTGGAAGCGACGAAGGCGACGAAGATCGCCATTTCGGCGCAAAATGTCTATTGGGAAAAGGAGGGGGCGTTCACCGGAGAGGTTTCGGCCGCGATGCTGGTGGAGGGGGGCTGCCGGTACACGATCATTGGGCACTCGGAACGACGGCAGTTTTTCGGCGAGACGAACGAAACCGTCCTGAAGAAGACGAAAGCTGCTCTAGCGGCAGGACTTACGCCGATCGTGTGCATCGGGGAGCTGCTGGCCGACCATGAGGCAGGGAATACGGAAAGGATTTGCGAGACCCAGTTCAAAGAAGGCTTCGGCGCGTTGACCGGTGAGGAATTCTCCCGTATTCTGATAGCTTACGAGCCGGTCTGGGCTATCGGCACAGGCCGAACCGCTACTCCGGAAATTGCGGCCGTCGTGCATAAGTTCGTGCGTCAGTGTGCCGCGTTGCAGTTTTCGGCGAGCCAGGCTTCGGACTTGCGGATTCTGTATGGCGGTAGCGTCAAACCGGACAACATTCAGGGATTGATGGCACAGGAAGAGCTGGATGGGGTGCTGGTCGGCGGAGCGAGCCTGGAGGCGAAGTCGTTCGCCAGCATCGTGAAGGATTGGCCGCGTTAAGGGTGGGCGGAACGCCTGAGCCGAGCGCAAGGGGAGTGAGGTGCAGGAAATGCCTGGTTGGATGAGATGGACGATCGCGCTGATCGTAGGCTTTGGGATTATTGCAGTGGGGTTCCGGTGGGCGCCTTGGCTGCTGAATGCCTTCTTTGTGTTGAACTGCCTGGTGTTGATTGTCGTGGTGCTACTGCAGAGCGGCAAGGCGGCTGACCTGGCTGGAGCTTTTGGCGGGGCGGGCAGCCAGACGGCGTTCGGCCCGCGAGGCGCGGCTTCCGTGCTCTCCCAGGCGACGACCTGGTGCGCGGTGATGTTCATGGTGTGTGCGATGGCGATGGTCGTGCGCGTCGACCGCAGTGTGGAGCAGGGCGGTTCGATTTTGCAGAAGTTTTCGAAGCCCGCTCCGGCCGCGACGAAACCGGCTCCGGCGAGCCCGACTCCGGCGACTCCAGCGCAGCCTGCGGCACCACCGCAATCGTCGACGCCACAGCAGCCTGCTCCGTCGACGCCTGCGAAGCCGTAAGCTCTGGGTGGCCACTGTAATCTCGGCTTGGCGCCGAGGCTTCCTCCGTAAAAGCGGGAGCAGGGCTCCCGCACTCTGCGCATTCCATGGGCGCCTTGCCCGATTGGGGTGGCGCGTTTACAATGAAGTTCTCACTTCTGTGCGGTCGTGGCGGAACTGGCAGACGCACCAGCTTGAGGGGCTGGCGGTAGCAATACCGTGGTGGTTCGAATCCACTCGACCGCACCAAATTCCTTCAAAATCGAAAATCCTCAAGAGCACGACTCAGTACGTAAAAAGGGGGCGTTGGGATGCTCGGCTTGCTCGCTCCGGATGACAACGGGAGACGCCAAAGAAGTGCTGCAATTTTGAACAAGACAATACTAGTATGCGAGCTCGAGGGGCTCGAATGATGCACGAAGCACGGGCGATGGCATTTCTGTGGGTTGCGACTCTTCTCGTGAGCGCTGTGCCGGCGCGTAGCCAGGTGACGGGGAAGGCCGCGCAGAGCTGGCCTGAGCCACGGCAGGGCGATTTCGTGGTTCGCGATTTCCGTTTCCTGTCGGGCGAGAGCTTGCCGGAGGTACGGATTCACTTCTACACGCTGGGCAAGCCGGTGAAGGATTCGGCGGGGCGGACCACGAACGCGGTCTTGATTCTGCACGGTACGGGAGGCAGCGGCAACACGTTCTTCCGACCCATATTTGCGGGCGTTCTGTTTGGTCCCGGGCAACTGCTCGACGCCACGAAATACTTCATCATCGTTCCTGACAACGTGGGCCACGGGAAGTCCAGCAAGCCGAGCGACGGAATGCATGCGCATTTTCCGCAGTACGAGTATGCGGACATGATCGCGCTGCAACACGAACTGGTGGAGAAAGAGCTCGGGGTGAATCACCTGCGGTTGATCCTCGGTACTTCGATGGGCTGCATGCACACGTGGATGTGGGGCGAAGCCTACGTCGATTTCATGGACGCGCTGATGCCGCTAGCATGCCAGCCCGTGCAGCTTGCCGGGCGCAACCGCATATGGCGGAAAATGGTGATTGACGGGATCCGGCAAGACCCGGAGTGGAAAGGCGGCGAGTACACGACCGAGCCGCGAGCCGCTTTGCAGATCAGCGCCGATTTTCTGCTGATTGCCGGCAGCGCGCCTTTACACATGCAAGAAGAGCTGCCGACGCGGGACGCCGCTGACAACTTTCTAGCAGACTGGATGAAACGCACGACGGCGAGCCTCGATGCGAACGATTTTCTGTACGCCGTGAGCGCCTCCCGAAACTACGATCCCGCGGGGAAACTGGAGACCATTCAGGCCCCAGTGATGTTCGTCAATTCCGCGGACGACTTCATCAATCCTGCAGAACTGGGGGTAGCGGAACGCGAAATCAAACGCCTGAAGAGTGGCAAATTTGTGCTTTTGCCGGCCTCCGAAGAGACTCACGGTCACGGCACCCACACCTGGGCGGCCGTGTGGCAGCAATATTTGAAGGAGTTACTGGCCCGTTCGGCCAAGAACAACTAGCACCTGCCTCCTAGATGTGCTGTCGGGACCTGCTAAGCTGCTTTTCTGAGACCGCCTACCGATGTGAGCGCCCTTTTCGCTTAGGGAGCCCCTAAATTGTCGTGCCTCTCCGGCGCTGGCCTGGGAAGAGGGCAGCGGAATCGTTCCGGCGACTTTCTGTGGTGTCAGCTAGAGCCAAGCGGTTTTGAGAGACTCGGAAGCTTACGCTTATGGCGGCATGCTGCTATGATTTGCTCATGTCTCCGGAACTTTCCGAAGTTGAGGTGCGCGTGCTCGGTGCGCTTGTGGAGAAAGAGGTCACCACGCCGGAATACTACCCGTTGTCGCTGAATGCGCTCATAAATGCGTGCAATCAGAAATCGAACCGCGATCCAGTGATGACGCTGGACGAGGGCGAGGTGCGCAAGGCGCTTCGGTCGCTGACCGAGCAGTACATTGTGCGTTCGGCGAGCGGTGATTCGCGGGTCGCGAAGTTCGAGCATCGTCTGAACGAATTCTACAATTTTCACCGGCATGAGATTGCCGTGCTGTGCGTGTTGATGCTGCGCGGACCGCAGACGCCCGGTGAACTTCGTACGCGCTCGGAACGCTTGTACGAGTTTCAGGATTTGGACGCGGTGCACGCCGCGCTGAACCTGCTGATGAGGCGCGACCCGCCTTTGGTGAAGGTTCTGCCGCGACAGCCGGGGACAAAGGAATCGCGGTTCATGCATTTGCTGTCGGGAAATAAAGTGCCTGCGGGCGCGAGCGAGCCTGCGGCGGAAGTTGGTGCGGCGCCCGGGGCGAGCGCTGCCACGTACGGCGAGCGGATCACCCAGTTGGAGACGGAAGTGTCAGAGCTGAGAAGGGAACTGGAGACCTTACGGGAGCAGTTCAGCTCGTTCCAGAAGCAGTTTCAATAGACCCGCGAGAGGCGTCCCGTCTGGCGAGCGGGGCGAAGGCGGCCTAAAGCCGTCCGTAGAAGGGCAAGCCGAGCCCCTTGTAGACCGACGCAATCTGCAAGCAGTGCTCGTCTCGCATCAGCTGCGGCTCGCCCATTTATCGGTGTGCCAGGGACACTGCGGTTTTCATTGTCGCTTATTACTGCGAGCCGCATTCCGAGAGGCGCAAAGCGGGTGAATGAGCCGAAAGAACGCTAGGTTGCAATTTCTGGCGCAGGCGGTAAGATACGGCCCTGGTTCAGGGTGCCGCGTTCGAGCGAAACCAGTTCGAGAATGGTCACTTACAACGATGATTCGGACGCGCCGAGGACGGCTGGCGTGAACTCGGCGAGCCTTGTGTTTTCGACACATCACAAAACCATCGGCCGGCAATACCTGTGGCTGTCGCTCGCGAGCGTGCTGTGCGGAATGGCGCTTTCGACACTGCTCCGCCTGCACGCCTCGTGGCCCGAGACGGCCATACCGTTCCTGGCAGGCGTTGAGAATAGTGCCCAAGGTTATGCGGCCGTGCGATTGCTGCATGGTTCGTTGATGGTATTTTTCGTGCTGACGGCGGCGCCGCAATTCGGGTTCGGAAATTTTCTGCTGCCGCTGCAAATCGGCGCGCGGGAGATGGCATTTCCGACGCTGAATTTCGCTTCGTTGTGGCTGACGGTGTCTTCGCTGGTGGGCATGACGGCTTCGTTTTTCCTTCCGCCGAGCGCGGGGCTGAACGTCTGGCTCGCGAGTGCAGGCATTTTTTCGCTTGCGGCGCTGTTCAGCGCGCTGAATTTCAGCACGACCACGATCGAAATGCGCGCCAAAGGCATGACCTTGCCGCGTATGCCGGTGACCGTGTGGGCGTGGTTTCTGAATGCGATACTGAGCATGCTGATTTTCAGTGTGCTGCTTGCGGGAACCTCAGCGCTGCTTTCCGACCGCCTGCTCGGCTCGAACTTTTTCAGCGCAGGCTCATTTTTGGCGCACCAGCCGCAAAACCTGGTGAGACAAGCAAGCCTGCCGGTGCTGTGGCAAAGACTGTTCTGGTATTTCGCGCAAGCGCAAGTGTACGTAGCGATGCTGCCCTGCTTTGGAATCATCACGCATCTGCTTGCAACGTTTGCGCGGAAGCCGGTGTGGAGAGAACGCCTGCAGGTGCTGGCCCTCTGCGGCGTGGGCTTGATGGGGTTCTGGGTGTGGGGCCACCACATGTTTGCCACGGGCATGAACCCGTACGCGCCGCTGGCGTTCTCGGTGCTGGCAGCGTCGTTGGGGGTGCCGGCGGCGGTTCTGCTAGCGGGCTGGCTGGGTACTCTTTGGGATGGACGAGTGCAGTTCACGACGTCGATGCTATTCGCGATCGGTTTCATTTCGCTGTTCATCGCCGGAGGGCTTTCGGGAATATTTCTGGCGCGGCACGATCTGGCAACGGCGGCGGTGAGCGAAGACTTTGTGATCGGGCACTTCCACCTCGTGATGGGGGTGGCGGCGACGTTCGCCATTCTAGCGGCCTTATTCTTCTGGTTTCCGAAGCTGTTTGGCTGCCGGATGAACGAAACGCTCGGGAAAGTGCATTTCTGGCTGACGTTCGCCGGAGTCTATTGCATCTTCATGCCGATGCATTGGCTAGGGCTGCTGACGCAGTCGAATCTTCTCGGAGGTGGGCAGCGGGCGGCGCTGGCATCGGCGGGCGCTTCGATTCGGACAATGGTGACGGTAGCGACAATCTGGACCGTGGCGGCGCAATCGCTGTTTGTCATCAATTTTTTTGGCAGCCTGGTTCGCCGGAAAAAGACGGAAGAAAACAATCCCTGGCGCGCCTCGACGCTCGAATGGAGCGTCGCCTCACCCGTGCCGGATGACAATTTTGGCGTGGAAGAACTGATCGTTTACCGCGGGGCGTACGAGTTCGCCGCGAACGGCGGTGATTTTACGCCACAGCATCTTTCGCCCGGGTTGCTGGTCCAAAAGGCGGATTAAGGGAGGAAAGTGCGGAAATGCCGGGAACGACTGCGGGACACGACATTGAATTGATCGTCGAGAAGGTCGCAGACGACGGCGGGGGAATCCTGCCGCCTTCGAATGGCGGCAGAGGCGGCGACGAGGGAAAGAGGCCTCCGAAGAGGCGCCCATCGCCGAGGCGCTACTACACCGGCATAGCACTTGGGATCGTATCGGTGCTGATGTTTTTCATGGCGTTGGCGAGCGCTTACCTGGTGCGGCGTGGCAGTCCGGATTGGGTGCCAGTGCGTGTGCCCGGGTTAATGTGGTTCAACACGGCGGTATTGCTGGTTAGCAGCGGCACGCTCGAGATGGCACGGAAACGGCTGGGATTGCTGGACGTGGCGGGCTTCAGGCGGTTGTGGGCGGTGACCACGATCCTCGGTGTGGCTTTCCTGATTGGGCAGGTGGTGGCGTGGAGGCAGTTGGTTGGCGAAGGAATTTATCTGGCGAGTAATCCGGCGAGCAGCTTCTTTTATATTTTCACCGGGGCCCACGCCCTGCACCTGCTCGGGGGCGTAGGAGCACTCTTGTATGTGGCGTGGCGAAATTTCGAGAGGGCGCAAGTGACCCGGGTGGTGGCAGCGGAAGTTACGTCCTACTATTGGCATTTTATGGATGGGCTGTGGTTGTTCCTGCTAGTGCTTTTGTATTTGGGCAAGTAGGGCCGGCCGCGGGCAGCGACCCGCCTGCCATCCTCATTCTGTGTTGTCCCTGGAGCCCGGAAGCTAGCGCAGGCGAGCGGGGGGATCGGCGCCGGGTGGAAGCGGTGTAACGGCTGCGCCCGAGCCGTTGTTTGCGGAAACCTTCGCCGGCGCGGGTTGAGGAATTCCGACTCCCGCGTTCCAGTCGAGATGATTTTTGGCACACGCCGGGCAATAGCCCTTTCCCGTGTCCTCATCGCGCTGGCTGGCAAGCTCGTAGCAACCACAGACACAGTCGCAGTAGCCGGTTTCGGATGCGGTCTTGATTGCAACCAGTGGCATCGGGTACCTCGAGAGAGAAGATAGCATGCGGTTGTGACTGAGAGAAGAGGAAGTGGAACGAACCGAGGGTGGCGTGGCTTGCCGAGCTCTGGAGCAGCCCTTCGAAGCTCAGCCGAAGCCTGTGCCGGCTTCTGTCCGCAGTTTTTCGCGCACGAAACGGAAGTCAATTGTTTAGGTTTTTCAGGTGCGCCAGGCGGAAGGGTGAGCCCATGTTCTCACGCAGTTCATGCCAATGCTGTTCCGGGATGGAGAGAAAAACCCTGACGATTTTGGGATCAAATTGGGTGCCGGCGCAACGGCGAATTTCCTCTGTGGCGTGGGCCATAGGCAGCGCCCGCCGGTAAGGGCGATCGCTGATCATAGCGTCGAGGGCGTCGGCAACGGAGAATATGCGGGCGCCCAGAGGAATCTGTTCTCCGCGGAGACGGCGGGGATACCCGGTGCCGTCGAAGAATTCCTGGTGGGCCAGAACAATCTCCGCCGCATCACGAAGAAACGGAATGCGGCGCAGCACGTTGTAGCCGATGTCGCAGTGCGTGCGCATGACCTTTTTTTCGTCATCGTTCAGCGGGCCAGGCTTGCGCAGAATGGAATCGGGAATGGCCATCTTGCCGATGTCGTGGAGAAAGGCGGCTCGAGCGAGGATGGGGAGATAGCTGACCGAAACGGGCACGGTCTTGGCGATGGAGATCGTGAAGGCGGTAACGCGCTGGCAATGGCCTTCGGTTTCGGCGTCCTTGAGGTCGAGAGCGCTCCCGAGGGCTTCGAGCGTGTCGTCGTAGGACTGTTCGAGCTGGGCGAAAGCCGTCTGGAGCTGCGCGGTCTTGTCGTCCACCTGCTGCTGCAAACTGACCTGATAATTGCGGTTTTCGATGACCAGCCGGCGATGCTGGAGGGCGCGTCCTACGCCGTGGAAGAGCTGGTCCTTTTCGAAAGGCTTCAGAATGTAGTCGTAAGCACCGCGGCGGATCGCTTCGAGGGCGGTGGAGATATCGTGGATGGCGGTAACCATGATGACGGGAATCTCCGGGTCAAAGTTGCGTAGCCATTCGAGGAGCTTGATCCCGTCCATTTCGGGCATGATCATGTCGCTCAAGACAAGGTCGGGGGTTTGCTTGCGCACAAACTCCTGGGCGGCGCGACCATTGCTTACCGCGGTGCAGTGGTAGCCTTTGGACTCGAGCATGGTCGAGACGACCTCTCGAATGGCTTCCTCGTCATCCACCACCAGTATGTTCTCGGCGTCCGCGTTCATCATTTCTCCAGGTAGCCATTATACGAGAGGGAAAAGCACGAATGGTGGGAGTTTGCCCAGTCTGAAAATAGCATTCAGGTACGCAAGGAGGGGCTGCGCCCGGTCGCACCTTAGGCGCAGTTGCGCAGACCATAGGCCGGACACGCTGCAATATTAACCTTTGAGACAACCGCCCGCCGAGCCCGGCACACGGCGTGTTAGCGTGAAACCATACGTGGTGCGTGGGGTCTTCTCCTGAGCGTCCGGCACCACCTTCAATGGCAATCCCGAAAGAGTATCGGGGAGGAATCCGCTCGTGGTGCCGACTCAAGGCCTCCAGGGTATCGCGTTCTTCGAGGCCAGCGCCTGCCTGACGCTCCTGGTCTTGTTCATTCATTTGCGACGGGATAATGCGGGGATTTCCTACCGGCTGTGGCTGCTCGGCTGGGTCAGCCTGACAATTTCCTCCTTCTGCGAATTGGCGATGTTTTACGCGCGGCATACGGGGGGCCTGAGGGTGGCGGTGTCGGCTTTCGGTGTTGGCGCGCTGGTGATGTTTCTGGCGTCGATCGCGCAGTCGACGACCATCCAGAGGCGGTTGTACTGGCCTATGTTGTGGCTGGCGGGTCTGATGGCGCTGACCGCTAGTTATTATGAGAGTAGGGCTCCGCGATGGGGCGAGACGCCGTGGCAGACGGCGGTTCTCGAAAGCGCCATTTGTCTGTCGGTGGCGTGGCTGTTGTGGCGAGCGTCAGGTTCCGGGCACGGCTACGGAGGCAAGCTGCTTGCCGGAGCCTTTACGCTGCTCGGATTGAACAATCTGGACCGGTTTCAGTGGACACACGGTGGGGTGAGCCTCATCCGCTTTGCCTTCGACCACTTTCTGCACGCGGGTCTGGGCATCGGCATGATCGTGTTGCTGCTCGAGACGGCGCGAGCGCGCTCGGAAGAAATCAGCGAGAAAGTGCGGCAATTCACGATGCTGACGGCGTCGAGCAGCCAGTCGGTTGCCTTACCCGAATTGCTGCGGAAAGTGCTGAAGCAGATCACGAGCAGCGTGAATGCCAGCCATGGCGTGATCCGTTTGCTGGAAGGCAAAGGGGATGCGGCGGAATTCGTAGCGCGGGCTTCCGTCGGATTCTCGGAAAGTTATGTGAAGCAGCACGAGCGCTATGCCCTTAACAGTGACTGGGTGCAGGAAGTGCTGAAAGAGAATTGCCGCGTTTCGCGGTTTGAAGACGAGAAGGACATTAGAGTCCGGCGGAACATGGCGGAAGCGGGCATTACGCAATTGATTTCGGTCCCACTGTGTGGAAAGGAAGGACCCGTCGGGTTGCTGAACATTGGAGCGCTGCCGGGAAAGAGATTCCATGAAGACGAATTGACGTACTTGGTGAACGTAGCCAACTTCCTTGCGACCACCGTGGAAAATGTGAACCTGTTTGAGCGGATAAAAACCGTTCAACAGCAGTGGGCGTACACATTCGATTCGATTGGCGATCCGATTCTGGTGCACGACGAAGAGGGGCGTGTCCTGCGGACCAACACGCGGCTGGCGGACCTGCTCGGCCGGGATGCGCGCGGAATGGTTGGACGATTGGTGGCGGAGTTGCTCAGTCCCCGTGATCATTCCTTTCGAATCTGTCCGTATTGCGAAGGAGCCTCGGGCGACGCGGACTCGCCGGACACGTGGCTGCAAGGATACTTCCTGGCGTCGAACTCGACGTTCATGGATCCGGCGGGGCGGAAACTGGGAACCATTCACGTACTCAAAGACATCACGGAACGAAAAAGGGCAGAGGAGAAATACCGGACGTTGGTCGCGAGTGTTCAGGAAGGAGTGTTTATCGCGACGGTGCAGGGGCGGTTTCTGGATTTTAACGACGCTCTGATGCGAATCACCGGGTACGATAGCCGGGATGAATTGATGTGTGCCGATGTAGGGAAAAGCTTGTACGTCAATCCCCAGGAACGTGAACGGTTGTCGCGGTTGCTGCACGAACACGGGTCTGTGAATGATTTTGAGTACGACATCAAGCGGAAAGACGGCGAAATCCGCACCGTGAGCGAGTCTTCGACGGCGGTGCGGGATGCGGCGGGAAACGTAACCGCGTACCAGGGATTTATTCTGGATGTGAGCGAGCGGCGCCGGGCCGAACAGCAGATCCGACGCCGCAATCGCGAGCTTGTCGTGTTGAACTCGATTGCCGAGACGCTGGTTTATACGCTGGACCTAACGGACTCGATCCTACGGACGTTGCGTCAGCTTCTCGAGTTGTTTGAGCTGGACATCGCGTCGCTTTTCTTGTTCGATGCGGATGGCGCGACCCTGCGGCGGGTGGCGGCGGTGGGCCATCGATCGGAGCTATCGAAGAACTTTCCCCTATTGACGATTCCCGCCGACCTGACCCAACAGCTCAGAAATGCTCATGCCACCTTTCTTTCCGCGCAAGGACTGCCGCTTCCACCGGTCGTCAAGGAACTGCAGAAGAAAGAAGGCATCGAGTCGGCTTATATCGTAACGCTGTGGTCCAAGGAGAAAATCATAGGCGCATTGGTTGTAGGCTGCCGGTCGATGCGGGAGTTTACGGCTGCGGACATCGGCCTGTTGATCGCGGTCGGGAGTCAAATCAGCAGCGCGGTCGAGCGCAGCCTGTTGTATGAAGAGACGCGGCGCGCTTATGAGAACCTGCGGCGCACCCAGGAGCAATTGGTGCATAGCGAGAAGCTGGCCGCGGTCGGGCAACTTATTTCCGGTGTGGCACACGAGCTAAACAATCCGCTGACCGCGATTCTGGGGTACAGCCAGTTGTTAAAGTCGAGCGGGCAGGTTGGTTCCCAGGGACTGGGATACACAGAGAAGATTTACAAGCAAGCCCAGCGAACGCATCGCATCGTGCAAAATCTGTTGAGTTTCGCGAGGCAACACAAGCCAGAACGCGTGCGGGTGCGTCTGAACGCCATCCTTGAGGACACCTTGGCTTTGCGCGACTACGACCTGCGGCTCAGCCAGATTCGCGTGCATCTGGGTCTGGCTCCGGACCTGCCGGAAGTTCCGGCGGACCCGCACCAATTGCAGCAAGTCTTTCTGAATTTGATCAATAACGCGCTAGACGCGATCCTCGAGAAGAGCCCCGAAGGCGATCTGTGGGTGCGGACAGGGGTCCACGAGAAGCACGCGTTCGTCGAGTTCACGGATAGCGGGCCGGGGGTAAAAGATGCATCGCGCGTTTTCGATCCCTTTTACACGACAAAACCCGTCGGCAAGGGAACAGGCCTGGGCCTGAGTATTTGCTACGGCATTGTCACCGAACACGGGGGAATGATTCACGTAAGGAATGAAGCCGACCGGGGAGCGACGTTCCGCATCGAATTACCACTCGAAGCCGACGGCAGCGGCCAGCAGCCCATTGGGGCTGGGGCCGCGGAGATGAGACACGGCTGAGGCCGACCGAAGCACGAATCACGCGAAAAAGTGTGGTTCCACGCGCCTGTCAATCCCATGTTCGGAGCCGAGACAGGAATCTGCTATTCTGCCATTCTATGCAGACAGTCACCTGTTTTTCTTCGCGGCTCGAGCGCTTGGTTGCTTTATGCGGTGCCTTGCTGCTAGCGATCGCTCCGGCGTGGTCACAGCAAGCGGCGCCCGCGCCCCCGGCGGGTGCCGGCGGCGCCAGCAGTCCCGAATTCCTGGCGACGGCGGACGAAGTTCTGCATGACATGAGCCAAATCACGGGGTGGGCGCTGAAAGAGCCCTTGAAAAAATCGATCCGCAACCGGGAGGAAATCCGCGCTTACGTTCTTGCCCAGATGGACAACGAAAAGGATGCAAAGGAGCGGTATGCGTCGGCGCGGTCTGCGGAAGCGTTTGGGCTGATTCCGAAGGGATTCAACCTGGACGCGTTCCTTGTGGATCTGCTGACGGAGCAGATCGCAGGGCTCTACGATCCGAAAGTGCACGAATTCTATATTGCGGACTGGATCCCGCCGGACGAGCAACGCATGGTGATGTCACACGAATTGACGCACGCGCTGATGGACCAGCAGTTCCAGATCGAGCCTTGGGTGCACGCGGCGCGGCCCAACGACGATGCCGAACTGGCGCGGGAGGCGGTGCTCGAGGGCAGCGCGATGGCCGCCATGCTCGATTACGCGCTCAAGGACAAGGGGTTGAAACTGCGCGATCTGCCGGAAGTTGATCCGTCGTTGTTTGTGGGCGACCTGACCGATACGCCGCAACTGAAGAAAGCGCCACCCTTCATCAAGGATTCGCTGATGTTTCCCTATTTCAGCGGGCTGACGTTTTCGCTGACGGTTTTGCGCGCAGAGGGATGGAGCGGGTTTGCAGGCGTGTTCGCAAAGCCTCCCGCGAATACGCAGCAGATCATGCACCCGGCGCTTTATCGTGAAGGCAAAGCGCCCGCCACGCTGAAGGTTGATTTGCCCGAAGGCGTTCCTGGCGGCGATTGGACAAAGCTCGAGGAAAACTCCATGGGCGAGTTTGGCTGGAAGGAAGTCTTGAAGCAGTTTCTGGACGAAGGTCTGGCGAAAAGGATTGCCGCGGGATGGGACGGAGACGATTACGCCACTTATGAGCAGGCTGGCAGCAAGCGGCTGGCGCTGTTCACGCGCATTCGCTTCACGACGGAGGAGGGCGCATCGCAGATGTTTGCGGAATATTCCGAAGCGCTCGCGAAGAAATATTCCGAGCGCCGCCGAGTGTCGCGAGGGGAAAAGTCTCTTTCGTTTGACACTGCGGACGGCGCCGTGTTTCTGCGGTGCTCGGGGCGAGAGTGTGTCACCCTCGACGGCGGGGAGCAGGAACAGTTTGCAAGGTGGGTCAAGAAACTAGGCTGGCCGCAGAATCCTCCGGAGCCGGCCCGGCCCGGCGATCCCAAGGCGGCAGAGGCGCAGATTCAGAGGACGCTGTAGAAAAACAGCCACATGCCGTGAGCGGGCGATGTGGAGAGTGTAGTTCCTCAAAGAATCAGAGGCTGAGATCCTGTGCCCGGGTCCTCAATGGGAGCGGTGCAACACGAGCATCGTTAGATCATCGGTTCGTTTGGCTGGTGAGAAGCTGCCGATCTCGTCGAGACAGGCTGTAATCATAGCTTGCGGATGATCGGCGGTGTGACGCCTAGCCAGAGAACGAACGCGTTCGAGGCCGAATTCCACACCCGCGGAGTTGAAAACCTCAGTCAGGCCATCCGTGTAGAGAAAGAGCTTGTCGCCTGGCGCGAGTTGCAGCTGGCAAACGTCGTATTCGGTCGAGGAAAACATGCCGAGCGGCACACCCGTAGCCGACCGGGAACAGATACCGGAGTCGGAAATGTGGAACAGTGGAAGGTGGCCGGCACTGATGTATTCGACTCTTCCGTCGGGTTGCGCGCTACCGACGATCATGGTGGCGAACTGGCCGGCGGTGGTGCTCTCGGAGAAAAGGCGATTGGCGTGTCCCATCAGCGACCGGAGTGGAAGATGCTGTCCGGCAAGGGTACGGAACGTCGCGTGTAGATGGCTCATCAGCATCGAGGCTGCGACGCCTTTTCCGGCGACGTCGCCAAGCAGAAACAAAAAGCCGCCATTCGATTCGATCAGGTCGCAGTAGTCTCCGCTGACGACATTGGCGGGCTGGTAGTGATAGCGCGCCTGCCATCCATCGACGAACCAGTCGGGGCGGGGCAAGAGGGCGCGCTGGATGCCCGCAGCCAGCGCGAGGTCTTTTTCAAGGGCGCGCTGCTCATCCTGAGATAGGTGATCGAGGCAGAAGCGCACTAGCGGATCGCAAAGCAAGCGGTCGGCTTCGATCGAATCGTGGCATTCCTCGCATATCCCAAAAGTGCCCGCACTGAGGCGGGCCAGCGCCGCGTCCACATTCGAGAGAAGCTCGCGGAGCGAAGCGTTTGCCGCTTCGGCGCGGGTGGCATTGAGCAAACGCTGGCGGCGAACCTCGAGTTCGCTACGGAGATAGGTGGTTTCTGCGGTGGCCATAGTTCCTCCGTTGACAGGTTGAAGTTTTGCTGCCGTGGATTCCATCCGTTTTGTACCTCCAAATTCAAGCGCGGTCGGAGAGGTTCGGGAGATCAGCGAGAGCGCCGGCGCGGGCCGGCTACAGGGGAATGGGCCAGCAAGGGCGCATGCGCGGCTACCTTCGCCTTCCCTATGCGATGCCGCAAACGCTCGAGACGGCACATCAATTTTCTCTCGATAGCGCGGGCGCGCGAGCTGGGATCGCGGGAATCGGCTGACTGGGAACGGACCTTTGCGAGTGCCAAATTGGCGTATTCGAAGGCGCGCTGAAGATCGCGAGAAATTCGCTCGTGGTGAATTGCCAGTTGTTCGCAAGCCGTGACGCCGTCGCGTGGATCCGCGACAAGCTCCAGCCAGAGATCCGCTGCGGTTTCTTTATCACCGAGGCGCTTGGCCATCGTTGCGAGATCGCGGGTGGCTCGTGCACGGTATTCAGCAGGCAGGCCGGAATCGAGGGCCTTGGCGCAGGCTGAACGGGCCCGATCGTTCTCGCCCCGGCGTTGCAGGAATTTCGAGAGTCCGAAAAGATCGCGTGAATCGTTTTCGTCCAACGCCTCGCGAGAAGCGAGGAGGGAATTGATCTTTCCGAAGAGGGCGGCCAGCCCGCGCAAGTCCATCTGATTATGTTTCACGACGCCAGCGAGAGGTTGGGCAGCGCCGCCTCGCAAATAGTCGAAGTAAAACTGGGGAATCAGGGCTGAAGACAGGTCGTCGTCGCGGTGCCAGCCCAAGCGAGGTGCGTCAAGGACATAGCGTTCGAGTTCGACCAGGCGCACAGAGCCCAGACGTAACCGCCAGAGAGCGCGCGCCGGGTGGAGCAAGTCGAGGTGCGCAGCGAGGGAAGGCACGCGAATGGCTCGCGTCATCGTGAAGCGGCTCTCGAGCAGCGGCCAGTCAAAGCATTTTCCGTTAAAGCTGACGAGCACGGGACGTTCGGCGATGCGACCGGCGAGCTCCGCAAGCAAGGAGTGCTCGTCGGAGAAATCGCGGAGAAGCATTTGTTCTACCGCGAGGCCGCCGGCGTCCCACCAGGCGAGGCCGACGAGGAAGGCGTAGGTGCCGGTGCCGCCGGCGAGCCCCGTGGTCTCCGTGTCGAGGAACAGCCATTTTTCCGGGTTCTCGAGGGCGGCGCGGGCGCGGCGGGACGTGGTTTCGTCGCCAGCGCGGGACAGGAGCTCGAGAGCAACGGAGGAAGGATCGACGAATTCGGGAGTGGAGAACCAGTTTCGAATGACGAGGTGTTCGCCATAATAATTCCGCGCGATGGCTCCGCCAAGCAAGCGGCTGATCGGGTCGGTCTCGTCGGGCAGGCGCAGCTCTGCGGGCTTTCGCGGCGAGCTGCCGGTGGGCTTGAGGGACGCGAGACGCGAGAATTTGTCAAGCGAAAGAGACATACAGCTCAATCCAGCCCCGCGAAGAGAAAGTTTCCCAGGGCGCAAGTTCGGCCCCGCTTCGATGTGAAACCGGCGGCCCTTCGCGAAACTCACTCCGGGTAAACCGGCTACGGCACTGAAACCTTACTCGCAGAGGCGATCCAGAATCGCGACGGCGGCCTCTTTGGCGTGCGCCGCGAGGTCTCCCGCCGGGCCTACGCATGACGGGCAGCCAGCTTCGCACGGGCACGCTTGAATCAGTTCGTGCGTCTTGCGAACGAGCAACTCATGTGCGCCGAACAACGGCTCGGAAAACCCGATGCCTCCCGGATAGGCGTCGAAAAGATACAAATTGGGCTCGAAGAACTCTTTTTGGCCGCTTATCCAGTTGGCAGATGACTCGACGTTGGCCTCGTTTTCTTCGCTTGCATGCGCCGGTGGGCGCTCACCGATGGCTGTGCCAAGGTCGCGCCCGTCGCACATCAGGAGCAATGTGGCAACGGACTTCAGCGCGTGGAGCAGGCCGTACATGCCGGACTGGCGTTCGCTAATGGTGTAGGGCAGCGATTCGAGGAGTGACCGGTCGAGCGAGATCCAGTAGGAGGTGGTGTGCATTTCGTTTTCGGGCAGTTCGAGTTTGCCCGAGCCGATGTTTTCGTTCGTGAAGAACTTGATTTTCTTAAAACCGACGACTTGCGAGCGAACCAGCACATCGCCGTGAGAGTGGGAGTTCGAAAGGTGCGACGAAACGGAATTTAACCCGGAGACGGTTTCGGCGATCGCGAGGATGCGGACTTGCGTATAGCGGATTGCATCCGTGTAGTAGTCGACGTCGACTTGGCGGACATAGGCCTTGCGCTCCTTGAAGTCGAGATGCTCGACGTGGTACTGCTGAGCGCCATGCAGGTAGATGGCTTTCTCATGGACGGTGGTGGGGGCGCTCGTGAAGTCGACTTCGCCGACGACAAGCGGCTGGTCGGTGATGTCGATGATGATGAAGTTATCGCTGGTGACCGAGCGAAGGCTGATGGTGTCGGCGGGGTAGGCTTCGTGTGTCCAGTGGTAATTTCCGCCGGCGCGGTGCAAGTAGCCGGCCGCAGCGAGACGCGCGCAGAGGTCCTGCAGGTCGACTTCGCCAAATTTTTCGGTTGGCGCGATGGGTAGTTCGAAAGCGGCGCACTTCAGATGATTGATCAGGATTTCAAGGTTATCGGGCTCGATGAAGGCGTGTTCCGGAGTGCTGCCGAAGAAGTAGTCGGGATGGCGCACCATGAATTGATCGAGCGGTGAGGAAGAAGCGACGAGCACGGCGCAGGAACTGCCGCTGCGCCGTCCGGCGCGGCCGGCGCGTTGCCACGTGGCAGCGATGCTGCCGGGATAGCCCGCCATCACGACGGCGTCGAGTGAGCCGACATCAATGCCCAATTCCATTGCGCAAGTTGTGGCGACGCCGCGAATTCTGCCTTCGCGCAACCCACGCTCGATCTCACGCCGCTCGTTTGGCAGGTAGCCTCCACGATAGCCTCGAATGGTTTCGGGGCAGCCGGGGAGCTGCGGATTCGCCTGCTGGAGATAGGTGAGGATGAGTTCGGTGTGCAGGCGCGAATTCGCGAAGACCATGGTTTGAAGATCGTGTTTCAGGAATTCCTGGCCGACGCGGGACGCTTCGTTGATGTAGCTGCGGCGAATGCCGAGCGCGCGATTTACGACCGGCGGGTTGTAAAAGACGAAGATTTTTTCGGCGGTGGGTGCGCCGTTGGCGGACTGCACTTCGACGTCGGCTTCAATCAGGCGCGAAGCGAGTTCGGCCGGATTTGCAATGGTCGCGGAGCAGCAGACGAATTGGGGTTCGCGGCCGTAGAATCGCGCGATGCGGCGCAAGCGGCGAAGGACGTTCGAGAGGTGGCTGCCGAACACACCGCGGTAGGTGTGGAGCTCGTCGATCACAACGTACTTCAGATTTTCGAACAATCGGGTCCAGCGCGTGTGGTGCGGCAGGATCCCTGTGTGCAGCATGTCCGGGTTAGTCAGGACAATGTGCGATTTTTCGCGGATGGCCTTCCGGGCGTCGCCGGGAGTGTCGCCGTCGTAGGTGAACACCGCAAAGGAATTATGCAGCCGTTGATTCAGGTCGTAGAGTTCTGCGAGTTGGTCTTGCGCGAGGGCCTTGGTGGGGAAAAGGTAGAGGGCGCGAGTATCGGTGTCTCTGAGAATGGCGTCGAGAACGGGCAGGTTGTAGCAGAGGGTTTTGCCCGAAGCGGTCGGCGTGACGACCACGAGATTCTTGCCGGCGTGGACCCGCTCGGCGGCCGCGGCCTGATGGGTGTAGAGCGTCCGAATGCCCTTGGCGTTGTAGGCCGCCCGCAGATCGGGGTGCACCCAGCCGGGAAAGTCGGCCCACTGTGCTTCGCGGGCGGGATAGTGGCGGATGGCGGTGAGCATTTCGCCGTTATGGTCGCGCGAGGCAAAGGCATCGAGAACCCGGGCGACGCGGGCGAGGGACGTCGAGGTGCGCGAGGAGCCGCGGGTGGGGAGCGTAGAGCCGCAAACGGCGAGGGAGTCGGAGTTAGGGGAGCTGTTCATGGATTCGCCTTTTGTTCGCTCAGGCTAGCATGGGGTCACCATGAGTGCAACCTCATTTTTAGGTAGAAACGCTTGCAGCTATCACTTGTGCGAAAAATCCGCGCGCGGGCTGGTGATTCCATGGAGCGAACGAGGGAACTGGACGAAGGCAGCTCCCCGCACAATCGTTCGTTCTGGAAACGTGTGCCAGAGCCAGGCCGCCGGTCGTTCATGATTCGCGGACTTTTTGGGCCGTTCGTCACAAAGAGCTCGCGGGGGTATAATTCGCGCCGGCCCGGCTTTTCAGCCGCAGACTTATGCCCGACGACGCGACAAATCAAGCAGGACTTTCGCGACTTGTGAGTGTGCTTAAGGATATTCATTTTTGGGTCCCGGTGGCCGTGCTGATGGGCGGGCTGCTGCTGCTGCGGTTCATTCACTAAACGTTCCGACGGAGGATCATGCGAGGGAGCGTAGCGCGCGACTCCGCCCGGCAAACGCAAGAGACGGCGCGATCGAGAAGCCTGCAGATTCTTGGCACTTTGTGTGGATTCACGGCCGGGGCGTGGCTTGGCGCCGCGGAAGCGCCGACAAAGCTTGTGACCATCGGCATTTCTCCGGTGGTGATTTCTCTCATCATGGTGATTGGAGTTTTCCTGGCGCGGTGGAGCCTGCCCGCGTTGGTGATGGGAACCTCTTCGGTGCGCGCCGACGTGAGACGCGCGCCGCACCTGGTGCTTTGGGCGCTGCTGGCGGGCTGCTTGTGGGCCGTGGCCAATACGCTGACGATCTTTGCGATTCGAGATATTGGTCTCAGCATCGCCTTTCCATTGTGGAATTCGAATAGCCTGCTTGGAATTTTGTGGGGATGCCTGTTTTTTAATGAGCTGCGGCAGGCGGGTCGGCGACGCTGGATGGGGGTGGTGGGCGGGGCAGCGGTGATGTGTGTGGGGGCAGCGTTTCTGGCGACCGCTTCTGCAGCGCAGGCGCCTGTGTCGGCGCACTCGCTGAACGGGGTGTGGGCGGCGCTCGGCGCTGGAATCCTTTGGGGAACGATGTACATTCCCTACCGCAAGGCCTACCTGACGGGGATGAATCCGCTTGCGTTCGTCACGATCTTCACGTTTGGTGAACTGGGCATGATGACCGGGTTGGCCGTGGCATATACGGGGGTGGGTCCGCTTTGGATGGAATTGCTAAATGCGCGGGCGGTGATGTTCTGGCTGATGCTCGGCGGGTTCATCTGGGTGATCGGCGATCTGTTCCAGCAGTATGCGGCAAAGTATGTAGGAATCAGCCGCGGCATTCCGCTTTCGAACACAAATCAGCTCTGGGGATTGCTGTGGGGGGTGCTCGTCTTCGGGGAGCTACACGGAAAGGGTAGCGGCGCGCATATCGAGGTCGTTGGCGGTTCGCTGCTGATGATGCTTGGCGTGGGGGCGATCGCGCTGTCGTCGGCCACTGGCAAAGAACAGATCCGCTGGCGAGAGGCGGCGCAGCGCGAGAGCTTACGCTACGGCATTCCGGCGGATTACCTCGAAGCGCGGCTCGACGGTAGGCGTGCTGCGAGCGAAACCGAGCCACGGCGCAGCGTGCTCGATTGGTCGCTGGTAGCGGTGGCCACTTCCATCCTGGTCGGCTTCGCGTCGATTGCGCGCGTGCCGGAGTTTTCCTTTCGTTGGGGACCCGCGGCTGTTTTGACGATCGCAACCTTATTTCTGCTGCTCGTGTGCGGGGAGCGGCTGTGGCGGACGACGCGATTTCACTGAGACGATGGCCGCATGCGGGGAACAGGCAATGACGAAAATTGCGAAGGTGGATGTGGTGGGCGTGGGATTAAATGCCACCGACACGCTCATTCCCGTGGAGCATTTTCCGGAACGTGGCTCGAAGGTCGAAATCCGCAGTGCCGAAGCGCTACTCGGCGGACAAGTGGCCTCGGCGATGGTGGCCTGCCGGATCTGGGGCTTGAGCGCGCGTTACGTTGGAAAAATAGGCGAAGACCCTGCCGGCGAGCTCCACCGCGAGGAATTCGCGCGGCGTGGCGTGGAGGCACATCTTTTCGTCGCCCGCGGGACTCCCAGCCAGCAGGCGTTCATCCTCGTAGACCACACGGGTGAGCGCACCGTCCTCTGGAAGCGCGACGGCCGGTTGACGCTGCTGCCCGAGGAGCTCAATCGCGAATGGATCGTCAATGCACGCGCTCTTCATGTGGACGGCCACGATACTGCGGCGGCCACGCAGGCGGCGCAGTGGGCTCGTGAGGCCAGCATTCCGGTCGTCGCAGACCTCGACGATCTTTACCCCGACTATGAGCAGCTTTTGCCGAAGATCGACTTCCTGATTACCAGCAGAGATATTCCGGTGAGGTTGACCCACGAACCGGATTTGCGGAAGTCCCTGCCGGAGGTTCAAGCCCGGTATGGTTGCCGATTGGCCGCAGCCACGCTGGGCCATGACGGGGTGTTGGCCTGGGACGGCGAGAAATTCCATAATGTCGCTGCGTACCGGGTGAAGGTTCTAGATACGACCGGCGCAGGCGATATTTTTCACGCGGGCTTCATCTACGGGCTGCTGCACGAATGGCCGATCGAGCGACAACTGGAGTTTGCTTGCGCGGCTGCGGCGCTGAACTGCACCGCGGTTGGCGCGCGGGGGGGAATTCAGCCGGTGGAGAAGATAGAGGAGTGCATGATGACGGTCGAAAAATATCCGACTGCGCGTGACTAATCAGGGCTCGATGAACAGCTTCGCCCCAAAACGCGTTTATTGCCCCGCTTTGGACGCTAGAGCCTCAATCACGGCGATGTTAGGCAGCAGGTCCGCGGGGAGGTTGTGGCGTTGCTGAAGGTAGACCGGGGAGTTGTAGGAGATCCAAACCTGGCCGGTGGTGTCTTCGGCGACCAGGATTTTCAGCGGCAAATCGAGCGCAATGCTCGGGGAAGCCAGCATGAGCGGCGTGCCCGCCTTGGGATTTCCGAAGATCAGCAGCTTGGTGTTTGGCATTTTAAGGCCGGCCCTTTCGGCCTCGCCGCTGTGATCCACAATCGTGAAGAGCTTTACATTTTTCTCCACAAGAATGGATTCGAGTCTGGCGACTGTATCGCCGACCGTATGCTGGCTGGGCACGCGAACGACACCGTTATCTGCCATCGTGGACATGGAGACCTCCTGCTGGCGGTTTAAAGCGGTGCCTGCCGCGGCGTGGCGCGTGGACATCAGATAATAACCCATCGCCAGGCCAAGTACCGCAAGTATGGCGGCGACCGCTACGGCAAGCGTGGAAGGGTGACTGAATGAGGCGGACCCGGCTCGCATCGACCGAACGAGGCGCAGATACCGAGAGAGCGACCAGAGGCAGACAGCAACACCTAGGAGAAGCAAGGCAGTCCCAAACCAAAGCGAGGGAGCGAAGGAGGCTGTCGCGAGACCTGGACGCATGAAATTGAACTGACGGAGGAAAATACCGAATCTAGCCAAAACAAACCCAAGGCCCATGAGCGCGAGTCCGGTGCGAATCCAGGCAAGGAACGTGCGTTCGGCGGCCAGGTAATCCCGCGGTGTCGCTTGCGATTGCTCTGGCTTGTCCATGGAGCCCCTCCCGAGCGGCGGGTTGGCGGTAGCGCAGCGCGAATTCTACGGCGTAATTTTCACCATCACAACCGAATGCACCCTCGTAGCCAGCTTCCTCCATGCCGTTGGCTAGCCATCGCATCGGCCACAGACTTAATCAGATCTTCGCTGATGTCGCTGGCAAACTTGTCGGAACTGTTCAGAGCCTATGGGCGGGGTCGCGGCAAGGGTGTCTCGTTCGGATTGAGCCAAGGGACGGCCGGCGCTGAACGCGGTGAGCAGCCCGAGCAACCGGGCGCAACAATTGTTCGGAAGGCGATTCATCGATTCACCTCCAAGGATTTTTCCATCAGATAGAAAGCGAGCGCCTGATTCGCCTGTGTCCATGCCAGGGGGGTATGAGCATTCGGAACATATCTCCCCTCTTTGAGAAAGTAAAGTTCAGGGCATAGACCTTTGGCGGTGACCTGGGCGAGCGAGCGATTGAAATAATGAATTTGTTTGCGAAAGCTCGCGGCGTCCGCTGGATCCGCAAGAAAGCGCTGGCCATAGACTACCGAGAGGACCGGATCAAAGATACACCATTGCGCCTCGCAATTCGGCTGCAGAAAGGCGTCGCGATAATCGAGGCGCTCACTGAAGTCGCTGCTCATCTGCGACGGGGAAAACCACTCGTCGTAGTCCTGACAGAAGTACGAATCGCCCGCATAGCGCTTGATTCCGACAATGCCCTTGAGACGGGCCTGGACGAGATTGAGGATGGCGTCCTCGATGTCACGCGAGCGGAGAACGGATAGCGGGTAAATCAGGAAAAGCAGCGCGGAGTCAACCAGCCGTTCAGGGGGCGCCTCGAAAGGAAGAGTGGCAGCGAGACGCTCGCGGCCCTTGGCGGCGAGATAGCGCAGGCGGTCGAGGCATGTCACCTTAACGGATCTCGCCTTCCCGCGACGCTTCGAGGAAAGCTGATGTTTTAGCATTTCTTCCAACCCGGCGACCACCGCGCCCACGCTGGAATTATTGATCTTGCGCCCCTCTTCCCACGCGCCACTGTCCCGGTCCTGCCAGTATTCGATAGCGTCAAAGTAGTCTGGAAAGGGTCGGTAGACCTCTTCGTCGTCGGGCGTCAGGGCCAGAACGCCGGTGTTGGCCAGTCGAAAGCGAAACCAGAGCGCGTGTCCGAGCGCGTCATTCTGTGCATGAGGCCATTTTTCCGACAGCTCGCCGAGATTTTGAGCGATGAAGCGAACGTGCGGCCTGCGGTTAGCATCTTCTTTCAAAACGCGGACCGGATCGTCGATAATTTCGCGGAAGCGCGGCATTTGCTTTTTGAAGAATTGCGTTATGCCGCGGATGCAGGCTGCGGCGGAGGCCGTGTCTCCCCGGAGAAAGAGTGAGTTCGCCACCATGACGTTGTCGCGAACCCAAATGTTCTGGTAACCCGTTGCGGAATCCGGCGATTGACTGGGGCTCGCCGCGAATAAGCCGTGTGCGATGGGCGAGATTTCATGTGTTTGGCGCGATTCCAGCACTTTGCGGATTGCGGAAAGGCTTTTGGGCGTATACGCTTCGGCAATGAGAGGGCGCAACAGTCCGTTTTCGAATGCGTTTTCCATCCTACGGGTGAAACTCCGGCGCAAATTGTAGGCCACCTGGGGGCCCGAGTCACTACCGGCACATTCCTGATGCGCGGGGCGCGGACGGTTACCGAGGCGGTATAGAATGTGACGAAATGGAAAATGGCAGGAACAAAACACGACTCACGGTGTCTGAAACATTGGGATGACTTCTGGCGTATTCTTCAAGTACACGAGGCACGCTGCACGGGCTCGACCTTGCGCGCCATTCGCACAACGGAGGAGTGCCGGGTCCATGACGATGGGCGACATGGGGACGCGCCGTCTCGAGCGGCGTCGCTCACCACGGTATGCATACAAAGCCATCCTCGAAATCGAGTGGGGTTCCGCTCGACTAAGGGCCCGCACTCGGGATATCAGCGAGAGCGGCATGTTCATCGAATCGGAAGATGTGCTGTGGGTGGGAGCCGGGTTTCGAGCTAGGATGACGACCGAGCGGCCGATGTGGCTCGAGTGCTACGTGAAACGAGTCGAACCGGGCAAAGGTATGGGCGTGACAGTTCTACTGCCCGAGGGCCAAAGCCAGCAGCATTACCAGGATTTACTGACGAAACTCGCAGCATCGCGGTAAGCCGCCGTATACTACAGTTCATGACGCGTTGTCTCGATTGTGGCTCGGAGCGCACAAGCGATCAGTGCCCCAATTGCGGTTTGACTTCGGCGGCCGCGGAGCTGGTGTTTCGGCGGCGTCTACTGCGCCAGATGGCGATCTTCCTGGCCGGCTCGTTACTTTTCCCTTATGTGAGCCAGGTATACCCTCCGCTCGACCTAGACGGGATGCTGGTGTTTTTTGGCCTGGTATTTTTTGTGGCGCTGGTGCTGGCGATCTTTCTGGAGCGGCGCGCGAGAGCCCGAAAGGACATCCAGGTCCTGAAGCATCTTTTTACGGGGTTGATTCCCGTTCCGTTCATTCTATCGGTGGCGCTTTTCCTGAATGGCAAGCTCGATTCGCCGGGTAAGGTCGAATATCACGCCGCGACCGTGGACGGAAGATACCTGATGAGGGGCGTGGTGCGAGGAACGCGCCGTTTGTTCGTTTATTCCTGGCGTGAGGGCCGACGCTACGAGCGCCTGGCGGTGGATTCCGACGACTACGATCGCTTTCACGTGGGGGACAAAGTCAACGTAGGCGTGGCTCCCGGAGCGTTGGGAATTCCGTGGTTTTACGGGGTGTATCGCGCCGATCAGACCGCGCGGCCAGCGCTTCCGCCGGACCAAAAATGGGATGGGCTCGGCGATAAACCAAAAGCGCCTCAATAGATCGGACGGCCGTTCGGTCCGAGTGGAAGCTGCAGCTCGAGAAAATGGCCGTCCTTGCCGAGACGAAAACGCACGCGGTCCATCGAGCCGACATTTCTTACCCGCCAATCGGGAGTTTCAATCGGCTTCGGCGGGCGCTCGGCGTACGACCATTCAACCGAGTCACCCGAGGCCTTGATGGTTTGCGGGTCGATGTCGTACACCTCCTCGTCCGGTACACTGACCAGCAGATAGCGCTTCCAGAGGCGTACCAGAAGAACGCCTTTCTTGTCGGAATGATAGATGTTCCAGGATTTCGGAGCGTCGTCGTTGTACCGCAGAATCGCGAATTCTAGCGGGTGCCAAGTGAGTTTCCGGGACGGTTCGGTCTGCGCGCGAGCCGAGCCGCCTGAGGCGACAAGAAGAAGCGCCGCGACAGCACAGGTTCCGGCGAGCGCAAGGGCGGCTTTCATTTGCCAAAGCCGCATTCACGCTGCTGGCGCCCCAAGATGGCAATCTGCGGTCGATGACGCGAATCGCGAGCGATCAGGTGGTCGCTAAACGCGCCGGCATGGGGTTGGCAATGCGGGACTTTACCGGCGTCGAGAGCTCTCCTCGGAAGCACCAGAATAGCTTCGGAACTCACTTTCAAGTCGGCTTGAGCCTCGGCGCGCTTGGCTTGGTCGTGGTCGAGTTTGGTAGGAAGGTTCGTGGTCCGATCCGCCGCGGAAAGCCACATCGTGCGGACACCGTGGATGTGCGTAGCGACGTCAGCGGTCGAGCGGCCGTTGACGAAAGAAGGAGCAGCCCGCCAAGCTGGGCCCTCGATAGGACTGTGAAGGAGCTGCTTTGCTCTCTCATTGATGGCAGGAGTTTCAAGCAGGGATTTCCGGAAGTCGATCTTGGTCGCTTTGATTCCGAGCGCGGCCGCAGGCATCATGATCGGCATCCTCGCGATGCGGGATAGGGGAAGTGTACGACAGGTGCGCAAGCACTGCCCAGCCAGGCGCGGCAGTGGCCGGTGAAGAAGCCAGGCACGGCCGAGGTTCTTCCCCCGGTGCGAGAAGGGCATGGCGTGGTGCCGCGAGCGCTCGACGCCGGTCGGGGACGGCCGTACGCGCGGGGCAAAGGCGCGTGGCCGGAAGTTCCATTGCGCTTTGACGGCGAGGCGGTAGGCTAAAAGTGAGCTTTTGGTGGTTGAAGGACGGCGGGGGAGTTTGCTCGAGGATGGGTTAAAGGAACGAATGAGGCGCAAACTGAAATGTGGGTTGGTGGCAATCGGCTTCGCCGTGGCAGCCAGCTCGTTCTGCGTGTGGCCTCACGGAACGGCAACTCCCCGAGCGACCGACAATGCCGCAGTGTCGGCAGCGATCTGCCCGGTGGTCTATCCGCTGGACGAGTCTTCTTCGGAGAGAGGCTACCACTATATTTTCTACGGCAACGCGTTTTTCATTGACCGGGACGGCTACCTGGTAACGGCGGCGCATGTATTGAGCGATTTTCACGATGGAGGACAGCCGCACATTCTGTTGCGACTGGCGGAAGCGCCGCCGCGCTTGTTGAACGTGGAAGTGGTGGCAACCGACCAGCAGCACGACATTGCCGTGCTGCGCGCGCTGCCGAACCCGTTCGAAGGGAAATACCAGGTGGCGTTCCTGCCGCTTGCTTCCAATAGGCCGGAACCCGGTGAAGCGGTCTTTGCGGCCGCTTTGCGGCCCTCGCGCTTGAGGGATCCGCACACGTTTGATGCGCCGCAAGAGGAGCGATCGCCCGCCGAGGTGCTTGGTTACATCTCAACGAAATTGGATAAAGGGCAGGACGAGGCAGAGCTGTTTCTGTTCAGTCATGAGGTACGACGCGGGCAGAGCGGTGCCCCGGTAGTTTTGCGGGATACAGAGGAAGTAGTAGGGATTGTGGAAGGGCAATGGTTGCATCCCGGACCGAGTGCACCACAGGAAAAACGTCCGAGTCGACCGTCCATGCCGGGCGCGGCGGTTCCGATTATTTACGCGATTCCTTTGCTACAACAAAAGCACATCACCTGGCGGACCGCTCCGCATTGAGCCGCGCCGGGTGCAAAAAAGCGAGGAATCCATAGCCAGACAGCGCGGACGCCTGAACGCGACGACATCGCTAGGAGTGCGCTCGCGATGCGGAGCTAGGCCAAACAATTTTGCAAACGGCGGGAAACTCCAGGCGCGGAAGCTTGTCTGAAACGCCTAGTGCAAACCAGGGAACCGAAACGGCCTATTTGCGGAAGAGCAAAGAGCAGGCGCCAGGGGGGTGCAGGGTGAACTGAAGCTTTCCATTTTCTCAATTCTCGTCTTCCGCTATAATCTGTGCCATTGACGGACCGCCCCCGGATAGATCCTGGCCATCGTTCCTGGCCAGGGACGGGCTCCAGGTACCTCGCGAGTAGGGAGCCCAAGAATACAAAAACTGGATTGAGCCCAAACGTCGGGGCCCAGCGGACCGTGCGCCGCTCGCGCAGTCCAGAGAAAGCAAAAAAGCGAGTTAACGTCTGATGAGAATCGGGAGAACAGTAGTCTGGCTACTGGAATTGGCGGTCCTGTGGCTTTCTGCCAGCCCGGCGCGGGCACAATCGATTTTTGACCTGTCAAACGGCGCTCCGGACGTGCTCTATACGCGTTCGAGCGTTCTTGGTGCCGTCGATCATACGTGGCGTCCGTTGAGTGTGCCGGCACCAGCTCCAAAGACAGCCCCGTTTGAGTTTCCGAAAAACTTAGGCGTCAACGAAAGCGAGAGAGTGCCGACCAATTCGCTCGGAAGCGGGTCGGTGCAGCCGGTGGAGCAGCCTCCTTCGGATCGAAATGTTCACTGGAAACCGATGCTGATGGAATCCTTGCTATACACAGGGATCATGCATTCCTTTGACGTCATCACGGAAGCCGGGACGCGCGACACGCTGAACGGGCACTGGTTCCAGCATTACATCCAGTCGGTGAGTGAGTTGCGCGGATGGAGCGACAGCGACCATTTCATGGCGCCGTATGCCGGGCATCCGATCGAGGGCTCGGTGTTCGGGTTCATCTTCCGGCAAAACGATCCGCGTTACTCCAATGTGCAGTGGGGGGACGGACGGGACTACTTCATCAGCATACTGCGCTCGATGGCCTACAGTGCCGTCTGGCATACGCAGTGGAAAATTGGTCCGGTCAGCGAAGCCTCGATCGGCAACGTGATGTTGCACGCTTCTCCGGGATTTATCACCTTGACGGACACCCCGACGCTCGGTGCATTGACGATGATGGCGGAGGACGCGGCCGACCGCTACGTGATTATGGGACTGGAGAACCGGACCGACAACCGGGTAGTGCTTATCCTGACGAGGTGCTTTCTGAACCCTGGGCGTTCTTTTGCAAATGTGATGGCCTTTCGCGTGCCATGGACACGAGACACACGCCTGGGGTTGTTTGGGCAAAGCTACGAGATCCGGCAGGCATTGTTGAATGATTACAAAGAGGGCGGGCCGAAGCCCTTCGAGTTTGTGAAACGGTCGTCGTTGGACTACGGGGTGGAGTTTAAACACACTTACCCAAAGGAAGCGCCGATCGAGCTGGCGGCATTTCCGGTATACGAAAGCTTCTTGGGTGGCGGGAGCTGCATCGGCGGCGGAGGGTCGGGAGCGACGCGGCTGAGTCCGACGTGGCAGCTGGTAGCCGAGGTGGATGGCTGCCTGGTGATGCACATGCCGAACTACGAGCAGAGCGGCGATTCGCTGTTTTACGGTGCAGGGCCGAGATGGACTCCTCGGGCGTCGAAGCACTTTTCGCCGTACGCCGAAGTATTGTTTGGGGGACGGCGAGTCACGCACGAAATCGACAATCTGGCTCTGCGGCAGCGGCTGCTGAAGGACTGGAATGACGGGAACGGGACGCTGCCGCATTATCCGAAGCGCAGCGACTGGTCGTTCGAGACCTCGAACAACGGGCCATGCTTGCAGGCGGGTGGGGGAGTGGACGTGGTAGTGACGAGACCGTTTGCGTGGCGGCTGATCAACGTGAAGTACACGCACACGTGGGTGTCGGACGTCGACATGATCCATCCTCAGGACAGCATCAAGATAACGACGGAAGCCGTGCTGCGTATCGGTACCTGGTAGGATTCCCATCAAATCTGAGGGGCGAGGAAGCAGGTGACAGAAGTGCGCCTGTGCGGCGCGGCGGCCGGTGTCTCTGGCTTGCGCGGCGGCGAGAATGAAGTAGTGCGCTGGATTCAAGGGCAGTTGTGCAACTATAGGGCAGGTCGCGGCAGCGAGGGGGCCAATTGACCAAGCGAGTGTGGCGAATGTTGGGACGCGTGTATCCGCGATGCAGCATGATTTCGCAAGCCATTGCGTTTAACGTCTTCCTGGCGTTTTTCCCCACACTGTTGCTAGTAGTTGGGGTGGCCTCCAGCTGGATCGGGAGCAAGACAGCGCTGCTAGAAACGATCCGGAATTTCCTACACTTCCTGCCACCGGGAAGCCAGGGAATTGTGGGGGACTTCCTGGAGCGCGGAGGGCCTAACGCGTGGAAATATGCTTTGGTCGGCTGGACCGGGACGCTGTTCGGGGGATCGCAAGTAATGAAGCTGCTGATGGAAGGCATTCACCTTATTTACGGAGATGAGGAACGAATCGGCTTCTGGCACCGGCAGTTCCGAGGTTTGTTGCTGCTGCTGATCACGATGGCGCCGATTCTTGTGGCGGGAATCCTGGGAGTGTTTGGGAGGCCGTTGCGGCATTGGCTGACGGGGGAGTTGTGGAAGAATGCGCCCGTGCATGTACTGTGGCTAATATTTTTTCCGTTGGCCGCAATGGTCCTGGCGATGTTGGCATTGACGGTGATTTACTGGGTCGCGCGGCCACGCGAGAAACACCTGCGACAGGTGCTGCCAGGAGCGGCTGTGGCGACGCTGTTGTGGTGGCTGACGAATGCGGTGTTCGGGTTCTATGTGCGGCGGGTGCCCTACAACCTGGTGTACGGAGGTTTGGCCGCCGTGATCGGTCTATTGATCTGGATGCAGATTTCGGCGGTGATCGTGTTTTTCGGGGCGGCGTGGAACGCAGAACAGAACAGGCAGTGAGTGAGGAAAGCTGAAAGCCGAGGCTGCAGATGAAAACTGTTCAAGTGGAGTGCTATTCAGGGTATCAGGCGAACGAGAGGCCGGTGCGCCTGAAGCTTGGTGAGGAGACGCTGGAAGTTGTCGAGGTAGAGGACCAGTGGTATTCGCCGGGCGAGACCTACTTCCGTGTGCGAGTGATGAACGGCGACCGATATGTGCTGAAGCACATTGAGGCGCAGGACACCTGGAGTCTGGAAGGATTTCGAAGTGGAGCGAACTGAGTTGCAAGCCAGGAAAGAGGCTAGCCACTTCGGAACTTTGGGACACCCCTCCGCTAAGTATCCCTTGAAGGGTCGGTATTCGCAGCAGTAGTGTGTTTCTCCTGGAATGCGTTCTATTTTCGCATTCAATTATAAAGCTTGTTTTATCGATGTTCTTGTAGCAGTATTGCTTGCAGATGTGGAAAGAACCCCGCACCTCGGACGCTTCGCGCTTGCGCCAGCGTAAGTTTGAAATTATTCGTCATTTGCCCCCACTGGCGGATCAGCTCCCCGGAACCTTGACCTTGGGCTACACCCGCTGCGGAAAGCCCAACTGCCGCTGTGCCCGCGGCAAGGGGCATCCCGCCTGGACCCTGACCTACATGATCGACGGAGAGCATCACACCGATCGC
>DATFTB010000313.1:0-4161 GCA_035262325.1 Candidatus Acidiferrum sp.
CCTCAGCGGCCGCGAAAGCGTCTAGAATTCGTTTTTGGCATTGCCGGCAGTTCATCCTAGCTTCTCCGCAAGTTGCTTTCTGGCAAAAAATAGCCTGGACTTTACCGTACCCATAGGAATCCCGAGCATTGCCGAGACTTCGTCGAGCGTGTAACCCTCGACCGCGGCGAGCAGCAACACCAGGCGCAGCTTTTCGGGCAGTTCATCCATTGCGCGCTCCAGGCGCGCCCGAAATTCCGTCGCAGCGGCCAAGTCCTCGACAGTGGGCACAGCGGGTCGCTGCCCGGGAGACGCCGATGAAGTCTCCCTTAATTCTCGGCGTTTCGCGGAGCGCAACCGGTCCAGCGCCAGCCGGTACACGATGCGCACGAGCCAGGCCCGGAAACGGCTCGGGTCGCGCAACCGCTCGAACTTGCGATACGCGCGCAGCAACGCTTCCTGCGCCACGTCTTCCGCGTCTGCCGTGTTGCGTAGAACGCCCTGCGCCACGCGGTAGGCCAGCGGACCGCACTCGACGAGACGCGCTTCAAATTCCTCGTGCGAGTCCAACCGTTCGGCCTCGCCGACCGATTCTTCTTGTAGCGTTCTTACCGGCTGGATCAGAACCAGCTCCTGCATTCCTGATCTCCGTTACACCTACTAGACGCCGCCGAAGGAGCTTCGGTTCATGGAAAAAGGGATGTAAAGTTCAGATATTCAGGAGCTGTAGCAGGGTCTCGAGGTTCGATTCATCGACGACGAGCGAAACCCCGGCTGCCGCATCCGCCGTGATGGGCACGTCGCCTCCGTCAAAGGCCTGAAATAGGCGCATTTTGGCGACAGCATACTCCTCGCTACTGGTCAACGCGCGCCCGTTCGCACGCGCCCAATTGTCCAGCGCCGATTGCTCCACGACGACCCGTACTCCGAATGTAGTTTTGCGATCTGCTGAGATCGCGTAGATGAATTCGCCCGCCTGTCCGCCTTCGAAGGGAATGCGGTTCACTTCGAAAAAGCAATACTGATAAACATAGCCGTTGGCGGCGGAATAGCTTTTTATGCGACGAACGGCGTCAGGTCGCGCCATGGGCGGATTATTGGTGCCCTGTCAGGGAATGTCAATGGAGGTGCACGCTCCTGCCGCGAGTCACCAGGAAACCCAGTTGGCCAACAGCCTCTCGGCGCCTGCTCAGACGCCCTCTGGAACCAACCATCCGCCACCAAACAGCAGCCCTGGTCCCAAGGAGGCCAGAAATACGGGCCGCCGTTGCTCCGCGGTCTGCGATTCGGCTTGATGCAGCGCTTCATGCAGCGCGGCACCGCACATGGAAGACCCCAGATTTCCTCGGGTCGCCCCAATCGGCGGGAAATGTTTTGTTGCCACGCCTAGTTGTTTCGCCAACAAGGTAACCAGACGGGGATTCGGTTGATGCGTAGCGAACGCGCCAACCTGGCTTCGCGGGATTCCGCTGCGGTGCTCCACTTCGCCAATGACTTTCTCCATCCGGTTGATTGCGGCTCGCGAGAGGGCGTCACCATCGAATTGCACATCCAGCTTGCCGCCTCCCGCGTCGCTGATTGCGATAGCTTCAGCGTATTGGGAAGCGCACCCAAAAAAGAATTCTCCCAGCCGGTACGCCAGCTTCTTTTTCTCGGGAACTCCAGATCGCAGAAGAAACGCGCTCGCTCCGTCGCCAAAGAGCCCGCCAAACTCGCCTGCCGCGCGCCCCGGCCCGAGCGTTCGGCTGTGCACGTCGGCCGTCGCTACGAGCACTTTCTCTCCCCGCCCGGAGGTGAGGAACGCCTGTGCGACAGCCAAGGCTTGAAGCAGTCCCAGGCAACCACTGCCCACATCGAGCGCGTTACAGTTTTCCCTCAGACCCAGTTTGGCGTGAAGAATGGCGGAAAGCGAAGGATAGGCGTGGTGCGTTTCGCTGGCCGCGACGATCCAGTCAACGTCTTTCGCCTGTTCACCGGTGTTCTCTAACGCCCGCGTGCAGACCTGAGCTCCGAGCGAGCCTTCATCTTCGTTTTCCGATACGTGCGCGAACGAGACAATGCCGGCGCGTGTTTTCAGCTTTCCCGAGGGCATTCCGAAGGCCTGGTCCACTTCTTCCGAAGGGACGAGACGAGACCCAAACGCACTGGCGGATCCGACGATGAAGACACCGGAAGAAGCCAAAGCCCAACCCCTTTTGTCACCGGACCGCGGAACCCGAGGCCCTACAGTCTGTGATGACCATGCATAGAACAATATCCATCATCCGGCAGACGGGCCCGCATTTCCAGTCCGTCACGGCAAATTGAGCGGGGTTTGTTCCCTTAGAAATACTCAATCGCCTCGGGAGAAGTGCGGAACCCATACCGTTCCGATTGAAGCCGCAGCGCATCCTCGAGTGCTGCCTGGCGGCCGTGTGCGAACAGCGAGTTGCTGGTCACGTCCGCAAAGCCATGCAACTGCAGCAAACGATCTTCCGCGTCGCCCTGGCTTTCGTGCCCTCCCCCGCGCCTGATATGGACGGGCGCGACGGCCCGCTGTACCAGGGCCGGACAAATCAGCAGAAAACGATGACAGTGCAGCGGATCTTCCTCGGCACACATCAGGACGATTGGCGCCTTTTGTGCAAACCCAAGCAGTCGGTCGAGGCCTTGCTGGAAGTCTGGCGCCTTCCGGCGAGCCGCGTAGTCCACGAGCCCATCTTGGCGGTAATAACGCGGGTCCAGCGGCCGGCCACCGAACTGATCGCCAAAAAACTGATAGATGATCTTGGCGTTTGCCAATTGAGCCATCAATGGCTCGCGGTTGAATTGCGGAAACCGGAAGCTCCCCGGGCGGCTGCGCACGTCGCAAACCATCCTAATTTCATGGCGAAGCAGAACGCCCAACAGGTCAGACATCTCCTGGTTGGAGTGCCCGATGGTGAATAGATCGAGTGGCGAGGGTTTGGCCGGGCTCATGGAACGCCATCCGAGGACTAGGATTGTAACGCGTTCTGACGCGGCCACAAATCCAGACGGCAGCTTCAGAACTTGCTGTTTGCGGCGCGAACGCTCGCGAGCGACTCAAGTTCTGTCACGACGCGGTCAAGCTCTTCGATCAACGGGTTGGTTCCAGCTTGGCGAAATGCCCTGACCAGCGCGCGGTAGTACCACAGCGTTCCCTCTCTCTTTCCCGCGAAACGCTCAAATACTTCTTCCCCGTGAACGCGCAAGTCGTGAAGAGTCTCTCGTACATTCGACAATTTGTCCGCAGCCGAGACGAGCCGCACGTCGGCGGCTTCTTTTGCGACTCGCTCGACATAGGCGCGTTTTCGTTCGAGCCATGGCGGCTTCGGTTGCTGGTCGGTATCGGTGCAACCGTCGACGATGTGAGCCACGCGCTTGCCGAATTTCTTGCGAATTTCACGCAACCGCGGCGCGCCACCCTGGTCCTCGACCGCATCATGCAGCAGTGCGGCGATGGCCATCTCTTCGTCGCCGCCGTATTCGATCACCGTGGCCGTTACGCTCAAAAGGTGCCCGATATAGGGACGCTCGGTCCGCTTTCGGATTTGCCGGCCGTGCAGTTTCGCGGCGTATCCCAGAGCTTTGACGAACCGGCTTGACAGTAACGGTTTTTGCGTTTTCTTCAAAAGGGATGTACGTCTCTCTTTAGCGCCGGCGCATCTTGCTGAGCAAACGAAGAATTTCCAAATACAACCAAACGAGCGTAACCATCAGGCCAAAGGCCCCATACCATTCCATGTACTTAGGGGCGCCCATGCGGGCGGCATTCTCAATCATGTCGAAATCGAGAATCAGATTCAGTGCGGCGATCACCACAATGAACAGACTTACGCCGATTCCCAATGGTGACGCGTCCCAGAGAAAGGACATCTGTCTACGCAAGAACAGGCCCATAAACATATTGACCAAATAGACGATGGCGATTCCACCCGTCGCGGCGATGACTCCCAGTTTGAATCCGCGCGTGGCGCGAATAATTCCAAACCTGTAAGCCAGCAGCAGGACAAACATCACCGCAAAAGTCAGGCTGACGGCCTGAATGGCGATGCCCTGATACGATTTATTAAGGATCGCCGAGATTCCCCCGAGAAAGAGCCCCTGGCACAATGCGTAAATGGGAGCGCTGATAGGCGCCCAGGTTTTCTTGAACACCGTCACCAGCGCGATGACGAATCC
>DATFTB010000314.1:0-20587 GCA_035262325.1 Candidatus Acidiferrum sp.
GCAACAAAAACTCTTCTATTGCTCGGGAACGAAGCTACGGTCCAGGCACTCGAGGCCGGCACTCGACCGCAGGAGATCATCGCCAGTTGGGGTCCCGATCTTGCCGCCTTCGACCAAACGCGTCGGAAATACTTTCTTTACAATTAGCGCTCTTTAGTTCTGAAGGCTGGGGATTCCTGCTGGCTCGCCTGCCAAGCGGAAATACGAGCCTGAAAACGGGCTTATATCGCCGCGCTTAAGGCCTAACGCCCGAACGGGTAAGAAGTCCGAGGTTCGGCATGGCTAAAGCCATGGACGGACATGCCAATCGCTCGGCTCTTGCCTGCGCTTTGTGCCTGGATTTTGTGCTAGAGTCCGAGGATGCGCATTGTTTCTCTTTTGCCATCGGCGACCGAGACGCTTTTCGCTCTGGGCCTGGAGGAAGAAATCGTTGGCGTGAGCCACGAGTGCGATTTTCCTCCCGAGGCCAGGAGGAGAAGGTCGGTGGTTCGTTCGCGGCTTCCGAGCGATGCGACACCCGCTGAGATTGACAGGCTGGTGCGCGAACATGTCGAGCGCGGTGAATCGATCTACGCCGTGGATCGCCAGATTCTGCAGGAACTCGCGCCGGACCTGATCCTGACCCAGGATTTGTGTCACGTGTGTGCGGCGACTCCTGGCGAACTGGGAGCGGCGCTTGCGCATATTTCGAAGCAGGCTGAAGTGCTAAGCCTCGATCCGCGCGATCTCGGCGATGTCTGGCGCGATATCTTGTGGGTGGGCGAACGTACCGGGCGGCGCGAGCGTGCTCAGAGGTTTGTCGAGCACATCGGCGCACGGCTGGCGCAGATCGAAGAAAACGCCGGCACCGCGAAACCGCGTCCTCGCGTGGCCGTGCTCGAATGGCTGCAGCCGTTCTACGTCGGAGGACATTGGGTTCCGGAGATGGTGTATCGCGCCGGCGGAGTGGATGTACTCGGAAGACCAAAAGAACCGTCGCACCGCGTCGGCATAGAAGAAATTGTTTCCGCCGCACCGGACGTCCTGTTTATCGCTCCGTGCGGGTATAACGCAGAAAAGGCCCGCGCCGAGTACCTGTCCCTTACCTTTCCTGAAGACTGGCGGAGCATCCCGGCGGTGCGCGAAGGCCGGGTGTTTGCGCTGGATGCAAACAGCTACGTGTCACGACCCGCGGGCCGGCTAGTCACCGGAATTGAAGCCATGGCCAAAGCGATACATCCGTCGATGCCGGTTCGCGCCAAAGCGAAGCTCGCGGTGCTGCCAGTGAGAGGGGCCCCGCAAGACCGCCGGTCCGCTGGTGCGGCTTCCGCCTCGGCATAGCCTTCCCGGCCCACCTTTGAGGTGCAAAGGGGCGCACATTCAACCGCCCTGTTCGAGCGTTTGGGCTCGCACGGACTTTTGCCAGTAGAGATAAAGGGGAATCCCCGCCAGGATCAGCAGCAGACCGACGGTTGAGCGGCCCGGGCGGTCGAGCCAAAGGTTCACAGTCAGAGCGAGCGCGCCGATAACGAAAAGACCGGGCACCCAGGGATAGCCCCAGCAACGATAGGGACGCGGCAGGTCCGGCTCCGTTTTTCGCAACCGAAACAAGGCTACGACGGCGAGGCCATAGAAAATCCAGCCGGCGAAAATGAAAAGGTTGGTGAGCTCCTCGAAGGTTCCCGTGAGGGCCATGACGCTCGCGAGTACGCCCTGAAAGAGCAAGGCGCGGCCGGGTGTGCGGTATTTCGGATGGATGCCGTCAGCGATCTTGAAGAAAATTCCGTCGCGCGCCATCGCATAGGGAACGCGTGCTCCGCTGAGGACGGAAGAATTCATCGAGCCGAGTGCGGAAATCACCATCGCCAGAGTAATCCAGGAAGCCGCGCCGCGGCCGACGAGACGCTCGACGACGTCAGAAGCGACGTGTTGTGAGTTGGCGACGCTATCAAACGGCAAGACCTTCAGGCAGGCGGCACTGAAGAGCAAGTAGACCAGGGCAACGAATGCTACCCCGCCCACCAAGGCACGCGGGAAATTGCGTTGCGGATCTTTTACCTCGGAACCGACAAGGTTCAGGTCTTCCCAGCCGTCGTAGGCCCACAGCGCCGCAGCCAAGGAGGCAAGAAAGGCGCCCAGTAGTCCGGCGCTCGAGGAACTTGGCCAGACCGGATCTGCCGAGGGAGGAGCCTGGCCGGGCAACAGGAACGCAATGCCGATGATGATCGCGATACTAGCCAACTTGATTGCCGTCAGAAATACCTGAACGCCGCCGCCTAAGCGAACGCCGAGATAGTTCACGCCGGTCATCAGCAGCAGCCAGAGAACCGCGAGCGGCTGAGCCCACGTGAAAACAAAATCATAGGGCTTAATCCAACCGGTGAGTCCGGGAATTGCAATGTGCACGGTGAAGAGCGGCGCGGCCACCGCGGGCAGGAAAAAGCCGAGAAAGCGCATCATCCCGGCCGCAATCGAAGAAACGGAGGAGGGTCGGCCTACGATGGAGTGCATCCAGCCGAAGAGGAAGCCCCAAAGAGGGCCAAATCCGCGGCGGAGATAGGCATACTCGCCGCCCGCTTCCGGAATGGAGGAACCCAGTTCGGCATAGGACAGTGCGCCGAAAACCGAGAGCAGCGCGCCAACGATCCAAGCCCCAAAGACGACAGAGACGTAGCGCCCTTCGCGAGCCATTTCCGCTGGCTTCAGGAAAATACCCGTCCCGATCATCGTGCCGACGACAATCGCCGCCGAGGCCGATGGGCCGAGTCCCCTTACAAGTTCCAGGCGTTTTTCGCTCATACTCCTCCGGTGCCACCGCGAGAAAACAAAGTGTAACGTACTGCCCTTCAGAGCAAGGTCAGAAGGATCCGGCTTGTGCGGGAAGAGCACGGCTGACGACTGCTCCTACCGAAACGGTCACGCACGCGCCAATCAGCCAATACCACGTGAAGGCGATCTGCGTGTAGCCGTATACGGCAAGCACCGTCGCCAGTCCTGCGAACATTCCTGTCAAGGAACCGCGTGCGTTGGCCCGCGGATCAAAGGTGCCCAAGAGAAACAGTCCCAGCAGACTACCGAAGGGAAAAGAAGAGATCGTGAGCCCAGTCTCGAGCAGGTGCGTCCAGCGGACGAGGCCAAAAAGAATCAGCACCGAGCCCCAGACGAGGGTCATGCGCCTTGAGATCGAGAGAAACTTCGCTGGATCGACAGTGCGGCGGCGCAGAACGGCGAGGTCAATCACGCTCGAAGCCGCCAAGGAGTTTAGCGAGCCGCTGGCGTTGGACATCGCCACGGCGAGGATAGACGCAAGGAGCAAGCCTGCTAGCCCGGTGGGCATTTCCCGGACGAGGAACAGAGGCAGAATGCGATCGACGCGGTCGGCGGGAGACAGCAAAGGAGCATGCTGCGCAAAGACAAAAAGCAGTACGCCGACCAGGAGAAAAACAGTGAATTGGAACAGCACAATGAACCCGCTGGCAATCAGCGCGCGGCCGCTGTCGCGCTGGCTCCGCGCGGCGAGGAGGCGCTGGACAATGGTCTGATCCGTGCCGTGCGTCGCCATGGTGAGAAACGCGCCACCGATCACCCCGGACCAAAACGTGTATTTGCTTTGAAGGTTCCACGAGAAGTCCAGGAATTGCAGTTTGTTTCCGTTGAGCGCGGCTACTTGTCCGACTTCGCTCCAGCCGCCTGGAATGCGGTGTAGCAAGACTCCCAAGGTCAGAATGCTGCCGGTAAGATAAAGCAGAAACTGCGCGACGTCGGTCCAGATGACCGCTTTCATGCCTCCTTCGAACGTGTACAGTATGGTCAGCGCGATCACGATAAACACGGCAAGGCGCTCGGATGTTCCAATCGCGACGCTCACGACCAAGGCGATCGCGGAGACTCGCACGCCTTCGGCCAGAGTGCGCGTGGTCAAAAACGTAATGGCCGCAACGGAGCGCATTCTGGCACCGAAGCGTTTTTCGATCAGAGCGTAGGCGGTCAAGTACTCTCCGCGAAAATACCCGGGCAAAAAGAAAATCGTGATTAGCACGCGGCCTACGATATAGCCAAAGACCAACTGCAAAAATGTCAGGTTGTCGGAATAGGAGATCGCGGGGGTGCCGATGATCGTGAGCGTGGAGGTTTCGGTGGCCACGATCGAAAACGCCAGTGCCCACCAGGGAGCGCTTCGTCCGCCCAGAAAATAATCCCGTAGGTCGTGTTGTTGCTGCCGAAAACGAAGTCCGAAGAGAGTTACGCCCACCAAATAGGCAACCACGATGACCAGATCGAACGGATGAATGCGCATGAGTTGTCTGCCGCGCCGTTCTAGTCCGGTTCGCAGCGGAGTGCGTCGAGAATAGTGTCGGCCAGAGAATGCGTCAAGCCGAACGAGCGACGAGATCGAGGAGCTGCTGCAAAGCCGGATAACCGCCGGGAGCGTTCCGCTACACGGAATCGCCTGCCTCGCGTATGCTTTGCATATGCGTTTTGTTCTGGGCTTTGATGGGGGCGGCACCAAAACCGAGTGCGTATTGATGGATGAGGCCCGCGTCGTGCGCGCCTCGGGCCGCAGCGGTCCATCGAATCCCATGCGCGTAGGTTTCGGCGGAGCCCTTGCGGCTGTCTGTGAGGCGGGCAGGATTGCCATGCAAGGGGCGGACTTGGGCTTGCCGGATATCAGCCTGGTCTGCGCAGGACTCGCGGGCGCGGCGCAGCCGGAGTCCGAACAGAAGATGAAGCGCCTGCTTAGGGAAGAATTTCCCGGCATCGCCGTTCATGTTTGTACCGATCTTGACCTCACGCTGGAGGCCACTGGCGATGGTCCAGCGATCGTGCTGATTGCTGGGACCGGGTCGGGGGCTGTGGGCCGCGACCCGGCGGGCCATATTGCACGCGTGGGCGCTCACGGGTTCTTGCTCGGCGACGAGGGAAGTGCTTTTGACATCGGAAGACGTGCGGTGATTGCGGCGCTGCGGGCGTCCGACCGCGGCCAGCCAGATTCGCCCCTGGCTGCGAAGATTTTGCAGGAATTGGGCGTTGAGGATTGGGAGAAGCTCCATCTGCGCGTTTACGCCCACCCCGACGAGGTTTTCCCCAAGGTTTTTCCAGTGGTCGCGGCCGCGGCCGATGAGGGCGACGCCTGCGCACGTGAGCTCCTCCGAACGGCGGCAGCGGACTTAGCGGGATTGGTGAAGGACCTGATGGAACGGCTGGGATTGGACTCGCAGAAATTTCTTCTCGTGAAGACTGGAGGGATGACCGGGCGTTCGGCCTACTTCGACGGGCAAATCGATGAACGCTTGCGCGCTGCCGCGCCCGGAGCGGTGTTTGGTGAGTTGGCCGTGAGCCCGGCAGAGGCAGCGGCGCGTCTGGCTCTTAAACTCCTGCGGGCGGTTGGGAAGGAAGGGAAGCAAGGTGGCGAAAATTGAAAAGGATGTGGAGCGCGCCCGCACAGCCACCGGAGACGAGCTCAGTGCGCTCGTTTATCACCCGGCGGCGGAGGTGCTCCGCGCGCTCCTCGATAATCCGGCCTTCGATGAGATTTTGCTTTCTCTACTGCTCGCGCGAAAGGATCTCCCCGCGGAAATTCCCGACGAAATCGGCACGCGTAAGTCACTGCTGAAAAGCTACCGCGTCAAAAAGGCGCTTCTCTTTCATCCCCGCACGTCCCGGTTGGTCGGGCTGCGTCTGCTAAAGGATCTTTATTTGATGGATCTTGTGCAGTTCGCGCTATCTCCCGCAGTTTCGGCGGAACTGAAGCGCTATGCCGAGGAGCAGCTTGTGGCGCGCCTTCCCCAGCTGCCGCTAGGACAGAAAATTACGCTGGCGCGGCGTGGACCGGGGCGTGCTGCCGGAGCACTGATCAGCGAAGGGCACGCGCAAGTTCTGCCCGCCGCGCTCGACAATCCCTTCCTGACCGAGGCGCAAGTCCTGAAATCGCTCGCGCGCGAGAAAATCCCGACGGCGACCGTGCAAGCCATCGCGAATCACCGCAAATGGTCGGAGTGCTACAATGTGCGCCTCGCCATCGTCCGCAATTCATCGGCTCCCCTTTCGATTGTTCTCGGATTTTTGCCTCACCTGGCCGTGTCGGACTTGCGGGAGCTCGCCTCGCCGGGCGTCGTGCATGAAAATCTTCACAAATACCTGCAAGCGGAAGTCCATCGTCGGATGGAGATTTCGAAGCGGCAGGCGCCGAGTTAATTGCCGCGCCTATTCCCGCAGCCTCACGATGATGAACGCGCCCGCGAAAAAGAGCGCCGCCGAGAACGAAAACGCCGCCTGCACAGACATCGCGGACCAGAGAAATCCTACAATAAGGCTCGAGAGAAAGTCGCCGACGGCGTTGACCGCTGCGAGCGTTCCGAAAGCCATGCCATGTTGCTCCGTGGGAATCAATTCGGCGGCAAGAGAATCTTCGAGCGCTTCTTCCGTTCCCAAGTACACGCCCGCGAGCGCAAAAATCGGCACAAGCAACTCAAAACCATGCGGCGCGGTTGTCAGGAAGATTGCGGTGATTCCGCCAAGCGCGTAGCCGCCTGCCAGGATTGCTTTGCGATGTCGGACATGATCGCTGATCCAGCCGCTTATATACGCTGAACCCGCATAGAAGACGTTGTGCAGGGTATAGAGTCCCACAGCCAGGCTGGCGGCTCGCGCCATCCCGTGTACGGGAGACAGCATGCGGGTCGCATAGAGGATCAGCAGCGTGTGGGAGAAATCTCCGGAACCGAATATGCCGACGCCCAAAAGAAACCGGCGGAACTTTCTCGGCAGAGCTTGCAAGCCCTTCCAGAAGGTCTGTTTTTTCGTCGTGTCCATCGTGCGCTCGCGCACCAGCAGCCAGAAGCCTGCAACCGCGATCATCCCGGGTACCAGAGTCCACAGGAACACGGCTCGATAGTTGTGATTCGTTGTTTCGAACAGCCACAACGCGGTCAGTGGTCCGGCGATCGCGCCGACCGTGTCCATCAGCCGCTCAAGCCCGAACGCGCGCCCGTACGCCGCAGGCGATACATCGGCTGCAAGCAGCGCCTTTCGAGCCGGGGAACGCACGCCGCGGCCCAGCCATGCCAGCGCCCGTCCGAACATCACATGATAGGCACGCGTCGCGAACGCAAACGAGGCCGTCGACAGGGTTGTGACGGCGTAGCCGAGCACCGCGAGCGGCTTGCGGTGTTTCAACCGGTCTGTATAGTAGCCGCCCGCCAGCTTTGAAAAACTCGACAGTCCGTCCGCAACGCCTTCGATGGCACCAAGCCAGGCCGGTCCGGCCCCGATGGCTGCCAGAAATGCAGGAAGTACCGCTGTTGCCGTTTCGTGGCTCCAGTCACTGAACAAGCTCGTCAGCCCCACGCCGAGCACGGTGCGGTTGAGCCAGCTCTTGGTCTGGCCGGTTGCGGACATGGAGGAGAGTTTACAGTTGACAGTTTTGTGTTAACAGTTCAAAGAAAAAGGAGGGCATGTCTCGCCTGCCCTTGCATCTCATTTCTTGGCGGCGCGATAGAGAATGACACGAACCTTCTCGAGCGTGATGAGGCCGCCATCGACCATTTCGTCGAGCCGCGGCAGGATTTGCTCAATGCGTTCCTGAGTTTCGATGACCTCCAGCACGACCGGGAGATCCTGCGACAGGCGCAGCAGTTTGTCCGTGTGATAAACGCTCGAACCTCCGAAACCGCCAACGCCGCGCAACACGGTGGCGCCGGAGAACCTTTCCTTGCGCAGCATCTCGACGATAGCTTCGTAGAGCGGCTTGCCGTGCCACTTGTCAGATTCGCCGATGTGAATGCGCATCAGCGTGCGTTCGCCTTCGAATTTCTGATGCGTCATGGCATGCTCCTAAAAGCGGTTGGCGAGCCGGATTCCCATTGCCGAGAGTAGCAAACCGAACAGCACGCTGGCCGCCACGTACGTCATCGACCGGAGCCACTCTCCCGCCTCCAGCATCTTCGCAGCCTCCCAGCCGAAGCTCGAAAACGTGGTGTAGCCTCCGAAAAATCCAACCGCAATGGCAACACGCAATTCAGAAGACACCATCATCCGGTTCAGCATGATTTGCCCGATTAATCCCAGGAAAAAGCAGCCGGTCAGATTGACAAGCAGGGTTCCCCATGGAAAAGTGCTTGCCGCGCGAACCTGGACGACTCCCTGCAGGCCGTAGCGAGTCAGCGTTCCAACAGCGCCAAAAACCGCAATGAGAAATAATCGCAAAGTATCTCCAATCCGGCTGTGTGGGGCCCGAATAGGAAAAAACTCCTGGTGCCCTGCGGCAGCCAGGAGTCATCAGCCTCGGCGGGTTGCGCCGTGGCGGTTCTGGCGAACTCCATCGCCATTTGATTTTGCAGCCACAGTGTAGCGATGCCGGGACTTCGGCGCAAGAGTACCGGTAGCGGAGGCGCGCCCTCTATCGCGCGGGTCAATAGTGAAAGCGATAGCGCAGTTGCACAAAAACCTCGCGCGGGTTCATGTAATGAGTGCCGCCGAAGGTGAAGCTATTGTCGAGCAAAACACGCAGATTCATGATATTCAGGCCGGTCACGGAGAGCGAGAATCTTTCGCTGAAGTCTTTGCCAACGGTCACGTCGAAAGTGGTGTGCCCGGGCAGGTGACTGTTCGGGTCTGGCGGAGAATTTCCGTTGGTGAATCCCGAGCCATAGTAGACATCGCTTGAAGCGTAGCTTCGCCAGGGCAGTGAGACTTGTCCGCCGATGTGCAGGGTATTGCGCTGGTCGTGATCGAGGAAGAAATAGCCCGGTGGCGGCGAGCCGCAGGGTGCAATCAACCCGCCGGTGATGCATCCGTAGCCAAGCGCGAGCTGGTTCGAATAGGTCAGGTACAGCTGGGCTCGGTTATAGATTCTCGGAGAACGCAGGGTGAGTTCCCAGCCGCTGATCCGTGCACCTTGTAGGGTGATCGGAAAGAACAGATTCGAGTTGTTGAAATTATTATGGTCGAAGTAATTCCTTGCGCGGGTCAGGAAGTTGTCAGCATCGATCGTCCAACCCCAGAGCGGAATCGTAACACCGAATTGATGCTCTTCGTCGCGCTCACCGTGCAGCGGTATAAACGCCAAATCCTGGTTGTTGGCCGCGTCCACTAGGGGACCGGAGACCGTCACGAGCGGCGGGGCCTGATAAAAGTGGCCGTAAAATGCGCGAAACACCCAATTCAATCGGGGGATGCGGAGGGAACCTCCGACGCGCGGATCGCTTGCGTTTTCTACCACCCCGCCATCGAAATGCGTCTGGCGAAAACCGCCATCGAGCGTCAGCCACTGGGTGAGTCTGAATTGATCTTCGAGGTAGACGGCGGCCAACCCGCCCCGAGGGCTGGCCGCGGCCGGCGGGCTGACATTCTCGCATTCGCCAGGCGCATTGCAGGTCAGTCCGAACAACTGCTTGGCCTGTTGCGCGTATCCAAAAGCACCGGCGCGCAGGTTATTGCGCTGCTTGATCCAGGTGACGTTGGCCTGACCACCCTCATAGTAAGAAGACAGCCGCTCGGTGGCGGAACTCGGAACGTCGAAAGGGCTGCTCTCGTATGCGACGTAATTGTAGTGGTAAAACGGCGAAACAGTAAGAACCAGGCCGGGACTGAAAGTGCGCACCCAAGAGAAAAGCAGAAAACCGTCTCTCTCTTTGTTTGCGTCGCTCAGGAACTCGCCGGGCGTGTTGTTCGGATCGTTCGGATCGAAAGGCACCTGGTAGTAGTCCTGGCGCATCTGCGCCACCAGCCGAAACTGATCCTGCGAGCTCAGATTGTAGGTCAGTGAAGTGAAACCGCCGAAGCCATTGGCCTGGTCATGGATTACCGCCGCAGTCGGCGTCTCTAAGCCGAGGTCCGTGCGATTCCCGTTTAGACTGGCGTAGTAGGCGAAGCGGTTGGTGTGCCCCCCGAAATTCAACTGGTTGTCGGTTTGATAGAGGTTTCCCGCGCTGATGACGACTTCTGCCTCGTGGTTGCGCTCGAAGCCGGTGCGAGGAGCCACATTGAAAATGCCGTAGGTGCGGTCGCCGTAATCGGCGGAATAACTGCCCCGCTGGGTCTCGAGGATATCGATGTCTTTCGGATCAATCTGCGGCCCAAGGTTGCTGGCGATGTTGGTGTTAGGAATGGACACGCCGTCGATCAGCCAGCTCACCTGATGGCCGCCCCTGATGTGCAGCTGGTCGTGGGTGTAGTAAGCACCGGGAACGTAGTCTGTAATCATCGCCAGGCTATTTGATTTCGCGGCGCCGGGCGTTTGTCGAATCTGCTCACGCGATGTCAAAGTCGTGGGTGTCACGGATTCGGTTTGCGGGGGTGGCGCTTCCGAGGTCACCGTGATCGATTGAGTCTGCGTTGCCACCTGCAATTCCAGGTGCAGAACAGGAGCGGTGCCGGAGAGCACGGTGATGCGCCGTTCCTGCGGAGCGAATCCCTCCTTTGTTACGCTCACCACGTAGTCGCCCAGGGGTACGGTGTCAAATTGGAAATCGCCTTCCGCGCTAGTCTTGGTGGACTTCGTGAAATCGGAGTTTGCGGCCTTCAAGACGACGTCCGAATCGGCGACCGGCCGGTGCTGCGCATCATGAACGATTCCACGCACAGTTCCAAAGGCCGTGGCAAATGCGCTGCACGCGAACAGAAATAGAGAAATGAACGTAATCAGGTATCGTCGCGGCATGAACTTTCTCCGTTGCATGGTGGAAATGGTCCGCGGCGGGCTTATTTGGCCCGGAACAAGTTACACAACGGGACGCTCGGTGATCAGACCGAAGGGGGCGTAATTCGAGGAGGAGGAGAAAGCGGCTCAATCGACTGCGTAAAACCGGCTGCTGTCAGCTTAGGCGAAGCCCATGCAACACCAAGCGGCACGGAGATTGGCGCTGTCCGAGGCAGGATGAAGAGCACAGCTGCCGCGAGCGCTTCGCTGCCCTCGTGGCAGCAGGACAAGGAGCACTTCATCGCGCCCGCTTTGTTCCGGGCGGCACCACCCTGGTGTTCACATTCCATCGGTGTTTCCACCGGAGCCGGGTGAAGTTTCACGGCCTGATTTGTTTTTTGGTGTTCGTGCGTCGCTCGCCCGCAGAAACCGTCAGCGCAACAACCCATGGCACTCGCCTCGAGAGCCATCGCCCAGAGAGGGGCCCAAAGCAACATCACCGCCAGCAGGCACACCCAACCCGCCATCTTCCTTCCCGGAGCGACCGAAACATGGAGCGACCGGTTCATGGCTGAACCATATAGTATAACCCATCTACGCTGCCCTTTCCATGTCGAACCTCCTCCGAAAGAGGAACCGCGGCAGCAGTTCCATGCAACCGGAGCCAAGCGGCCGTCGAGTATACCCCGGTTTCTTGACTTACCTGCCAGCGCGTCGCAAACTGAATTTATGGCACACATCTATCTGACCTTCGATTTTGCAAGGGACGAAGAGAAAGCTCAGCAGGCCCGACACAAATTGGAAGGATGGAAGCAGGCCTTCCGCCTGGACAAGAAACTGCTCTACAAGGTCGAGCGCACCGCCGCTGCACCCAGCGACGGAGATGCGAAGCCGGCCAAGCTTGAAAAGTCCAAGAGCAAGGGCAAAGGCAAGGCCGTGGCAGCAGCCGAGGTTGAAGCATCTCCTTCAAACGATGACATCAGGCTCTTGGTGCGGCTGGCCTTTTCCGGGCACGAGAAGCTTTCCGAGCAGCGCTGGGTCGAGCGAATCCCTTCCGAAGAGCCGTTCCAAGGAGCTTCACCCGCGGTGGTACGGCCCGGCGACGCCAGTTTCGAGAGCACGGAAAAGCAGTTCGACGAACTCACCTAATAAGGGGTTTTTCACAACCTCCCGGAGGTTCTGTTGTCGACTGGGCTCCAAGCTTCGGTATACTTAGCGGTTGCGGCCCAAGTCACTTCCCAGTCCAACTCGAGGTTAGGCTGAATGGCTGTGCAAACCCGTGCCAAACTGGCCAAGTTGGAAGCCCAGAAGTACCACGGTCTCGACCGCGAAACTCTAATCCGCCTCTACCGCACGATGTTTCTCTCGCGGCGGCTCGACGACCGCGAAATTCAACTCAAACGCCAGAATAAAATCTATTTTCAGATTTCGAGTGCCGGTCATGAAGGCGTCACGGCGGCCACCGCCTTGCTCTTACGTCCGGGGGTGGACTGGATCTACCCCTACTACCGCGACCGGGCGCTGTGCCTCATGCTCGGCGTGACCCCTTTCGAGACCCTCCTGCAGGCCGTGGGCGCAAAAGATGACCCGAGTTCCGGTGGACGCCAGATGCCCTCGCACTGGGGCCATAACAAGTGGAACATTGTCAGCAAATCGTCCTGCACCGGAACGCAGTATGTGCAAGCGGTTGGTGCAGCCGAAGCGACCGTCTACTACGAGCATCACCCCAAGGCCCTGGCCCAGGCGAAAAAGGCGCCGCTCGGCGAATTCGTTCACCACGACCCGGAAGAGATCGTTTATGTCTCCTCGGGCGACGGAGCGACCAGCGAAGGCGAGTTCTGGGAGTCGCTCAATGTTGCCTGCGCCAAGAAACTCCCGATCTTTTATCTGGTCGAAGACAACGGCTACGCCATTTCCGTGCCCATCGAGGTGCAAACCGCGGGGGGAAGCATCGCGCGGCTTGTAAAGAATTTCCCGGGCCTGCACGTCGCCGATTGCGACGGTACCGAACCGCTCGAGAGTTATGCGGTCTCGAAGGAGGCGATTGCCTACGTGCGCGAGCGCCGTGGACCGGCGCTGGTTCATGCGCGCGTGACTAGGCCGTACTCTCACTCGCTCTCGGACGACGAAAAACTCTACAAAACGCCGGAAGAACGCGAAGCGGAAGCGCGTCGCGATCCGCTCTCGAAATTCTCCCTATTCCTGATCCGGGAAGGATTGATCGACCAGAAGGAAATCGAGTCGCTCGAGGCCGATGTGGACCGCGAAGTCCGGGAAGCTACGGACCGGGCACTCGCGGCGAAGCACCCCGAAGTGGCTTCGATTCGGGTCAACATTTACTCGCCGGACGTGGATCCCACGTCGGCGGCGTTTGCCGCCCAGCCGCAATTTCACGGCGCGCCCAAGACCATGGTCGAGATGGTTGCCGCGACTCTTCTCGACGAAATGGGCCGCGACGAACGAATCGCCGTTTTTGGCGAAGATGTGGCCGACGCCAGCCGCGAGGAAGCACTTCGCGAGGTGAAAGGGAAGGGCGGCGTATTCAAAGCCACGGCCGGGCTCCAGCGGAAATTCGGTGCGGACCGCGTCTTCAATACACCTCTCGCGGAGGCGAGCATCGTCGGACGCGCTATTGGAATGGCGACGCGCGGCTTGAAGCCCGTTGCCGAAATCCAGTTCTTCGACTACATCTGGCCGGCCATGATGCAGATTCGCGACGAGCTTTGCGTGCTGCGCTGGCGTTCCAATGGCGCGTTCAAGGCCCCGGTTGTGATGCGTGTCGCAATCGGGGGCTACCTCACAGGCGGCGCCGTGTATCACAGCCAGAGTGGCGAGTCGATCTTCACGCACTGCCCGGGATTGCTCGTGGTGATGCCCTCGACAGCTTTGGACGTGGCGGGGTTACTGCGCGCGGCCATCCGCTCGGACGATCCGGTGATGTTTCTCGAGCACAAGCACCTTTATCGCCAGCCCTACAACCGGTCGGAATATCCGGGTCCGGATTTCACGATTCCCTTCGGCAAAGCGAGAGTCGTGAAAGCGGGCGATCAGGTTAGTGTCATCACCTACGGCGCAGTTGTCCATCGCGCTGAGGTGGCCGCGGCCGCGCTTGAACGCGAAGGCATTTCCGTCGAAATCATCGATCTGCGTTCGCTCTCGCCGTACGACTGGGAAGCCATCAGTGCGACGGTGCGAAAGACACACCGCGTGATCGTCGCCTACGAAGATATGCTGAGTTGGGGTTACGGCGCGGAAATTGCGGCGCGCATTGCGGAAGAGCTCTTCGCCGAGCTGGATGCCCCGGTAAAGCGCGTCGCCGCAATGGACACTTTCTGCGCCTACCAGCCAAAGCTAGAGGAAGAAATCCTGCCGCAGACCGATGATATTGCCGCGGCGGTGCGCCAGATGCTTGCCTACTGACCCCGCCGCTTTATTCGCCCAATCAGGATGTTTCGAAAGGCCTGGCGGAACTTCAGGTGTCGACGCGCGCCTCGGTTAGGAAACTTTTTCCTTCCATCTTTCGTACTTCAGATTAGAATCACGGTGGATGGTGTTGTTTAGGGGGTTGCTCATGATCTGCCCTAGCTGCCAGAAGGAAATAGCCGACGGGTCGAAGTTTTGCTACAACTGCGGCACCCGGCTGGCCCCGGCGGATGCCCAGACCGTGCCGCCGCCGGCACCGTCGGCTCCCGTGGGACGCAAGCTTGTCCGGTCCACAAACGACCGGAAGATCGCCGGGGTTTGCGCCGGCGTTGCCGACTACTTCGATTGGGATCCGACGATCGTCCGGCTCATTTGGGCTCTTGCAACTCTCGTCCCGGGGCCCAACATCCTGGTATACCTTGTCCTCTGGATTGTCCTGCCGCAAGGACCGACCGCCGCCTACCGATCTTCCGTGGCGACGAATCCGTAGCCCGGGAAGCAGCGATTCACTCTTTACTGCTCTTGGGAAGCCGCCTCTTCTTGCCGCGTCCTTCACCCAGTACCACATGGTCGACCGAGAACGAGCCTGCTCCGATGGTTCCCAGGACCACGCAGGCGGCCGCCAGTGACAAGGGAAATTCGTAGTCTTTCACCGACAAGATTCCATGCGTGCTGTGTACCTTCCAGATCGCGATGGCCATCTCGCCCGCAAGCAAGAGCGCAGCGGGGCGGGTAAACAGCCCTAGGAAAAGTAGCAGGGCTCCAAAACTTTCCAGGATTCCGGCCAAACTCAGGAAATAAGCAGGAAACCCGTGGGAGGTGAAAAAGTCTCGCATGGCGTCGGTAGGGTGTACCAATTTGGGATAGCCGTGGTAAATAAAGATCAAACTCAGCGCGCACCGCAGAATAAGCAATGCCAGCGGTTGTAACCCGCTCAGGAATTTCATTTCGTTTCTCCCGGGACCCACCTTACGGCGATTTGCCTCGTTCTCGAGCACAACCGGCATTCTTTGTATCAAGTCAGGCGCACAATTTTCGCGCTCTCCGCGGGGGTCTTACGAAACCTATACGAACCGTTGGCTTTGTCAACGGCGGAGTGACACGAGACCAGAAGGCAAGCCCATTCCTAATCTGAAAGCTGGCAATGGATTGGGTATCGCTTAACGAGGCACTCGAGAAAATGAAGTGCATTGACCCTGGCAGCGAAATCGTTCACTCTGCTCGTGCCTCGGGAGCCACCTTCCGAGATGGACGATAAATGAAGCGCAAGCTCCTGGTTGCAGTGCCGTTGTTGTGCGTCGTGGCGCTGCTGGCTTGGTATTTCCGACCCAAGCACGAATCGCTCGGCGCCGCTTATGTGAGTGAGCGCACGCTTACGCTTTTAAGCAGCGTGGCGCAGGTGCACGAGCAGGTTGGCGTTCTCTACTATGGAGAACGCGTCGACGTGCTCGCCCGCAGGAACGACAACGTCAAGGTCCGCACCGCTAACGGCACGATTGGGTGGGTCGATGGTCGTTACCTGATGGAGCCGGAGCTGTGGGAACGCAGCGAGAAGCTGCTGGCGCAGACCAAGTCTATGATCGTTCAGGCGCGCGGTCGCACCAAGACGACAACCAACCTTCGCGTCGAGCCGGGCCGCACCGAGCCTCGCCTCTACCAGTTCGGACGCGGCATCGAAGTAGAGGTTTTCGGCAGGGCGGTCGCCGATTGGGCTCAGGTCACCGACGAAAAGGAACTGGCCGCAGAGAATGAACCGCAAAAGAAGGAGGATTGGTACCTGGTCCAGGGAGTGGCTACGCGACCCCCGGGTGAAGGAGTGGTGCGCAACTCGGCGGTGACGACGACCACACAACCTGGAGATCAGACGATCCCCATCGCCGGCTGGGTGGTTGCACGCTTCATCTCGCTGGATTTGCCTGACCCGGTGCGTGAGGGCACGACGGCCGCCAATGTCCGCGCGATTGCCTGGTTCGAACTCAATCGCGTGACGGACGCGGAAGGGGAGCATCCGCAGTACCTGGTTGCCGGGACGCGCAGCGCGGAGGGTGCACCGTGTGACTTCACAACTTTGCGCGTGTTCACCTGGAACTCCAAGAAGACTAGGTACGAAACCGCCTACATCGAAAATGATCTCTGCGGTGTGCTTCCTATCCAGATCGGCAAAGGCCCGGAAGGCGAGCCCGAATTCCGGTTTCACATGATGGAAAGGAGCAAGCCGGAGCGCGTGTATCGCCTGATTCAAACGGTCGTCCGGCGGGTCAAGGACGACAAGCTGGTTTACCCGTCGAAACAACGCAAAAGTTCGAAAGGGAAGCTTTGAATTGCATCTCGCATTGAGCAGACGCACCGCCTCCCCTGCGCCTGCCCGATTCTTTTTTCCTCGGCATCACCCGCTGTTGCGTTACTATTGTGAGCCTCGCTGTCGCGGTTGCCTTTGCGCAAGAGTCCGGTCCCCCGAGGCATTTCTTCCACCGACTCAAGGCACGTTTTGGGTCTAACAAGGAACGGGTACCGGGTTCGACCAAGCAAAGCGAAAAAAACTTCCGAAGCTAAGGTCGCGCTCAAAATGAATGTCGAAAGAATCTTTCCGGAAGACGGCACCATCTTTGCGGAGATTCAGGGCCGCCTAGCGGACCTAAATTTCAGTACCCACGCGGCGCAAGCCACGTGCGGGACTCTTCGGGAGAGCCCCCGGCATCAAGTTCTTTTGTGGGCGTGGGATCCGAGCACCCGCCTGCCCCAGACCGAAGGTCATCGGAGCGCGTTCGTGGAGTGGGAAGGCGGTAAGAATTTCGAGGCCGTGACGAGCCTGCTTTCTAAACTCTCAGGCGGAGTCGGAATCGTCGTTTCTCACTTTCGCCGTCATGGCACGATCGCAGCAACCGGCGTGAGGTTGAAGGCATTCCACCCTGTCCCCGGAAAATTTCCTTCGAGTGGGGGCAGCGCATGACCTTGCACATCAACGAAGCCGAAGTCCGCCAGTTGCTCACCATGCCGATGGCGATTGCTGCCGTCGAAGAGGTCTCCCGCAAGCAGGCCGAGGGCATCGTTGTCGTTCATCCCCGACGGCGATTCGAACTGGCCGGCGGCGACTTCTTCCATTACATGGCCGCGATGGATGGCGGGGCGGGTCTGGTGGCCATGAAGCAATACACCTACGTGAAAGGCAAACTGTGTTTCCTCGTGCCGCTCTATTCGACCGAGACCGGCGAGCTGCTGGCGCTGATCGAAGCCGATTACATGGGCCAGCTGCGCACCGGCGCCGCTTCCGGTGTGGCCACAAAATATCTCGCACAGAAGCTCGCGAGATCTGCGGCCATTATCGGCACCGGCGGTCAGGCCAGGACGCAACTGGAAGCCATTCACAGCGTGCGTATGCTCGACTCGGTTTATGTTTACGGCCGAAATCCCGAACGGCGGAAACGCTTTTGTGAGGAAATGTCCGAGAGTCTGGGAATCAACATTTATCCGATGGAGTCGAGCACCGCGGCGGTCCAGAACGCGGAAATCGTCTGTACCGCCACAACGTCTTCGCAGCCTATCTTACGAGGCGCTGACGTGATCCCCGGTGTCCATATCAATGCGATTGGCGCCAACCATGCTCACAAGCGGGAACTGGACGACGACCTCATCGCGAAAGCCAACCTGGTTTTTGTGGATTCGCTCGCTCAATCCCAGCAGGAAGCCGGCGATCTGATCATTCCGTTCCTCAAGCAAAAGGAACGCTGGTCTCAGGTCTTCGAGCTCGCTCAACTGGTTGCCGACAAAGTCCCCGGCCGCACCAAAGAGATGCAGGTAACGCTTTTCAAGTCCAACGGCATAGCTTCCTGGGACCTTGCGGTGGGCTCCAAGGTGTACGCCTTGGCCCGCGAGAAGGGACTAGGCCGCGAACTGCCACTGTTTCGACGGGACTGACAGCTCGAGGGCAGGCTTGACAGCCGGGGCGGCGGGGCACTAGAGTCGTTGAACGAACGTTCGAGAACTCCATGCCTACCACCGTACCGTCTCCCCGCGACTCTGAAGCCAAGCTCCAGCACATCCTGCTCCACGCTGCCCAGACCTTTGCTGAGGAAGGTTTTGAGGGGACCTCCATGCGCGATATCAGTCGGGTTACGGGGGTCTCGTTGTCGGGTCTGTACTACTATTTCGAGAGCAAACAGAAGCTACTGTATCTTATTCAATACAATACATTTAATTTCATCATGGAGCGGCTGCAAGCGAGGCTCGACACGGTTAACGATCCGGCGACGCGCCTACGGGTGTTTGTCCAGAACCACATCGAGTACTTCCTCTCCCATCCGAGCGAAATGAAGGTTCTGGCGCACGAGGAGGAGGCCCTCGATCCGCCCCTTCGCGACGAGGTAGCGGCCATCAAGCGCCGCTATTACGCCTTGGCATGCGAAATCCTCGACGGGGTGGCGGCAGAGGGCCTTGCACCCGGTATCCCGCCGCGCGTTGCCGTTTTGAGCCTCTTCGGCATGATGAATTGGGTTTACAAGTGGCACAACCCAGAGATCGATCCTGGCGCCGAGGAACTGACGAATGGCATCGTGGCCATCTTCCTGAACGGAGTCTTGGAAGAAAAAGCGGCGCTATATGCTAGCGAGTCTCGAGCCCGAACCGGAGATTGAAAGCTCGGATTTCTAACCGAGAGATCAGGAGAGCCCATGGCAAGCACAACCGGCATTGCGACCAAGGAAGTCGTGAAATACCGCATCGAGGAAGGCGTGGCGATTCTTGAGATGGATGATCCCCCGGCGAATACCTACACCTACGAGATGATGCAGCAACTGGATGCGGCCATTCTAAAGGCCCGGATGGACGAGAATGTACACGTGATCATCCTGCGGGGCGCCGGCGAAAAGTTCTTCTCGGCGGGAGCAAGCATTCCGATGCTCACAAAGGCCGACCCGCAGTTCAAATATTACTTCTGTTTGCACGCCAACGAGACGTTGTGCCGGCTGGAACAGACGCCCAAGCTCGTAATCGCCGCCCTTAACGGCCACACGGTTGGCGGAGGCCTCGAAATCGCGCTGGCCTGTGACATTCGAATCGCCAAGAAAGAGGGAGGCAAGGTCGGGCTCCCGGAGGTCAATCTGGGCGTTCTTCCGGGAACCGGGGGCACGCAGAGATTCGCACGCGCGGTCGGACGCGCTCGAGCCATCGAGCTGATGGCCACGGGCCGGACCTTCAGTTTCGAAGAAGCGCTCGAGATCGGACTCGTGCACTACGTTTACGAGAAAGAGGTGTTCTGGGAGGATACCCTAGCCTACGCCAAGCAGTTCTGTCCGCCTTCCAAAGCGTCGCGCGCCGTCGGACGCATCAAGCGCTCCGTTGTTACGGGGACCGAAATTCCATTTGCGGAGGCCCTGGCCCTTGAGCGCGAACTGCAGCAATTGCTCTTCACGAGCGAGGACGCCAAGGAAGGCCTTGCCGCGTACGTGGAAAAACGCGCGGCCAGCTTCAAAGGGAAGTAAACTCTAAGAGGTCCCCCGATTTCGAGATTAAGCTGAGACCGAATGAAGACCTTGCCGGACTACCTGAGAAAAGGAATGAAGCTTGTGATTGTGGGCTGCAATCCAAGTGAATCCTCTGTACGCGCGGGCCACTATTACGCCGGGCGCGGAAATCAATTCTGGCCCATGCTGTACGAATGCGGTGTTGTACCCGAGCCCTTCGACTATCCGGACGACCGGCGAGTCATCGAGTTTGGTATCGGGCTCACCGACCTCGTCAAGCGCCCCACCAGGGGCGTTGAAGAGCTTAACCGCGAGGATTTTGCAGAAGGACGCATTGTTCTGGCACAGAAACTCGAGGAGTTTGCGCCGCGCGTCGTTGCCTTCAACGGCAAATTGACCTACGAGCAATTTGCTCAGCGCAAATGCAGATACGGCCTGCAAAAGGGATCGCTTTACGGCGCACAGATTTATGTCCTGCCCTCGACCAGCGGCCAGAACGCTCGTGGCAAGGCGGAGCGGGTCAAGCATTTTCGAAATCTTGCACGGCTGCTTGAGCGGCCGAAGAAGGTCCAGGAAACTGAAGCCCTTTAGCGGTGTGAAGAAAGAGGCTCTGATGAGACAGGCAAGCCATCCCGTCCCCGGGGCGCCGGTCCTCCTAGAATCCCGCGAGCACGCCGTTGTCACTTTGACAATGAATCGCCCGGATCGCCTCAACGCCCTCAACAACGAGCTCTCCACCGCGCTCAACGACGCTATCTCGCGAATCGCTGCGGATTCCAGTGTGCACGTAGTGATTCTTACCGGCGCGGGGCGCGCGTTTTGCGCCGGCGGCGACCTGGAAATGATTGGTCAGGGTCGTGCGCGGGGCGATTTCCAGGAAGTCGCCCCCATCTTGCGCTCCGGCATGCAGGCCGTTCTTAAAATCCGCACCATGCCGCAGCCCGTCATCGCCGCGGTGAACGGCCCGGCCGCAGGCGCGGGCATGAATCTCGCGCTCGCCGCGGATATTCGTATCGCAGTCGAGGAAGCGGTCTTCGGGCAGAGTTTCGCCAAAGTGGGCCTTTTTCCTGACTACGGGGGCAGCTAC
>DATFTB010000315.1:0-2779 GCA_035262325.1 Candidatus Acidiferrum sp.
TCTCAGCGGATTGGTTATCGAGCGAACGCACCAGCAGGTTCACAGCCTCGACACGGACACCCGGGTTGGAGTCGTGTTTGAGCGCATCGAGCAAAGTCTCGCGGACATCGCGGTCCGGGGCTGAATCGCGAAGCGCTTCGAGGGCCTTCAAGCGCACTGCGGGATTCTGGTCCTTGCGTGCGGCGGTCAAAAGCGCCTTGCGGACCTGTAAATCGGCGGCGCGGGCCTTCAGAACGTCCAGGCAATCTAGGCGAACGCCCGAATCGAAGCGTTCGCCGCTTTTCACGACATAAGTCAGGACGCTACGCACATCGCTGTCATCGAGGCTCCCGTTCAGTTCGACGGGCTGCTCGGCGCTCATTTGAACACGGACGTTTTGGGAACCGCTGCCGGCGGCAGGCGTAAAGTTGATACCGGCGACTTCCATCTTGGCGAGTTGGTCTTCGGTGAAGCGCGGGCTTGGGCGAACGTTGACGGGCTCGACAGCGGTGACGTCACCTGAGGGGGAGAACCACTGGTTGGACTGCACGCCGACGGCAAGTCCAAGAACAACCAGGGTCGCGGCACTCCACGCCGGGTGCAGCACCATCCATCGCCGCATCCATCCCAAACCGAAAGCGCGCTCCCTTGACGGAGGCCGGGCAAGGTCATCGATCTTTTCGGCGAGCTCACTGCGGCAGTGCGAGAGGAGCAGTCCGGTGGGATCAAGCAAATCGCACGCGGAAGGCTGGTCGCTGAGGGTTCCGTGAAATTCACGCTCCTCGGAGAGTTGTGCGCGACATTCATCGCAGGTCGCTAGATGCTTTTCGACCTCAGCGCGTTCTTGTTCCGTCAACTCGTCGCAGACGTAAAAGACAAGCAGTGGAGCGATTTCTGCGCAGGGTGTGGTTTCACCGGAGGGATTCATCGGAGTTCCCCCAATTCATTGCGGAGCTTTCGAGTTGCGCGAAAGAGCGAGTTTTTCACGGTCTCTTCGCTGGTGCCAAGTGCGTCGCCAATGGCCCGGAGTTTCAGGCCCTGATAGTGCTTCATTTCGAAAACGATGCGCTCGCGCGGCGAGAGACGCTCCATTGCGCTCGCGAGGCGCTTTTTGATTTCTTCGCCGAGGAGATGGCGCTCCGGATCAAGCGTGGGCCGTTGCTCACGCTGACGCTCGAAAAAGTCTGTGCTCGCGTCTTCTTGCTGCGCGGCGTGAAGTTCCGGCGCTTGGTCTTCCGGGCGAGCCTGACGGCGGCGGATATGGTCGAGGCAGACGTTGGTAACGATGCGGTAGAGCCAGGTATAAAAGCTGCATTCAAAGCGAAAGCGATGCAAGTTGCGGTAGACCTTAAGAAACGCCTCTTGATAAACGTCTCGGGCATCTTCGGTGCGCCTCATCAGATTTAGCGCCAGACGAAGGACATCGCGGTCATAGCGGTGAACCAATTCCTCGAAAGCGGCGCGGTTGCCGGCCTGGGCCTCGCGCACAAGCGCAGCGTCATCGGAGTTGGCGAGGGACATCACGGTTGCCAACGCCGAACCGGGGTTGCTGGTGTGACCGGATTCATTAGCCAAAGCCAAGGCACAGCGGGGTAATGGCATTTTCGATTTCTCTTCGCAGCTTCCGGTCTATTTCACTGTACCCAACCAGGTTGAGGAATCTGCGTCCATGGAAGAGGACCGCGCCCTCTCCCTACCTCAAGCGCGTTAGACGCTCATTTGGCCCATCCGTGAGCACACGCAGGAACTCAGGATGGGCAAGACCGGAAGCACGCGTATTCAAGCCCGCGAACTCCTTTCCGCTCCTAATCTCCAGGCCAGCAGCGGCCACGCCAGCAGAGCGACCAGCATAGCCAAAATGATATACCCGTTAGCTCGATAAAAGAGATCGACTTGTGACAGAAGTTCGGCGGCCGCACCCAGGAGGCCGAGCGTCGCAACCACGAGAAACCAGCCGAGCATGTTGAATCGCGCCACATGGCGGATTCCCAAGACGACCACAGCCATCAGCGCCAGCAGGGCCAGAAACTGCTTCAGAAAATCGGCAGGCGAGCCCCAGTCTGAAATGAACGCGGCCGGGATGGCAAAAAAGAGAAGGAGACGCAACCAACGGACGCGCAACTCCGCGCCGAGAAATGCGCCGGCCAGGGCCAGTATTCCAGTGATGAAGAGTGCGCGTAGAATCGCATCGCCCAGAACGCCAAGGCCGGGGAAGACGGCGTCGAAGTGGTCGCCGATGCTCGAAGGCACGCCGCGGTGCAGCGTGGGCCACGAGCGCGCGAGGGCTTCGAGGATGTGTTTCAACCCGACAAGAAGCGAGGCGCCCCCTATTCCGATGCAAAAAGCGTCGCGATAGTAGCTCGTGGGCATGCCGAGCCAAGTGGGAACGCGATCTTCGCCGAAAGCCCGGACCGAGAAATACCACGCCAGGCCAAAAAGCAGCACTAACCCGCCGAATAGGGCTGCGCCAGGGAGGACGTAACTTACGGCCAAACGGGCGTAGTAGATCTTCAATGGGAGTGCGGTCGGGTACAAGCTCATATCCCGCGCGAAGTTGTTTCCAAAGAGAAGACTGAGGGCAAACGCGGCGAATCCAACGCCGCCCCACAAGAGAATTCGACGCCACGGGACGTTGGCATCCGGCGAGGTACGGAAGCTTCTGAAATAAAACACCAGCACAGCGATCGGCAGACCGATGCCGAGAACCAGTCTGGCTACAAAAAACAGGGTACGCGGCAGGGTGCCTTCCTCCTGCTTGCGTCTGAACTCCTCGGGAATCTTGATGTAGGTGCGATAGTTG
>DATFTB010000316.1:0-3482 GCA_035262325.1 Candidatus Acidiferrum sp.
ACTGCATGAATCTGAGATACCTGTCAGTAGGAGCCTGGCCATGATTCGCAGGATGCTTTTTCTTTCGCTTTTAGCGACTGTCCCGGCCCTGGTCTGTGCCCAAGAGTCCAAACTCGTGAACTGCCGCTCCCTCGAGGCGGCGGGAAACTTTGTTGGGCCCGACGAAGTTGTTGTTGATGACCTGGTTTGCCAGAAGGTGAAGGCCGGCACGACCGCCGCGGCAGGGGCTGCAAAGCCTCAACCCCCGAAACCGCTTCCGGGCGCGGTAATAACAGAGGATGAACCAGCGAGTGTTGTTGACGCCGCCAAGGCCAGCGCAAAAAGAGTTGCGGCGGCAGTCGAAGCTAACGCAGAGAAGGCCTCAGGGACTACGGGTGCCGCCGCGCCCGCGCCTCCTCCGGCGCCCGGCGCTGCGGCTCAAACAGAACAGACCCTGAAGCCCGCTCTTGCTCCTGACGCCAGCGATCCCGGCGGTGAGACAATGAGCGTTGCGGAAACTGCCAGGGCGAACGCCAAAAGGATGGCTGAGGCGGAAGCGGTTCCGCAACCAGCCTCAGCAGCAGTCGTTAGTTCTTCTCCGCCTCCGACGCCCGCGGCAAAAATGCCTTTTACGGCTGATGCCGCTGCCAAGCCGCAACCTGCCGTCATCCGCAAAGCGGAGCTAACCGAACCTGCGATATCTCCTGCGAAGGCACCGGCGGAATCAGCCCCGGTGGAAGCCACACCTGCTCCGAGTGCGCCTCCGCCGGAACGAAGGGAACCGCCGCCCGTTGAAGTGACACGGACACCGACGGGCTCAGTCCCGCCCGCAGCCGAGTCCAGACCAGCGCCGGCAGCCGAAATCGTCATCACCTCTGCTCCTTCACGCGAGGAAGCTGCGCCTGCTTCTTCCTCCGAGGGGAAGGAACCCGCAGTTGCGTCCCCGGCAAGCCCGGAAACCGCTGCGGCACCGCTGAACGAAATGCCCATTACCTCAGCGCCCTCGCGGGCGTCCGAAACAGCTGCGGCTGCGCGGCGGCCTGACGCACAACCTGATGCGGTCGCTTCGAAACCGCCCGCCGCAACCGAAGTGGACAAGCAACCGGCCGCAAGTCCACCTGCTAGCAGCGATGCACCAGTCTCTGCGTTTTACGACGCCAACGCTCCCAAAAATTCTTCGAACCGCCCGGCGGTCACGATGGGCGTAGTGACCGCGCCTCCCGTTGGTGCTGTGGTCTCTCCGGCCGGTGAACCGCCGGCGAATGCGACGAATTCGCCAGCAGAAGCAGCGCCCGCGGCGGAGCCCGCTCCGGGGGCAGAGCCAGATGCGCAGCCCATTTGGCCCGGAAATGTCGAACCAAACATGGAACGCGAGCGTGTCGTCGAAACGGGCACATTCGCGCTTCCGAAGGAAGTGCGCGATCCGAACCAGCCTCCGCATTCGAAACAGATCGCGCCTTCCCCCGAAGACGGTTTCCAGGAAGGCCAGCGGGCGGATTGCAGAAAGAACGTCACGATCGGTGGGCTGAAGGGCGAGAAGCTGGTGCTGGGCACGCCCAAGTGGGCGGCAGACTGGATCGAAAAGAACCAGAAACGCATGCTGGATGTATGCTTCTCCGGTACGCCGATGCAAGGAGCGCGGAACTATCTGATCGTGTTTTACACGTCGGCGACGACGTCAGGTGGCCCGGAGGCTGCGAACCCAGCAGTCCCCCCGCCGCAAACCGGTTCACCCGCTGCCGGCGTTGGTACATTTACAACGAGTTACGGCTCAACCTGGCACTATTTCTTTGATCTCAACGTAGGTGTGACCGTAAATTCCAGTCTCGACGCCGACCAGCCACAGAGCCAGCCCAACAAGGTAAGCTACGCGATCGCCTACACGGAAGAAGGTGTGCCGGTGGCGCAACATTGGCAAGCCGCTCCGAAAAAGCAAATCAGGCTCAACCCTGACGACCCCAATGCGCGTAGGGAATCAAAGAAAGAACGCCACGCCCGCGAGGAAGTGGAACACGTCGCGGACGCGCTTTTGAGCCAGATGGTGGAAGAGATCGAAAAGCTCTAAGAGGAAGAGCTAGCCGACTTTTCTGCCCCGCGACCACTGCCATCAGAGCAGCGCGAACTCGCTTGAGACGAGCTGCACAGATTCCCGTTCTCCCTGAGCCGGAGCTATCTTTGTAGGAGCCACTTGCCGAAAGGTGCGCTCAGGCGGACGCGCGTTGGGCCGCGCGATCACGGTGCTCGATACGCATGGGCAGGCCGTGGCGAGGGCGAAGAGTAATCGAGAAAAAGGGCACGACCGGGGGATCGGGAAGAAGAGTGAAGCGATACCGCTGAGCGATTGTCGCGAGCAGCAGCGTCGCCTCCATCATCGCGAAGCCGGCCCCGATGCAGACGCGAGGGCCTCCGCCAAAGGGAAAATACGCAAAACGTGGAATGCGGCCGCTTTTAACGGGATCGACGCGCCAGCGCTCGGGATCAAATCGCTCGGGATCAGGGAAGAAGCGCGGATCGCGATGGGTGAGCCACTGAAGAATGAAAACGTTGGTGCCCGCGCGAATGCGGTAGCCCCCGATCTCAACATCGCTGATTGCGCGCCGGCCGATTCCCCAGGCAGGGGGATAAAGGCGCAGCGATTCTTTGACCACCATTTCGGTGTAGGGAAGGCGAGGGAGGTCAGAGAGAGAGGGCGGGCGTCCGGCAAGCACCTGATCGAGCTCGGCGAGGAGCCTCTGTTCGACCGAGGGGTTCTGCGCGAGCAGATACCAGGTCCAGGTGAGGGCGTTGGAAGTGGTTTCGTGCCCGGCGAGGAAGAGGGTCATGACCTCGTCGCGGAGTTGAACATCGCTCATTCGTGCGCCATGCTCGTCCTGAGCATCGAGAAGAGTTTGCAACAGGTCCTTTGAAGCCACGGACGAAGAGCGACGTTCGCGAATTATCGAGAAAATAACACGGTTCAAATGCCGGCGCGAGCGAAGCAGGCGCGGGGGCTTGGGAAGAGGCAGACCCTCGGGAATAAGAAAGGAAAGAGCGGCTTGCGAAAAGAAGCGGTCCATCACCGCGGAGACTTCGGCGCCGATCGCGCGGGTGTCGTGAGAGAGTTTGGAACCGAAAAGGGATTTGCTAACGATGTCGAGGGTGAGTTCGGCCATTTCTTGGTGAAGGTCGCAGGTCTGCTGGTCGCGCCACCGGGAGAGATGCGCCGCCGTGGAGTTGGCCATGATTTCCGAGTAAGTGGCGATGTTTTCGTGGCGGAAGGCGGGCTGGATGAGTTGGCGCTGCGGCTGCCAGGAGGGGCTATCGTTGGTAAGGAGGCCTTTGCCGAGGATGAACTCGAGCGCGGAGTAATCGCGCGACTTCTGAAAGCTCGAGGCTCGGCGAACAAGCACGGTCTCGATGTCGTCCGGGTGCGTGAACTGGCAAACGGGAACATGGAGAAAACGGAAAAAGGCGACGTCACCGAAGTCGTGCGCACAGCGCTTGCAAAAGCCGGGCCAGTCGTG
>DATFTB010000317.1:0-3788 GCA_035262325.1 Candidatus Acidiferrum sp.
CCGCAAGCGTGAGCGCCGCTTTTTGTCAATTTCAGGTGACACATTCTGTTTTTTGCTCTCAATTTTGCACCGTCTTCGACTGCTGTCTCACGCCTTGAGACAGATTCCAGGATTCATACGGTCGTATGTTATTGAACGAACGGAAGTTTCCAAATCAACACTACAGCGTCAGAATTGGCATTCCTCATGCTCCTAGTGGCCCGTACGCGTCGCTGAGACGCCAAGGTCGCGAGCTTCTCGAGAGAGCGACGAGAGCAATTTAGAGCTTGCGGCCGAGGATAATGTCATGAGAGCAGCCGTTCGCCAGCAACTTGATCCTAGCATCCGCAGCAATGATACGCGCGAATTCCACCAGGCATTGCGCGCCAAGATTGTCGGTCAGGAAGAGGGCGTTCAGGCTCTGGTGGACCTCTACCAAGTCTTTTGCGCCGGCCTGAATTCCCCGGGCCGTCCCGTTGGCAATCTGTTGTTCCTCGGGCCCACGGGTTCCGGCAAGACTCGCATTGTCGAGGCTGCGGCCGAGATTCTCTTTGGTGACCCCCGGCTGGTCATCAAGGTGGACTGCGCCGAATTCCAGCATTCGCACGAGATTGCCAAGCTGATCGGTTCGCCCCCAGGCTATCTGGGCCACCGCGAAACCCACCCGTTGATCACCCAGGACGCGCTGTCGGCCTCTCACACCGACAAGCTGAAGCTTTCCTTCTTGCTCTTCGACGAGATTGAAAAGGCCAGCGACGCGTTGTGGCAGCTCCTGCTGGGCATGCTCGACAAGGCAACTCTCACCCTTGGCGACAACCGCCGCGTGGACCTCTCGCAGACGGTCATCTTCATGACCTCGAACCTCGGCGGCGGCGAAATCACGGAACTCATGGGCGGCGGCTACGGATTCGTCAAAGCCGACGACAAGCCTAAGGCCAACCTGGATAAGAAGGTGGAGCGTACTGCGGTCGAGGCGGCGCGCCGGAAGTTCTCACCCGAGTTCATGAACCGCCTCGACAAAATTGTGGTGTTCCACCCACTCCACAGGGCGCAACTCGAGCAAGTTCTCGACATCGAACTCGCGATGGTTCAGCAGCGCGTTTTGGAGACAGCGAAGGGCCAGTTCCTCTTCCGAGTCACAGAGTCTGCCCGGGAGTTCCTGCTTCAGGAAGGAACCGACCAGCGGTATGGCGCACGTCACCTGAAACGCGCGATTGAACGCCACGTGGTATTCCCGATGGCCAATCTCCTCGCCACGGAGCAGGTCCATTGTGGCGACCTGATCTGCATCGACTGGAACCGTCCTGAAAACCGGCTGAATTTCGTTCGCGAAGGTGAAAACCTGACCATGCCTGTGCGCCGCACCGAGGTTGCGCCACCGCAGCGCTCCTCGCAAGCCCGCGGAGGCCGTGCGGTCGAAGCGCCCGCTCAGGCGCCGCCCGAGCCCGCGCCTCGCCTGGCGCGCTAGTTTTCCATTGCTCCTCCTCACAAGGGCCCGGACGGGAAACCGCCCGGGCTCTTTTACTCTTGCCGCGTCAAAGTATAATTTTGAGGGCAAGCTTCATCCGCGCCGTGAACGGTAGCTTGGGGGCAACCGATGGACGCAGCAGCGAACCACAGACGCGCCATGCTCGGGCTCGGGGTTCTTGTCCTTCTGTTTGCTCCCGCTCTTCTTGCCGACAAGACCAAGCTCAAGCCCGGAATCAATTCCTTCACTCCCCAACAGGACATTCAGCTGGGCCGCCAATCGGCCAATGATGTCGAGCGGACTATGCCGATGTGCAATGATCCCAGGGTGGATGCTTATCTCGCGAAAATCGGAAAACGTCTCGTGGACCATCTCAACACCTCCGGCATCGCCTATCCCTGGGAGTTTCATTGCGTTAACGACAAGGCCATCAACGCCTTCGCCCTCCCGGGTGGCTTTGTTTTCGTAAACCGAGGCGCGATCGAGGCCGCTGACAACGAAGCACAGCTTGCCGCCGTGATGGCCCATGAGCTTTCGCATGTGGCCCTGCGGCACGGCACGAACCAGGTGACCAAAGCCCACTATGCACAGATGGGTACGGGAGTGCTATCTGTCGCGGGCGGCATCCTGGGAGGCGCTGCGGGGGCTGCGGCCTCGGGAGTGGGGCAGTTCGCCGCGAGCAGCCTACTGCTGCGCTATTCGCGCGGCGCGGAAACGCAAGCCGATGTCATGGGCACCCAAGTCCTGTATGACTCCGGGTACGATCCGCGGGCCATGGCCGCTTTCTTCGAGAACTTGAACGCTTCTGAGGCTACAGGGAAGGCACCTCCCGAGTTCTTCTCGGACCATCCGAATCCCGACCACCGCATTGAACGCGTCAACGAGGAAATTAAGAAGATGGGTGGTGCCTCGGTCGGCGCGCAAAAGGATTCGATGGAATTTCAGGAAATCAAAAGGGAAGTGATGGCCCTGCCACTGCCGCCAAAGAACAAGCCCGGCGCAAAGAACACCTCTCCTCGGAGCGGTTCGAGCGCGCCGCCTCACGCCGGCACTCTGAAAGTCGACCCTCCGTCTCGAAATCTGACCGCTTTGAAGTTTGCTAAGGCTTCGCTGGCTTATCCGGACAACTGGAAGAACTTCTCAAAGAAAAATGATTTGGCGCTCGTGCCAGTTGGCGGCGTCGTCGACACCGGTAACGGGCAGGCAGCGATCGCATGCGGGATGCTCGCGAGTGTAGCGCGCATCGAGGGCAAGCCGCCTGTTGGCAGCGACCCTGCTACGGCATACCATCAAAAAGTCATCGAGGCTCTCGAGCAGTCGAATGAAGGCATGCAGGTCAAGGAGGAGCCGAAAGAGATTGCCGTTGGCGGGCAGCGCGGCCTGTCCACTTACCTCAGGAACGAATCGCCCATTGGCGGGCCCGAAACCGACTGGCTGGTTACCGTAACGCGGCCCGATGGCTTGTACTACTTCGTTTTTGTTGCTCCCGACCGCCATTACGACCAGTTCAAGGAAGCCTTCGAGTCCATCCTCGCGAGCGTTCAATTCAAGCAGTAATCTTTAACGGACGGTTCGAAAACAAAATGGGCGCAGGAAGGGATTTCCTGCGCCCATTGTTCAGTTCCTATTGGTCGTCTTCGCCTTGCTGGTTGTCACGATGCTGGTTGTCACCTTCAAATTCGATTCCGGGAAGCACCGGTGTGCCTTCCTTGCGAACGGCATCCAGGCGATTGGGATCCAGACCCAGGATCTTGAGGATCGTCGGAGCCACTTGAGTGGTTTCCACAAAGCTGTTAACGGTCCGTCGCTCGATGCCCGGGTTCGATACCAGCAGCATGGCGTTGGTATCATCCCATGCAAACCCGCCGTGTTCGGATTGCTTCTTGAGGTTTCCGGTATACACCACGCCGACGTTTGGAATCACGACGATGTCGGGAGTACGCGGATCACCCCCTGCTCGCAGCTTGCAGCAGCGGCCGGGAACGTTAGGAACGCCGGGTGGGTTAAAGAGGGTGTCCAGTGAGGCGCCAAAATAGATCTGGCCCAGTCCGATCGCTGTCGCGGCCTTGTCCAGAGCCGTTACTGCGGTCGTAGTTTCGCTTGAATCTGCTAACCAGATCTGGGAAATGTCGTCCTCAGCCAGTCCGAGGCCGTTGTTCGGGTCGCTATAAACTGCAGGGAGAAAGTTAGGATTAGGGGGCAGGAGAACCGCGGAGGGCGGCGTACCGTTGTTAAGAGGTGAATGTCCGGGGATAGGAAAGAAGCGGTTGGGGTCGATTGGCGACTGTCCGTGCTTGGCGGTGATGATGATGGTGGTCGATTGGAGCAGACGCTGCGACTT
>DATFTB010000318.1:0-2452 GCA_035262325.1 Candidatus Acidiferrum sp.
GAACTACGCCAGCAATAAATCGGCATAAGCGAATCCATCGCGCTCGATGGTCTCGCCGACCCTAATAGTCAAATCGCGCGAGAACATAGGACCCGCCGACACAAAAGAATGGAATTCTCCGTTCTCTCCGCATGGATCGACGCCGGCCGGTAGCGAGGCGAGCAGTGAGCCATCAAACTTTCGACCGGCAAACGAACCCGGTAATTTTTTCAGGTCTACAGTAGAAAGGCGCGCTTCGAGACCGCTAGCGATCATTTCGCGTGCAAGCGCGGCGGTCTGCCGACCCCATACTGGGAAAACCGGTGCAATGCCGCTGCCCGCAAGGTGTCGCTCGCGATACGCCCGCACGTCCGCCAGGAAAAGGTCGCCGAAGATCATGTGCGTGACCCCGAAGGCGCGCGCGTCCTCGAGCGCCGCTGACATTTTTTGCTCATACACCTCGTTGGGACACGGAAATGGAATGTACAGGACGAACGCGGGCAGCTCCGCCGCTTCAAGCTGTGCCCGTAACAGTTCTTCACGGATACCATGCATGCTTACGCGGCCGAAAGCGTCGGTAACCGTTGTCAAGGCGCCAATAATTTCGAAATTGCCCGAGCGACGTGCTTCATGCAGCGACCACGCGCTGTCTTTGCCGCTCGACCAGGCTACTACTAGAGCTTTCATCGTGTTCTAGACCAATGGTTTGAGGAGCGAACAGTTGCACTCATGCAATGTCCGCTTATGGCCCTTAACGGACATTCCATACGTCGCATTTGAGGTCGCTATTGGGGGTATCGGACATGGGCTAATGCAGTGCACATGTCTGCTTTTGACCCTGGCCCAAAGCAGACATGGACCATTGCACTGCATATGCCCGCTTTCGGGGGTAAAGTGGACATACTGTTTGCACTGCAAATGTCTGCTTTGATCCAGAGCGAACGAGCCGCCATTATCCTGCATGCTGAGGGTGTAACCCTAAACCGGTTTGTAGCTAGACCGATTGCCTCTAGTCTTGTCACAAGTGGTACGGGGGCACGGGCCAAGTGAAGAGTTGGATCCGCTGGCTACCAGGGATCGACACCTTCCGTCGATATGAGGCGGGGTGGCTTCCGCACGACATCTTCGCTGGAATCGTGCTGGCGACGATGCTCGTTCCGGTTGGGATTGCCTACGCGCAGGCATCGGGCCTGCCGGGCATTTTCGGTCTGTACGCAACCATTATACCCTTGCTGGCCTATGCGTTGTTCGGCCCGAGCCGCATTCTTGTGCTGGGACCTGACTCCGCTCTGGCAGCTGTCATCCTTGGCATTGTTGTTCCGTTGTCAGGTGGCGATCCTGTTCGCGCGGTGAGCCTGGCCGGCATGATGGCCATCGTTTCGGGAACGGTTTGCATTCTGGCGGGCCTCGCGCGTCTCGGTTTTGTGACCGAGCTTCTCAGTAAGCCGATCCGATACGGCTACATGAACGGCATTGCATTGACCGTATTGATCAGCCAGCTGCCGAAGCTCTTCGGCTTCTCCATCGAGAGTGAAGGACCTTTGCGGAGCTTGTGGGCGATTGCGGATGCAATCCTTGAAGGAAAAACGAAGTGGGTAACATTCGCGATCGGCTTCGGTACATTGATGGTGATCCTGCTGCTCAAGAACAACAAGCGGCTGCCAGGCATTCTGATTGCGGTGGTCGGGGCGACCGTTATCGTCGGAACGCTAGGTCTTGGCGCTCGTTATGGCGTGGCAGTTCAGGGTCCTCTCCCGCAAGGGCTGCCGGCTTTCAGCATTCCTTGGATCGCCTACACCGACATTGTTCCGGTGCTGATCGGCGGTTGCGCGGTGGCGCTCGTATCATTTGCCGACACCAGCGTGCTTTCGCGTTCCTATGCCGCACGATTGCGCACCCACGTCGATCCCAACCAGGAAATGGTGGGACTCGGCGCTGCCAATCTGGCAGCCGGTTTTTTTCAAGGGTTCCCGATCAGCAGCAGCAGTTCGCGCACTCCCGTTGCGGAGGCCGCTGGCGCGCGCACCCAACTGACGAGCGTCGTTGGCGCGCTTGCCATCGCAGCCCTTCTGCTCGTCGCGCCAAACCTCCTCCAGAATCTGCCGACCGCCGCATTGGCCGCCGTCGTCATCGCAGCCGCGATCGGCTTGATTGAGGTCGCCGACCTCAGGCGAATCTATCGCATTCAGCGATGGGAGTTCTGGCTATCGATGGTCTGTTTTGTTGGAGTGGCGGTGCTCGGAGTTATCCCAGGAATAGGTCTCGCCATCGCAATCGCCATCGCTGAGTTTTTATGGGACGGCTGGCGCCCGCACTTCGCCATACTGGGCCGCGCGCATGGCGTCAAAGGCTATCACGACATCACGAGATATCCGGATGCACGCCGTATTCCAGGCCTAGTCCTGTTTCGGTGGGATGCGCCTCTGTTCTTCGCCAACGCTGAATTTTTCAAGGAGCGCGTTCTGGACGCCGT
>DATFTB010000319.1:0-4264 GCA_035262325.1 Candidatus Acidiferrum sp.
GTGGAGCAGAAGATGAGTTTCAATTCGCCGGTGTGGTTCAACGTCGGCGTGCAGCCGAAGCCGCAGTGCTCGGCTTGCTTCATTAACTCGGTCGCGGACAGCATGGAATCGATCATGGGCCTGACTCGGACCGAGGGCATGCTGTTCAAGTGGGGATCGGGAACGGGAACGAATTTTTCGACATTGCGAGGCAGCAAGGAATCGTTGTCGGGCGGCGGAATCGCATCGGGGCCGGTGAGCTTCATGAAGGGATTCGACGCCTTCGCCGGCGTGATCAAGAGTGGCGGAAAGACGCGGCGTGCGGCGAAGATGGTGATCCTGAACATCGACCATCCGGACATCGTGGAATTCATCGACTGCAAGGTGAAGGAAGAGAAGAAGGCCCACGTACTGATTTCGCAGGGGTATGACTCCTCGATCGACGGCGAGGCGTACAGCTCGATCTTCTTCCAGAACGCCAACCATTCGGTGCGCGTGACCGATGAATTCATGCGCGCGGTGGAAGGAAAGAAGGACTGGTGGACGAAGAACGTAATCGACGGTCAGCCGAACGAGAAGCTCGGCGCGACCGACCTGCTGTACAAGATCGCGGATTCGACCTGGCACTGCGGCGACCCAGGCATGCAGTACGACACGACGGTGAACCGCTGGCACACCTGCAAGAACACGGCGCGCATCAACGCGAGCAACCCGTGCAGCGAGTATATGTTCCTCGACGACACGGCGTGCAACCTGGCGTCGCTGAACCTGATGAAGTACCTGGGCCCGAACGGGCAGTTCGACGTCGAGGCCTTCAAGCACGCGGTGGACGTGACCATCACGGCGCAGGAAATCCTGGTGGACAACGCGAGCTACCCGACGCCAAAGATCGCCGAAAATTCCCACAATTTCCGGCCGCTGGGGCTTGGCTATGCAAACCTCGGCGCGTTGCTGATGTCCATGGCGCTTCCCTACGACTCGGACGAAGGGCGTGACGTTGCCGGCGCCGTGACGGCGCTGATGTGTGGCGAGGCTTACGCGCAGTCGGCGCGCGTGGCCGGGCGCATGGGGCCGTTCCCGGGCTTTGCGGTGAACCGCGAGTCGATGCTGGACGTGATTCGCATGCACCGGAATGCCATGCGCGGCATCAAGCCGGAGAACGTGCAAGGCGATCTGTACATGGGCGCGCAAGGGGCCTGGGACACGGCGCTCGAGCTCGGCGAGAAGCACGGGTTCAAGAATTCGCAGGTGACCGTGCTCGCGCCGACGGGCACGATCGGCTTCATGATGGACTGCGACACGACGGGAATCGAGCCGGACCTGGCTCTCGTGAAGATGAAGAAGCTGGTGGGCGGCGGCGTCATCAAGATCGTCAACAACACGGTGCCGCAGGCATTGATGAAGCTCGGCTACACGCCGGAGCAGAGCAGCGAGATCGTCAGCTACGTTGACAAGAACGGCAAGATCGATGGAGCGCCGTACCTAAAGAGCGAGCATGTGCCGGTGTTCGATTGCTCGCTTGCGACGACGGGCGGCCGGTCGATTGCATGGCGCGGGCACGTGAAGATGATGGCGGCCGCCCAGCCGTTCCTTTCGGGTGCGATCAGCAAGACGATCAATATGCCGGAACAATCTACCATCGAAGACATCATGAACGCGTATATTGAATCGTGGAAGCTGGGGCTGAAGGCCGTGGCCATTTACCGCGACAATTCGAAGCGTTCGCAGCCGCTGAACGCCGCGGGCAACAACAAGGAAGACAAGAAGGCGGGAGGCATAGCGGAGCCGGTGCAACGTGAGCTGTTTGCCCGCACGCAGCGGGAAAAACTGCCGGTCGAGCGCGACTCCGTGACGCACAAATTCAGTGTGGGCGGGCACGAAGGCTACATCACGGTCGGAATGTATGAGGACGGCCGTCCCGGGGAGGTTTTCATCAAGATGTCGAAGGAAGGCTCCACGCTCTCGGGCGTCATGGACGGCCTGGCGCTAACACTTTCGATCGGCTTGCAGTACGGCGTGCCCCTGAAGGTTCTGGTCGATAAGCTGCTGAACACGCGGTTTGAGCCGAGCGGCATCACGGCCAACCCGAATATCCGCTTCGCCACTTCGGTGCTGGACTACATCGCGCGGTGGCTCGGCGGAAGATTCATTTCGGCGGATTACCTGAAGCTCGCCGGGGCCGCGCCCGCCGAGGGAACGACCGTTGCCGGAACCTTGCTCGCGAGCGGGGCCGTGCCGATCTCGGTCGCGCCGCGCGCGAGCGGGCTGGTGAGCAATTCTCCACGCGACGCGCACGAGGGCGCGCCGACATGCTCGGAATGCGGCATGCTGATGGTGCCGAACGGGGCCTGCTACAAGTGCGAGAATTGCGGAAGCACGAGCGGGTGCAGCTGATGCGGGAAACGGCGAAGGAGGAAACGGCATGAGCGCGCTCCCCAGTGGTTCCGCACTGACCGCAAAGCTCGCGTCGAAGCAACCGAAGGCACGAGGGTTTCTGCACATCGTGCGGCACGGATCGGGGCCGAACGCCTTCTACATCGTCACCTATCACCGCCTCGACAAGTCCGGGTCTCGCCCCAAGGCGATGCTGGCCGAAGGAGCGCAGTCGCTGATCGATCTGCTCGAGAAGATCGGCGTGGACTTCCGGTTGCGCGAGGTGCGCGGGGCGCTCGAGGATATTCTGCGGCTCGGGTCGGCGAACATACCGGACCTGTGGCTGAGCGACGAGGAGCTGCTCGAGAACGGGATGATCCAGACGTAGCAGTTCTGCCGATAAAATTTTCGCTTGACAAAGGGCCGGGGGCGGAAGCTTCCGGCCTTTTTCCCTTTGCGGCACGCGTTTCTGACGAACTGACACCAAGGGCGGCATGAAGTTATGCCGCCTGTGGTGCCGGACGTGCCGTGGGCTGGGCTAGTGCGAGCGGAGTGGAGGACGCGGTGCCACCGGGCGCGGGCGAAAATGATGGCGAGGCGCAAGGGGCGGGCGGACATGGCGAAGGCTCTCGCCGCAGCTCGGGCATTGTTCCGAGGAGACTTGCTCAGCCCGGACCCAGCGACCCCTTGCTTCACAATTTGGATTGATGCATTGCACAGTCGAGCCCGGCAAAAAGGACATAAGGTCCCAACCCCCAGCAGCCATCCGCTCACGAGCGTGGGTGTGAGCTCCCTGAGACGGCTGAAATTTTCGGGCTAAAAGAACGAGAAAATTGTGTGGCGAAGTGGCTATGGTGTCAACGAAAAAGCGCCACAAGCGGTGGTGGTCGTGTTGCAAAGCTGTGGAAAAAAAGAGCCGCGGAAAATCGAGAAGAATGAACAAGCCCGGCTCGGAGCAAATCTCAAGCCGGGCGAACAAAACGGTCTGTTGGCGGATTCGCAGCGAGGAAGCGGGCCAAAGGAAAAGGCTGATGCGGGCATAGTAAAAGAAGAAGAGAAGAGTGCGCGAGTGTGAGCACTGCGGAGGACAGCAAAATGACGAGTGGAGCGCGAGGGTTTGATTTGGGAGGCAATATGCCGGCGATGCCGAGCCTCGGAGGATTCGCCTCAAAGTTTTTGCGGGGACTGGGACTCGTGCTTCTGCTAATCCTGCTGTTTGCGAGCGTAGTTTCGGTGCCCACGGGGCACGTCGGCGTGCTGACCCTGTTCGGGCGAGTGACGGGAGAAACGCTCGGCGAGGGAATGCACGTGATCAACCCGCTGAAGTCCGTGCAGAGGCTTTCGATCCAGACGCAATCGGTGAAAGAGAGCGCCAGCGTGCCCTCGAATGAAGGGCTGATTCTGGCGCTCGACACTTCGTTGCTGTTTCACCTGGACCGATCGAAGGCGGCCGAGGTCTACCAGAAGGTCGGCGCAAACTATGCCGAAAAAATCGTGGAGCCGACGCTGCGCGCGGCGATACGAGCGGCGACATCGGCGCACACAGCGAACGCGCTGTACACGAACGCCCGGGAACTGGTGCAACAGCAGATCCAGGAAGAACTGACTGCGCAACTGGCGCCGCGAGGAGTGATCATTGAAAATGTGCTGCTGCGCGATGTGCAGCTCCCGGCCATGCTGAAAAGTTCAATTGAAGCGAAGCAGCAAGCGGAACAGGACGCGTTGCGGATGAGTTTCATCCTGCAGAAAGAGAAGCAAGAAGCCGAACGGAAGAGGATCGAAGCGCAGGGCATTGCGGATTTTCAGAAGATTGTGACCCAGGGTATCAGTCCGCAATTGCTCGAATGGAAAGGGATTGAGGCGACGGAAAAGCTGGCGACGAGTTCAAATTCGAAGGTTGTGGTGGTGGGGA
>DATFTB010000320.1:0-4295 GCA_035262325.1 Candidatus Acidiferrum sp.
TCGGACCACCCGCAGCGCCATACTTTAGTAGTTCGTCGCCAGTTGCTTTTTGGCAAGGTAGTTCGGGAAAGAGCCGGCCAAATCGGCCTTCCGGCAAATCTGGCAAACGAGGACGTTCACTAAGTTGAACGTGCGGATCAGCGTGTAAGCTTTTCACTTTCAGCCCAAAGATGTAGTCAGAACTTCATCACGGCTCTGCCAACAATGTCGCCCGTTTTTGAGCAGCTTAAGGTTCTCGTTGATTTCATCAAATTTGAAGAACTTCCTTTGAGTCAAAGTTCGGATGTCTCACGCCAAAGATCAATTCCGCCGTCCTTGGCAAACCGGTCGATCTCGCCCAGTTCGTCGTCGCCAAATTCCAGTTTCTTAAGCGCGTCGAGGGAGTCATTCAATTGATCGACATTACGAGCGCCGATCAAAGCAGAAGTTACGCGGTCATCGCGAAGCACCCACGCTATCGCCATCTGGGCCAGCGTTTGCCCTCGCTTCGTTGCGATTGCCGCCAGCCCGCGAACGTTTTTGAGATTCTTCTCGGACAAGAAGTCCTTTGAGAAAGTTTCCCTTTCGGGCGCGCGCCCATTCGACCCATTCCCGTTGATGTACTTATTGGTCAACAACCCCTGTGCCAGCGCGGAGAAACCAATGCAGCCGACGCCAAGATCCCCGAGTAGATCTAGAAGGCCATTTTCGATGTGCCGGTTTAGCATCGAGTAGGACGGCTGATGAATGAGCATATGCGCAGCTTCGTTCTTCAAAAGTTCGTAGGCACGCCTCGTTCGCTCCGGGCTGTAGGAAGAAATCCCCACATGCAGGGCCTTCCCTTGCTTCACGAGTTGGGCCAAGGCCGACATTGTCTCTTCCATTGGGACCTCAGGCCAGGGACGGTGCGCCTAGAAAATGTCCACGTAGTCCAGACGCAACCGTCGTAAGCTCTGGTCCAGAGATGCGACGACGTGCTTTTTTGAGGCGCCGATGCCGTACGGTCCTGGCCACATTTCGTACCCCGCCTTTGTGGAGATCAACAACTCGTCGCGCAGACGCCGGCCGAAGTCTTTCTTCAAAATCGTTCCTAGATTTTCCTCAGCGCTGCCGTTAGGAGGGCCGTACATGTTCGCCACATCGAAGTGAGTTACTCCTCGATCAAACGCGCGCCGGACGACTGCGCGGCAAGTTTCAAAGACATTCACTCCGCCGAAGTTCTGCCAGAACCCCAAAGAAATGGCCGGTAGCACCAAGCCACTTTTGCCGCACTGGCGAAAGAGTGCGCTCTCGTATCGCTTTTGATTCGGTTCGTACATCGGCTGGACCTTCCTTCATCTATGTAAACTTAATGGCCAGTGCCTTCAGCCCATCCTCGAAGATGCCCCGGACCAGCCGTGAGGCCTCCGCGGTGCTTACCCCCTCGGGTGTGAACCTCCCCGACCATTCCACTCGGGAGCGGTTTCCGTCGGCGGCCGGCTGGACGCGCAGCGTGGACAGGTATCCCGAGACGGGGAACGGCGCCTGCACGATGGAATAACGCTTCCGTCTCAGCTTCGTCGAGAATCAACCGGCCAACCTTGGTGCTGAGCAAGTAGTCGTTACGTTTGTGTTTGGCCAGCACCCTGCCGAGCCGGATCTCCGACAAGCCGGCGCCATAGAACGGCGCGGTGTCAAAATAGCGCGTTCCCTGCTTCCAAGCCGCATCTACGGTGGCAGCTCCCTCCTCGTCGGAGATGTTACGAAACATGTTGCCGAGCGGCGCAGCGCCGAAGCCGAGCGGGCCGTTTAGTAAGGCGTCTCTAATTTGCATGGTGTCCTCCAAAGCGTTGGATAGTTCTGCTATCGACGGTTACCATTCAACTGGGCCCGTGGTCGAATTGTGGGAGGTCGAGCGGCAGCATCCACTTCTCGCGGCTCCACGTAAAGATCTCGACTTTCGGCGCGAACCACTCGTCGAGGCGATCGAGAGTGCCTTGCTGCACGAAAACGTAGCCAGGGAAGTCCTTCAGGTTGTTGCTGACCAACCTGGAACCGCAGTTTGCACAGAAGACGCGATCGAGCCCCTTGCCCGCACAGGTCTCGGTATTCGGACCGTAGGAGAAGCTCTTGGTGTTTCCGCTGAACACGGTGAAATCCGTGTCAGGCACCAACGCGATTGTCGCCATCTGTCCACCTGACGCCCGCTTGCAATCCGTGCAGTGGCAGTTTGCGATGAAAGTCGGCTCGGTATCGAACCCGTACGTCACTTGGCCGCAGGCACAGTGACCGGTGTATTTCTTGCTCATATGATTTCTCCTCAAAAGAGTTGACTTAGACGTTCTCGATCCAGACGGTTTGTGCGTTTACGAAGGCATGTGCACCGAAGTGTGAAAGCTCCCGACCGAACCCGGTCGCACAGCCGGTAATGAACCACGTCGATGGATTCTTTGGCTCATGCTTGATCTCCTTCACAGACTCTCGTGATTCCGTTCGCTGCAATTCGCTCAGGGCGGCTCGAGCCCGAGATTCCGGCGGTCCGTCTAGGGGATGATCGTCGGCACGAGTCCGCCGTCAGCCCCGAGTGCGCGCCCGGTCGTCGCCGAGGCGAAGTCGGACGCGAGGTAGGTCACCAGGTGGGCGATCTCCTCCGGTCGGATGACGCGACCGAGCAGCGAGCCAGCCGCCCGCCCTTCCGCAATGAACCTCGCCTCCTGTTCGGCGCGGCTGAGTCCGGGGTAGATGTCATCCCACATCGCGAGGACGCCGTCGCTCATCGTCGGACCCGCGAGGACACAGTTGACCGTAACTCCCGTTCCTGCGAGAGCCTGCGCGAATCCTCGCGAGGCCGCCAGTTGCGCGGTCTTGGTCACGCCGTAATGCACCATGTTGCTCGGAGGCTGCACACCGGCCTCGCTGGAGATGAAGACCACCCGACCGTGACGGCGTTCGGCCATCCCCGGCGCGTAGCGCCTCGTGAGGCGGATGCCGGACAGCACGTTGATCTCGAACATCTGCCGCCACCCATCGTCGTCTATGTCAAAGGCCGGCTTAGCCGCGAAGATGCCTACGTTGTTGATTAGGATGTCGACACGTGGCACTCGGTCGAAGATCTCCTGCGCCCCCGCGCTCGTGCTGACATCCGCTGTGATACCCTGCGCACCGAGCTCGGTCGCGACGGCGTCCACCCGCGCGGCATCCAATCCGTTCACGATGACTTCGGCTCCCGCGCGCATGAGCATCGCTGCGATCGCTTTGCCGATACCGGCGGTGGAGCCCGTGACGAGCGCGACGCGCCCTGTCAGATCGATCTTCATGTCGTGCCTCCGTGCGGGTGTATACGCGGGCTGTGCTCTGCGACGACGGATCGTCGATCTGCCATGTCGATTCCCAGCGATGGACCCTTCTCAAGGGTGTTGCCGGCGCCCACGGCTATCGACGTTTCGGCGGCGTCGGGGTTCCGATTCCACAGGGTAAGAGCGTGGCCGGACCTCAGCAGATTGGCAGGCATCCGCGAGCCCATCGCGCCCAGACCCAGAAACGCAATTCTGGTCATTGCTTTACGCTGTCTCGGCTCCATTTAGAAAGGATCCCTTTCTGCACATGAGGTATTGGCAATAGGTGTGGATGGCGTGGGGAGTGACGATATCACAGCCCTACGCAGTCGCTGTCTTTTCCGTCACCGCTTCTGCGGCCTTTCGGATCACGTCGAGCACAAAGTCGGGCTGGGACAGCATCGGAACGTGGCTGCTGTCGGTCTCGAAGGTGTTCGCTCCCATACGCTTTGCGACGAAACGCTCCAAGGCGGGTTGGATGGTACGGTCACTGCTGGCAACGATGTACCAGCTCGGTTTCGATCTCCAAGCTGTACCGTCTACCTTCTGATTGAACAGATCTGCCGTGGGCGCTGCATGCGTAGCCCAAATGAGTTTCTGTTCCTCTTCTGGTAGATCGCCCGCGAATGACGACACACCGTCTGCCTTCAGCCACACCCGCCCGTCTGCAATTTCGATATGGGAGAAGATATCTGTGGCTGGGAACTTTCCCTGAAGGCTCTGTGTCGTTTCATCCGCGTCGGGCGCAAATGCAGCTATATAGACGAGTGCAGCCACCCGCGGGTCCGTGCCCGCCGCAGTGATGACAGAGCCGCCGTAAGAGTGCCCAACCAGGACTACGGGACTGCTGACCCGCTTCAGAGTCCTTCTCACGTTGGCGACATCCTCGGCGTGCGAATCGAGTCCGTGCTGAGATGCGATCACCTCATGTCCCTCGGCCAGAAGGGTCGGGATGAGTTTGCTGAAGCAAGAGCCGTCTGCCCAGAGGCCGTGGACGAAGAC
>DATFTB010000321.1:0-7793 GCA_035262325.1 Candidatus Acidiferrum sp.
CCCTTTTTGATGTTCGATTCGACCAGGACCAGCTGCAACTCGGGTCGCAAGATTTTGAGGGGCAACCCCGGAAAGCCGGGGCCAGAGCCGATGTCGGCGAGCCGACCAGAGTTGATCGGAACCGCCACGGCCGCGTACATGGATTCGCAGAAATGACGATGTAGTATCTCGAGAGGGTCTTTGATGGCGGTCAGATTCAGTTTCTCATTCCAGTGCCGCAGGATCCTTGTATATTGTTGAATACAAGTAACTTGCATGTCGCTCAGTGTGATCTGAAAGTCGCGGAGCGCTCGTCGAATTATCTCTTCCGAGAGGGGCTTTTCAACTTCTGTTGCCATATCAGTTAACTCTAAACATGTATTCTGCTGATTCAGCGCGTGTTACGCGCACTCCCCGGTGCTCAGGAGGAAGCGAGGCCCGGCAATGCCCGCCACGATGTCCACTCCGGCATGCCATAGCATCATAGGCGCCAAACTGCCGAAGGCCAATCGGGCAAGCCCGAAGAGAATTCCCATCAAACCTGTCGCCATGATACCGTTAGGGCCCTGGTAGGCGTGCGCCAAGCCAAAAAGCGCTGCCGTAAGAATCACCACGAGCCAAACGGGCACGGCCGTCCGCTGTAATGCAGCCATCGCAAATCCGCGGTACAGAAACTCCTCGCAGACTCCGGCCGTAACCGCGAGTGCGCAGTAGGGCAGCAGTTCGACCGTTTTGGTCGGCAGAATGCGCTCCGCCAATTTCCGCATCCGTTCCGGTGTCGGACCCGTCATCCGCCCGAGGCGGCGCAGATTGAACCAGTGAAAGCTCCCGAGCGCTGCCGCACCGACCAGTCCCGCGACGATGATTTCGCCGCTACGCTGGTGCTCCAGGCCCAACTCGGCCGGCGTCAAGCCGCGTCCGAGCGCCCGCCAAGCCACGGCGGCGAGAGCGATCCACTGGAAGGCGATCGTGGATGCGTACAGAACCAATTTCTCGAGCGTGCCGAGGGGTGGCTTCGCCAGCAGACGCCGCAGCCGCGCCCGGCCCCTCCAGGGGATGAGCACACCGAGGAGAAGGAAGATCAGCCAGAAATCCCACGGCATGGCCCGATCAGAACATTTTCCGGTCGCTTTGCGCAAGTTGTCCGCGCGGCCAAGTTTCCATGCCGTGCCAAGCAGGAAATCCGCGGCATCGTTATAATCGGTAGGCAGCAGAGCGAGGTGTGGCTTGACCGATTCCGTGAAACTCACGGCCATGGTCAAGGCAGCGGGTTGAGCGGCCAAGTTGAGTCCCGGGACGCTGGACTCAATATTACGGCGCCTACCGTTGCCGAGTGATCCAAACGTGCTCGTTGGTTTCAGCACCAACGACGACGCCGGGGTGTATCTGCTCGGCGAGGGTTTGGCGCTGGTGCAAACGGTGGACTTCTTCACACCCGTCGTCGACGACCCTTTCACTTTCGGACAGATCGCCGCGGCGAATTCGCTGAGCGATGTGTACGCGATGGGCGGCCGGCCGCTGTGCTCCCTCTCAATTGTCGGTTTTCCGGAAAAAGGCGATCCAGGGATTCTCGAGCAGATTATTCGCGGGGGCCTCGAAAAAATGAATGAAGCGAAATGCACGGTCATCGGCGGGCACTCGATCCGCAACGACGACATGCAGTTCGGCTACGCGGTGACGGGCCTAATCAACCCGCTTCAAATCTGGCGAAACGTGGGCGCGCAGGCGAATGACGCGCTGTTGCTAACGAAACCGCTCGGCACCGGCGTGATCTCGACGGCGATCAAGAAAGAGCGCGCCTCGGGAGCTTCGATCGAAGCCGCGATCGCGTCGATGAGCCGACTGAATCGTGTCGCTGCCGAGTCCTTGCATGAGGTCGAAAACAAAACCGGCCAGCGTTCGATTCACGCCGTAACCGATGTGACGGGCTTCGGCCTGCTGGGCCACGCGCGCGAAATGGCTCTGGGTGATCCGGCCTCAAGCCTGCCCGCGGTTTCGCTCGAATTCAACTGGCATGCTGTGCCGCTGCTTTCTGGCGCGCTGGAAGCGGCGCGCGAAGGCCTGATTCCGGGTGGGCTCAAAAACAATCGCGAGTTCTTGCGCGACTGCATTGGATTTGCTCCGGAGATTCCGGAAGAGAATCGGGCTTTGTTCTTCGACCCGCAAACTTCGGGCGGTTTGCTGGTCGCCATCGCGGAAGAGGCCGCTGAGTCCGCGCTCGCGATGCTGCGCGAACATGGTATTCAGGCAGCGCACATCGGCCGCGTTCTGCCAAAATCTTCGCCGCTGCTATTGGTTGTCTGAGAACGGCAAGGTATCGCGCTGCGCCGCGAGGCCTCCGCTGCGGCCGCCCTTCCTAAGCGCCCAGGGCGGAGAAAAAAGCCCGGGCTCCGCGGCCGGAATGACAGACGGCGTAAGATTTTGCCGGCAACGGATTAAAGGATCGTCGCGCAAGACTCGATGGACACGATCACTCACGGGATCGCAGGGGCGCTAATCAGCAAAGCCGCCTTTGGCGGCCGCGACCTCTTCCCTCCCACCGCGATGGACAAGCGACGGCTCGCCACCTGGGCGCTGATGCTCGGGTCGATTTTTCCGGACTCCGACGTTTTGCGGGACTTTTTTTCACGCGATCCGTTGCTCATGATCACCTGGCATCGCAGCATCACGCACTCGCTCTTGCTTCTTCCCGTCTGGTCGGTTCTCCTGGCCGCCGTCGTTCTGGCCCTTGCCCGCTGGCGCAAGTGCGAAGCGCCTTCGTTCACCGCGCTCACCGGACTCTTTGCCGTGGGCATCCTCAGCCACATCCTTCTCGACCTGGTGACCACGTTCGGCACGATGATCTGGTCGCCGCTTGAATGGTCCCGCCCGGCCTGGGATATTCTTTTTATCGTCGACTTTACCTTCACCGCGATTCTGCTGCTGCCGCAGTTGCTGGCCTGGACTTTCGAAGATCCCGAGCATGCCAGGCGCCGCGCGATTGTAATGTTCATCATTTTCAGCCCCGCACCCTTCGTCATCTCTCGAATTGGGCTATTTGTCGGCGCGCCGGTTTCCGACACGGTCGTTGTCGTTGCCACGGCGCTTTTCGCTGTGCTGTTTCTCTTTCCGGCGATCGGTGGGCTTGGCGCGCGGGTTTCCTACGAGCGCTGGAACCGCTTAGGCCTCACCGTGGCGATTGCCTACGTTCTTGCTGCCAGCTACGCCCACCATGTGGCTTACGGCCGTGTGAAACGGTTTGCCTCGCAGCAGGGCATTCAGGTGGAGGCGATCGGCGCACTGCCGCTTCCACCATCTCTTTGGCGGTGGGACGGACTGGTGCGAGCGCCACGCGGTGTATACGAAATGCGCATGAATTTGGCGGACGGATTGTTTTTGGGCGGAAACACCGTGGCCCCCCGGATCCTCGAACACACCTATTATCCCGATGCTTTTCCAAATCAGTTCGTTGAGGAAGCGCGCCGGCTTCCCGAGGTACAGAAGGTGTTATGGTTTGCGCGCTTCCCGGTCACGCGTTTTCGTAAGGACGGCAACGACGCCGTCGTCGAGTTTTCTGACTTGCGGTTTGCGCAGATTCGCCGGGACCGCCCCGCTTCGTTTACCTACCGCGTGCGCTTCGCGCCGGACGGGGCGGTTCTCTCGCAAGGCTGGGTGAGGCGCTAGCCGCTAGTCTACTTGCGATGCAAGACGCGAACTAGCGCTTCGAGGCGGCATCATCTTTCGACGGGTGGATGACGACCTGGCGGTCCTCGCCTGTGCCGACGCTTTCGGTGCGCACGCCGGGCATGTCCTTCAGCGCGAGGTGTACGATTCTTCGTTCGCGCGAGGACATAGGATTCAGGCGGAATGGCTGGTGCGAAGTCTGCACCCGTTCGGCGGCCACGCGCGCCGTCATGCGCAATTCCTCGAACCGCAGCGCGCGGTAGCCGCCGCAATCCAGGTGAATTTTTTCATGAAAGGCAGGTTCCAGATTTAGCGCGCGAAAGACGAGATGTTCCAGGGCTTTCAGTACCTCGCCGCTGCGGGCCAGCAGGATCTCGCGATCCCGTCCGTCCAGATCCGCGAAAATCTCCGCTTCGCCCTCGCCAGCCTGGTTGGCCGGGGCCGCTGTTCGTACCTTCGCGTACAGTTCGAGCCCGGCCGCCTTCAGCACTTTTTCGAGAAACTCGCGAAGAGCCGCGGCAGCGCCTTCGCGGTCTAATTTTCCGTCGTGTACGAAATCTTTGCTCATGAGACGCCCGCCAGGCCTGTTTGGGCCTCTACGCTCAGCGCGGCGCGCTTACTTCTTTGCGCGCGTGGGTTTGACCGGGGCGGGAAGAGGGTGAGTCCGGTTCAGGTACCACTGTTGCAGAATACCTACCAGGCTGCTAGTGAGAATATACAACGCCAAGCCGCTCGAGAACGGAAAAATAACAAACATGACGGAAAAGGTGATGGGCATGAGCTTCATCATCTGGGCCTGCTGGGGGTCGGTCGCGGTCATCGGGGTCATCTTCGACACGAGGTACATGGTCACGCCCACCAGCACCGGGAGGACATAGTAGGGATCCTTCGAGGCCAGGTCCGTAATCCACAGCCAACTCGCATGACGTAGTTCGATCGCGTAGCGCAGCGCCGTGTTCAAGCCGAACCAGATCGGCATCTGTAAAAACATCTGGAAGCAGCCGCCGACTGGGTTGATGCCCTCGCGCTGGTACACGGCCATGACTTCCTTGTTCATTTCGGCCTTGCGCGGGTCGTTCAGCTTGTACTTCTTGTATTTCTCCTGGATCTGCTTGATCTCTGGCGCGACGCGCTGCATCTTCAGTGTGGTCTTGTAGCTAGAGATGCGCAGCGGAAACAGCACCATGTTAATGATGAGCGTGAGCACCACAATCGCCCAGCCCCAGTTCGGAATGTACCTGTAGAGGTACTTGAGGGCGTGGAAGAGCGGGTCGGCGATGAATTCCAACCAGCCAAATTGCACCAGCGCATTCAGCGGTGGATGCATGGCCTTCAGGAGGTCGTAGTCCTTCGGCCCGACGAACACGCGCAGGCGCATCGGATGGCTTTCGGTGGCCGCCGCGACTTCCGGCACGGGTTCGGTCTGCTCTTTGCCATCTGCCACGATGGAACGCATGACCTTCCAGTAACGTGTTAGGAGCGGCGTCGAAAGCGAATCAAGCGGAGGCAGAAACGCCGCCGTGAAGTAGCGGTCCTGAATTCCGGCGTACAACTTTCCACCCGCCCAGGTGCTGCCCCAGCTCTCCGGTCCTTCCAATTTTTTGTGCGGAAAGGTCACGAGCTTTCCGCCGATTTCGCTGTAATACGTAAAGACTGTCTCAACCGGGATGGGATTGGTCACCGTCAGGTCGCCGAAGCCGCCGCGCCAGGCCAGTCCGACATGAATGGGCGAGCCGTTGAGGGCTGCTGTCGTTTCTACGCCGACGACGTAGGAGTGATCGAACCGGAAGTGCTTGGTAATCTCGATCCGGCCGTCGCTCCAGCTAAAAGTCAATTCGGCAGGCGCTTCGAGAGCATCCGACTGGCCCGAGACCTTGTAAAGCGCCGTGTTCGCGGCTCGTTCAGACTGCGGGTCATCGAGCACGATCGAGAAAGGCCAGCCAGTTTGCTCGGCGGACTGCGGGTGAACCAGATCGAGGGTCCTCCGCGGCCGCGAATCGTCCTTGTACTTCTTGAGCTGCCAGCTTTTCACCACCGCTCCACGATTGGAGAATTCCACGCGGTAGAGCGCATTCTCAACGACAATCGTGCGCTCCTGCGTTTCCGCCGTTGGCTTCGCTGGTGAAGCGGCATTGACAACCGAATTCGGTGGAGCAGTGGTTTCGTTCGGCGCGGGTGTCGTGGACCCTGGGCCAGGGGTCGCGGGCGCGGTTACCTCCGGCTGTTTCTCGAGTGGCGGGCGCGTCGGCGGCTTCGGCCCGAAATACTTGGCCCAGAGCAGAATCACCGCCATGGAAAGCAGGGAGGCGACGAGGATACGCAGCTCCGGCGTGAACTTGTCCTTTGGCGGCCCGAGCGGGGGCAGCGGATTCATCGGTGGCCTGCTCACGAACGCACCTCGCGCCGCAGCGTCCGACCTCGAAGCCGGCTATTCTTGTTGCAGCTGTCGTAGGCACTCAGTCGCATCTATCCTATTTCTCCGGAACCGGGTCGTATCCAAATCTCCTCGAAAGCGGGTGACAGCGCGCGAGGCGTTTTAGTCCAAGCCAGACTCCGCGTGCCACCCCGAACCGCTCAATCGCTTCGTACATATAACGGGAGCAAGTCGGTTCGAACCGGCAGGTGCCCGCCAGCAAACCCGAAAGGTAGGACTTGTAACAATGGAGCGCAAACAGCGCGAAGCGCACGCCGTGCCGCCTCGCCTGCGTTGCGGGAAGCCGCGGGGTGTGGGAACTCGGTGCCCGCCCTGACGATTGCGAAAGATGCTCGGAGCTGAAAAGGGGCACCTCGGCTGTCGCACTCCGGACTACTCCGGGCACACCGGGCGACTTCTCCGCGTGGCTCGTCAACGTCTTCACAGCTTCTTTAGCAGGCGCACAAGTTCCTCGACCAGCGTAGCAAAGTCCGCCGTCGCCACCGCGCTCTTCGGGTGTATCACGATGTCCCATCCCGCGGGTATCTCCTGCCGGCGACAGCGCACCATTTCGCGCAGCCTTCGCCGGACGCGGTTGCGTACCACCGCGCCTCCCAACGCCTTTTTGATGCTGAAACCGAAGCGGCTTCGGGGCAGTCCGTTCGCGCGAACAAAGACCGTGAAGTGCGAACTCGACAAGCGCTTCCCGGTGCGGTAGACGACGTCAAAATCTCCACGGCGCACTAGACGCGTGTCGCGCGGGAACCTCTGCCCCTCGGCCGGGCGATCCGGTTTACTCGGGAGTGAGGCGATGACGTCCCTTCTTGCGGCGCGCCGCAAGCACTTTGCGGCCACCTTCGGTCTTCATACGCGAACGGAATCCGTGTGTCTTCGCGCGGCGGCGTTTCCGCGGTTGAAATGTACGCTTCGGCAAAGCAACCCCCCTTAATGGTGTTTACGGTGCTCGAGCTTCCGAAATTACTAGAGCTTGGTCGCTCGGGCTAGGACTGGCTTGGATGGCTTGGGGTCTTCTTGCTTCGAGCCTTCCTGACGCATCCACGGCAGCTTTCGGAATTACCTAGTGTACTTGTCGTGCGCGCACAGGGTCAAGAAACCACGGGGGTAGCGTATGGGGAGGGAAAAGTGATACACCCTGCTCCACGCGAACGAGGCTGCGGGGTTCTCCAGTACTGTGAGCTACTTTTCCGATTTCCCGTGTAGATCGGGACCTTGACATTTGAAAGTTCCTTGGCAAGCACTCTGGGGCTATAATCCGACCACTTATGCCTCTCGCGCCAGGTCTGAGGCTTGGCCCTTACGAGATCCTGAGCCCACTCGGCTCCGGTGGCATGGGCGAAGTCTACCGTGCCCACGACTCCCGACTCGGTCGTGACGTCGCCATTAAAATCCTTCCTGCCGAACTCTCCGCTGACGCACTCCGCAAACAACGCTTTGAACGCGAAGCCAAGACTATCTCTACCCTCAACCACCCGAACATATGCGTTTTGTACGACGTGGGTAGTCAGGATGGTGTGGACTATCTGGTGATGGAGTGTGTCTAAGGGGAGTCGCTCGTGACGCGGTTGGAGAAGGGGCCAATGCCGCTGGAGCAGGTGCTGAAGCTCGGCGCGCAGATTGCGGATGCCCTGGATAGAGCGCACAGAGCGGGGATTGTGCACCGGGACTTGAAACCCGGGAACATCATGCTTACACAGATGGGGGCGAAACTTTTGGATTT
>DATFTB010000322.1:0-4960 GCA_035262325.1 Candidatus Acidiferrum sp.
GTCAACCTCTTCCGCTGATAAGGCTGAGCTGACGCCCTGTTCCCGGAAATGTCGTGGTGTGCGGCCGACGACCTGTCGTCGGCACCGCGGCGCAATTCGGTGAGCCCCTGCCGGAACGCACGGCGGGTTCGCCAGCAACTCCAGGAGGTTCACAATGTCTATGAGCACTCTTCTCCGCAACCGACTCCGCGCGTGCCGGAGCTTCCTCCTCACGCCGGGCTCCCGACCGGAAGGCTTCCCGGCTGCCCGCGCGGCGGGTGGCGACGCCATCATCGTCGATCTTGAGTCCACCGTCGCCCCCGCGGACAAAGGACGGGCACGTGAGGCCGCGCTGGCGTTCCTGCGCCAGCCGCCGGTGCCGGACTTCGTCCGCCTGGTGCGCCTCAACAGCCCGCACTTAGTCGACGGTCTCCGCGACCTGCTCGCGCTCCATGAATCCGGCGCCGGCCCCGACGCCATCGTCATTCCCAAGTGCGCATCCGCCGACGAGATCCGGCTCGTGGCCGACGTCCTGGACGGCGCGCAGTCCACGATCGGGATCGTCCCGATGGTGGAACTCGCGCGGGCGGTCTTCGCCGCCCATCATATAGCGGAGGCGCACGAACGCGTCTGCGGGCTGTTCCTGGGCGGTGGTGATTTGGCCGCCGACCTCGGGGCCGAAGGCTCCTGGGAAAACCTGCTGTTCGCGCGCTCCCGCATTGTGGCGGCGGCGGCGACAACTGGCATCGCCTCGATCGATGTGCCGTATTTCAAAGCCGATGGCGCGGGCCTGGACCGGGAAGCGACAGCGAGCCGCAAGCTCGGCATGACAGGGAAGGGTGCTCTGCACGCCGAGCAACTCCCTGCCATCAACACGGTTTTCACGCCTGCACCGGAGGCCGCGGCGCATGCCCGCGCCATTATGGCGGCGCGTGCCGCGGCCGGCACGCATACGCCGGTACTGAACGGCCATGTGGTGGAACCCGCGATGATCCGAGAGGCGGAGCGGGTTCTGGCGATTGCGACCAGGCTGGGCAGCGGTTCCAGCGCAACCGCTGACCGTCAGGCTGCGGGATGACAGCGAGACTCCCGGTGCGCCGGAGTACTCGCGTTTGACGCCTGGTCAGGGAGAGCAGGAGCGCATGAAAACCTAAGTCGCAGCAAGAGTAAAGGAAAATACGAGAATGGCTAAAAGACAGACGACAGCGAAGTCACAATTGCGGGATCTCCCGTCCGGCATGGATCTCCTCGAACGGCCAGAGCTGAACAAAGGCACCGCCTTCACGAAAGATGAACGAAAGAAGTTTGGCCTGGACGGCCTGCTGCCGCCGCAGATCGAGAGTCTCGATGAACAAGTGGTGCGCGCGTATGAGGCCTATAAGCGCAAAGACGATGACCTCGAGCGCCATATTTATTTGCGGGCGCTGCAGGATACCAACGAAGTCCTCTTCTACCGGCTGCTCCTTGATCACATCGAGGAAATGACTCCGATGGTCTATACGCCAGTAGTTGCGCTGGCATGCCAGCAGTTCAGCCACATCTACCGGCGCCCGCGCGGCCTGTTCATCTCCTACCCGCTGCGTGACTCGGTCCCTCTCCTCCTGCGGAATCGGCCGAATCGCGAGGTCGACGTCATTGTTGTGACGGACGGCGAACGGATTCTGGGCATTGGCGATCAAGGCGCCGGCGGCTTAGGCATCCCAATCGGCAAGCTCTCGCTCTACACACTGATCGGTGGGATTCGCCCGGAACGGACCTTGCCCATCGTATTGGATGTGGGGACCAACAATGAGGAACGACTCCGCGATCCGGAATACCTCGGTTGGCCCCATGAGCGTGTGACCGGTCAAGAGTACTTTGACTTCATCGACCAGTTCGTTCAGGCGGTGAAGCAGGAACTTCCGGAAACTTGTCTGCAGTGGGAAGATTTCGCCACTCCACACGCTCGACCCATTCTGGATCGTTACAGAGATCAAACACTCACATTCAATGATGACATTCAGGGGACGGCGGCGGTGGTTCTGGGCGCGATTGTGGGCGCCGTCAAAGTGACGGGAAAGTCTTTGAAGGACCAACAGATCGTCTTCCTCGGCGCTGGCTCAGCTGGCATTGGCGTCGCCGATTTCTTGCGCGCCGCCATGCGCGAGGAAGGGGTATCCGAGAACGAAGCACGCAGCCAGTTCTGGGTCGTCGACAAAGACGGCCTTCTGCATTCGGGACGAAAGGACCTCTCACCGGAACAGAGCGTCTATGCTCAGCCGGAGGAGCGTGTGTCCGGATGGCCAGCGACTGCCAACGGCCATATAGGGCTTGCCGACGTGATTGGAAAAATCGAAGCAACGATCCTTATCGGGCTTTCCACCGTCGGCGGCGCGTTCACAGAAACCATCGTTCGCGAAATGGCGCGCAAGGTTCCGCGACCCATCATCTTTCCGATTTCGAATCCGACCATAAAATCAGAAGCGAAGGCCGACGATTTGATTCGATGGACGGATGGACGCGCTCTCATCGCGACCGGTTCGCCTTTTGCGCCTGTCAGCTACAACGGGCGCACGATTCCCATCGCGCAATGCAATAACATCTACATTTTCCCGGCCATCGGACTCGGCGTGGTCGCGGCTCGCGCTCGTCGCGTCACCGACGGCATGATTCTCGCCGCCGGCCGCACGCTCGGAGAACAGTCGCCCGCGCTGCGCGATGCTTCGGCGTCTCTCCTGCCGGGACTAGCGAATCTTCGCGCCGTCGCTGCCGCGATCGCGGTGGCCGTCGGCCTCGAAGCGCAACGGGCCGGTGTTGCTCCCAAAACAACGGAGGAAGAACTTCGTGAGCGGGTGAAGGCCACGCAGTGGACTCCGGGTTACCCGGCGTTGAAATAGCAAGCATTATGGAGTGTATGATGATCCTACGCTCGCCCACAAAACTGAAATTACCCCTCACCCCAACCCTCTCCCATCGGAATGGGCGAGGGAGTTCTCGATCCAAAAACGTTGGACGGGTTAATTCTTATTACCCTCGCCCGCCATGCGGGAGAGGGCGAGGGTGAGGGCAACACCAGAAAGGATGGAAGTTCCTATGGAAAACACAAAGAATTTGAATTCGGCCGTTCATCTTCACAGCGTCGCAACAACCCGAAAAGTCGCTGTCAGTCACCGTACGATCGCGCTCTGGAACACGATGATCGGCAAGAAGGTCGTGATGGCGGTCACTGGCATTGCTCTCATCGGCTTCGTGATCGGCCACATGCTCGGCAATCTCAAGATCTTTGCCGGCCCGGAAACAATCAACGCGTATTCGCGATTCCTCCGGGAAGTCGGCATGCCTGAGGTCGAGTATGGCCAACTCCTCTGGCTCGTGCGCATCTTCCTCCTCATCTGCGTGGCGCTTCACATCACCGCGGCGGTGCAACTCACTCGCATGAGCCGGGCTGCGCGACCCATCGGGTATGAGACCAAACGAGATGTCGAGACGACCTGGGCTGCGCGGACGATGCGCTGGGGCGGAGTCCTTCTGGTAGCTTTCATTGTTTTCCATCTTTTCCACCTGACGGGCGGTCGCGTTGGATTCGCACCGGGAGAGTTCAAGGATCTCGCGGTTTACCAGAACGTGGTGACGGCGTTCGCCGTGTGGCCCATCTCCGTCTTCTACATCGTGGCGATGGGCGCATTATGCCTTCACCTCGACCACGGAATCTGGAGCATGCTGCAAACTCTTGGCTGGAACACTGCTCGAAACGAAGCGACGCTGCAGCTGATTTCACGGGCCATTGCGATCGTCGTTTTTCTGGGATTCATCTCCGTTCCGATCACCGTAATGACAGGCTGGGTACACTGACGTATCGGGGAACGCAAAGCGCCGCAAAGGAAAAAATCCGAAATCCGAATATCGAAATCCGAAACAAACCGGAGGCAAACAAAATCTCAAATGTTCAAATGGCAATCCAAATATCGGATACCGCTATTTCGTGATTGGCGGGCTTTGCGGAATTCGAACTAAAGGAGAGGCATATGTTGCAAGAAAATATACCGTCTGTTCCGACGGAGCGGGAATCGGAAAAAGGCCGCGTCGAGACAAATAATGGAACGCCTAAGCTGGAAGCAAGGATACCTTCTGGTCCGATCCAGGAGCAGTGGGACAAGTGTCGCTTCGAGATGAAGCTCGTGAATCCCGCGAATCGCCGCAAGCACTCGATCATCGTGGTCGGCGCGGGGCTGGCAGGGGCGGCAGCGGCCGCAACTCTCGGCCAGCAAGGCTACCACGTCCATTGCTTTTCGTATCACGACACCCCGCGCCGCGCCCATTCCATCGCCGCCCAAGGGGGAATAAATGCCGCCAAAAATTACCGCAACGACGGCGACAGCATCTTCCGGTTGTTCAAAGATACGGTCAAGGGCGGCGACTATCGCGCCCGTGAAGCCAATGTCTATCGGCTCGCGCAAATCAGTCTCAATATCATCGACCAATGCGTCGCCCAGGGCGTGCCGTTCGCCAGGGAATATGGCGGGCTTCTCGACAATCGATCGTTTGGCGGCGTGCAGGTTTCACGAACATTTTATGCGCGCGGTCAGACGGGACAGCAGCTACTCCTCGGCGCTTATCAGGCCCTGGAAGAGCAGCTGGCGGCCGGGACGGTGACCATGCATACCCGGAGCGAGCTGCTCGACGTGGTGATCGTGAACGGCAAAGCGCGCGGCATCGTGACGCGGGACCTGGTGACCGGCCACATCGAATGTCATGCGGCCGACGTGGTCGTGCTGGCAACAGGCGGCTACTCCAATGTCTTTTATCTCTCGACCAACGCCAAGGCCTCCAACTGTACTGCCATTTGGCGTGCCCACCGGCGCGGCGCCCTGTTGGGGAATCCGTGTTTCACCCAGATTCATCCGACATGCATCCCGCTCAGCAGCGAACATCAGTCGAAGCTCACCTTGATGTCGGAATCACTGCGGAACGACGGACGCGTATGGGTGCCGAAGAAAAAGGG
>DATFTB010000323.1:0-17664 GCA_035262325.1 Candidatus Acidiferrum sp.
ATTTCGCCCGAAAAATCCCAATTGGCTAGGTCAAGCCCGAAGGAGTAAACTCTCATCCCCAGGCTTCATTGCGTAGGTACCGCCTCACTTAGGTCAGCGGAGGGGCGCATCATGAGATATTCCTTTCTCCTTTTGCTTTTCCTTTTCTCCTGTGTTTTCGTTCGAGGCGCGTACGCACGCCCGCCCAACGGGGCGGATAAAGAGTGGAGCGGATCGGCTCAGGGCGAGGCTTCTTCCCCGAGCGAAGAGACCGTCATTATTCCTGGCCCCTTACGGTCGTTTTTGCGCATGGCGGGGGTCTCTCAGGAAGTCACGCCGCCGGAGGTTCTGCCGACCCTCGCCCGCAGCGTGATCCTCCACGGGTATCACAACGAGCGACCGATGGAGTTCCTCGTTCTGCTTCGTCGCTATTACCACCAGGCTCAGGAACTGGGCACCCAGGCAGGGCCCAACGGCAAGATCCGTGTGGACAGCTGCCAAAACGTGGAGCCTCTGCTGCGCGTCCTCGGTTATCGAATGCAGGGAGAGTGTGGCCACAGCAGCTTCTCTCTGGTAACCGCGGATGCCGAACGGGCGTTTCTCACCATCGATTCGGGCTTTCCACTTCTCGACCTCGAGGAGGCGCTGCAAAAGGGCGCACCCTTCAGCTATGACTACGGCGGGTCCGTCGTTCCGGTCATGTATGCGCCGAGCGATTGGACCGCGATAAACTCCTCCAAGGGCCAAAACATCAGCGATTTAGTGGAGGCCCTAATCTACGAACCGCAACTGGCGCGGCTTTACTGGGCTTTATCGCAAATTGACCCGGAAACCAGAGCAGCGCTCAAGAAAGACGTCGGGCTAGCGAAACTCGTACCTTTCGCCCCGGTACTCAACCTCTATGGCAGCCAGATCTGCATTCGCTCCGGCGCCGTCGTGGTTCCCGGCGGACCGAAGGCCGAGAAGGAATGGCAGGAGTTGGTTGGTGCCAGCCCCAGAACGCCGGCCGAGTTCATTCCTCACCTGCTCAAGAAAGATCATGGATGGCTGGCCGCTTATTTTGATGCATTGGCCCGAACCGGCCGCAGCCAGCAGGAGCACTTCGCGACCGGCCAGCGCCTGAAGCTCTTTTACCTCGCCTTCCGTGCGCCGGGAATTTCGCAAGACGCGGCGGCCAGCATGGCGTTTCGGCCGGCCCCAGCCTTGATGGTGCTGACTTCACGCCTCGAGTGGGACTCCAACGGTTCGCCGTACGTGCCCGGGAACCTGCAGATCTGGAACGAGGTTCTCGCGAGCAAGTCGAATCACAAAGCCTTTCACGACTGGGGCAAGCGCTCGAGCGAATCGAGCAGTCCGGATCAGATGGCCGAAGCACTTTTTACCCTGGCAAGGCAAGAGACCGATTCCGGGCCGCTGCAGGCCTATCTCTGCCTGACGGAGTTGGACCACCGGCGGCCGCCGGATCGGCGATTGGGGAACCAGACAGTGGCGTTGCTCGCCACAAAGTTTGCGGAATTCGGCGACCAATACCTGATCTTTTCGGAATTCCCGGAACTTACCGATACCTCCATCACGCAATTCCTGAATACGGCCGAAAACATCAACAAGGTCTCGGACCATGCCCTGCGTGGAAATACCATGGGCACCTTCCAGGCGAATGTGGGACTGTGGCAGATTCTCGCCAGGCAGGGCGAGATCGAACCCTCGCAACTGAACCCCTCCTGGCAACAAGTGATCAAACCCTTTGGCAGGTTCGGCAACCCGGCGCAACTGCTGACCGCGGGGCGCCAATCGCTTGAACAGCTATTCCACGCGACCACCGGAAAAGCCGGCGGTTCGCAAGAGGAAATGATCGATCTGCTCGCCGGCGATCGTCAGACCAGCTCTGACGGCCAGCGGATGCATCGCGAAATCGCCGGCAACATTCGCTCCGTACTGCAGGATCAGCGTCTGGTATCCATCGACACACTGTTTGCGCTGGACGACGGTTTGAAGGCACCGGAGCCGGCAGCCAACAAGGATACGCTGCTGGCGCTCGCCGGTGAGCTTCGCGATTTCGAGATGCCCCAGCCCATCTTCACGAATAGTGAAAGGACCCGTTGGGCGGCCGGAATCTACAACAATACCCACACCGATGCGCAGATGCACACCGACCTGGCCAAAGTCATCAGCTCTCCATCGACTCCGGAGCAGAGGGAAAAGGCTCGCGGGCGCCTGGCCACTTTTCTACGAGACACACTGGTGGGCATGAACTACGCCTACTACGAACCGCCAAACTCGCAGGTCCTGCACAATAATCCGCTTTTCGTTCGCTCGCATGACTTTGCGGGCGAGTCGGTGATCGGCACTCTGCATTTGTGGCAGTCGGCGGAATTGTTCGGGGCCGGTTCTCCCGCGGGTGGCGGGGCCCATCTGATCGGATCACTCGCCGACTTGTCCTACGTGATGGCCGAAACCGAACAGGATTTCATTGCTCCAGACCACGTGCAGGCCCTCATTTGGCAACAATTCGTCCCGTCTGTTTTGAGTAATGCGATTGTCTCCCGCTGGTGGAACGTCAGCCCCGACGAACTCCATGCCGTGGCCCTCTATCAGCGCGCCGGCGAAGAATTGCTGTCGGCTTCGGCCGGCGACGAGGAACTGCGCAGCAAGGTTCTGTTTCTCCTTTCGGATCGCATGTTTCCGGCCGAAGGGGCCCGGCTCGAGCAGACCATTCGTGCCGGGAAGACCAGCGAAGCACTCGCTGGAATCATGCCGGCCGATGCGTTTTATCTCAGCTTCGAGTTTTCCCAGAGATATCCCGGGCGGCTTGGCACGCTTAGCGCCGCCGGGCAGGAACTGGAGACCTTGTCGCGTGAAGACCCGGAGGCGGTGAACCAGGCGCGGTTGTCGCACGATTTTGGGGTTATTCATCCGGTCCTGGCGCAGACCTCCGCGCGCGAGCTTCTCAATGTCAAGCCCTTTCCCGCGATGGGTGGAACCTACAGCCGCTTGATGGGCGAGTGCTGGGATTCAGGAAATCTCTACTGGGCCCGCCTGGCCGATGAAATGCACTACCCGCCGGTTTTGCTGAATCGCACGGTTCCGGAGCTGACTCACCGAATGGTTGAGAGGATTTTTGCCAGCGAGTTCGACGATTGGCCGGCCGTGCTCCGCGCTTTGCAGGAGACCGGAGAAGAGTTCCGGCAGGGCAAAATCTCGCCGTCCACGCCGGAACGCGCAAAACTCGATTCGAATAGCAACTAGGGAGGCTAAGGTGAAGATAACATTTCGCTCGTTTTTGTGGACAGGTTCCGCCCTTTGCCTTTCCGCACTGCTTTGTCTGGCTTACGCGGCCAAGCCGCAGGAGCGCGTGAATTCCCAGATTCGTGTCATGGTCGAGTTGGTGCAACTGAATGTCGCGGTGACAGACAGCCGCGGCGAGTACGTGACAGGTCTTCAGCCGGGCGACTTTACTGTGCTGGAGGATGGGATTCCACAAAAGCTGGCCACGTTCGCCGAAGGCAACGAAGCGACCCGTCGCTTGGCCGAGGCCACCTCGTCCGGCGCCGGCGCGAGCAGCGCCAATGCCGAGACCGAGCACGCCGCCAATCCGCCGAACGAACCGGGCGAGCACGTGTCCGCGTCAGAGCTGGCCTCCATGCTGACCGGAGCAAACGTTTTCATCCTCTTTGACACCAGTAATTACATGTATCGCGGCTTCGTTTTTGCCCAGGATGCCATAGCCGATTTTGTCCGCTCGCTTGAGAGTGCCGATCGTGTGGCCTTCTATTCGTACAGCCGGGATTTGTCGAGGGCGGCGCAGCTCACTGCGGATCGTTCGCACGTGCTTCGCGGCGTCCGCACGACTGTCGCTGGCGATGACGCCGCGCTTTATAATTGCTTGCTGCTCACGGTGAAGGATGCGGCGCAATATTCCGGCCGCAAGGTCATCGTGGTTTTCTCGAACGGTCCGGACAATGCCAGCGTCATTCCTCCAGAAGACGTAGCCGAGCTGGCGCAGTCGACGGGAACCGCCATTTATATGATCAGCACGACGGAAGCGCAGTTGGAGCCCATTTCCACTGCCGTTTTCGAACGCATGACCGCGGCCACCGGCGGAAAGGCTTACTTCGCCAAGAGCTGGAGAGATGAGAAGCGGGCTTTTGCCTCCATCCGCGACGATCTGGCCCACCTCTATTCCCTGAGCTATTATCCGCAGCCCAACCCCAACCGCGGCTGGAGGAGTATCACGGTCAACCTGAACTCCGACCGGCTCAAGAAATGCCACGTGCGCACGCGCAAGGGGTACCGCTTGCAGCCATCGAGAGTGTCGAAGATTTCTGCGACCGAGTCTGACCCCTAGTGAGGCCGGGTCGCGCGCCGCGTCGGTAACTTGCTTTCCGCTTCAGAGCTCCGCGAGAGCCCGGTGCACCAAGTGCACGGAAATGGCCCCTTCGCCCACCGCGGAGGCTACCCGCTTCACATTGCCCGACCGAACGTCACCGACCGCAAACACGCCAGGAAGACTGGTCTCCAGCATCTGGGGCGGACGCTCAAGCGGCCAGGCGATTGGTGCACTGGACTTTATCGCATCGAGATCTCGTCCGGTGAGTATGAAACCTTTATCGTCCAGAGCCAGGCGACCGCGCAGCCACTCGGTCCGGGGAGAGGCACCCGCCATAATGAAAACGTGATGGATCTCGTGAGTCGAGGTCTCGCCTTTGGCCTTGTCCGTCCAGCGAACCCGCTCGAGCTGAGTGTCTCCCTCAAGCGCGACGATTTCCGTCTTGTAGTGCAGCTCGATTGAGGGATTTTCGGAAATCCTTTGAATCAGGTAGCGTGACATGGTTTCGGCGAGACCGCCGGAGCGCACCAGCATGTGCACCTTACGCGCCGTCTGCGACAAAAACACGGCCGCCTGGCCGGCGGAGTTCCCGCCACCCACAACGATGACATCTTCCCCCTCGCAGATCTGCGCTTCCATGAAAGTCGCGCCGTAGTACACACCTTGACCTTCGAATTTCTGCAGATTGGCGATTCCCGGCTTGATGTATTGAGCTCCGGTTGAGATCACAATGGCACGCGACGCCAGCACCTCGCCATTCTCTAGGACAATTTCGTAGGGGTGGCGCTGGCAGTTCAGCCCTACCACCTTGTGCGCCACCATCAACTGCGCCCCGAATTTCCGCGCTTGCGTGATGGCTCGCGCCGCCAGCTCCTGGCCGGAAACTCCGGTCGGGAATCCCAGGTAATTTTCGATCTTGGAGCTCGACCCCGCCTGACCGCCGGGCGCATCGGTTTCGATCAGCAGCGCTTGCAGGCCTTCCGAAGCTGCGTAAACCGCCGCGGCCAACCCCGACGGACCGGCGCCGACGATGATCAAGTCACGCACCAGCGAATTATCGATACTAACGTTCAGGCCCAAGCAATCGGCCAGTTCCTGCGTCGAGGGATTGCGCAATACGCTGCGGTTGTTGCAGATGACGACGGGGATGTCCCCCATCTTGACCTCAAAACGATCCAGCAGCTCTTGCGACATTTTGTCGGTGTCGAGGTCCACATAGGTGTAGGGATGCCCGTTGCGGCCAAGAAACTCGCGCAAATGCAGCGTAGCCGCAGAATGTCGCGAGCCCATCAAGATCACGTTGCCCAGGCGGTTCGTGATCAGCGCGAGCCGTCGGAGGATGAATGCCCTCATGATGATTTCGCTAAGTTCCGCGTCGCGGGCCACGAGCGCGCGTAGTCCCTCCGCACTGACCTCAAGAAACTCGCCAGCTTTATTCACACGGCCAAGCACCAGGCACCGCTGCCCGGAAATCATGCTCAGCTCCCCGGTAAAGGTTCCGCTTTCGTGTGTCGTGATCAGACGTTCGCCGGTAAGCTGCGGCTGTATGATTTCGAGGCTTCCCGAAAGCACTACGAAGAATGGCATACCGACGTCGTTGGGCGTAAACAGGACTTCGCCACGCTCGACGTTCCGCAATTTGCCGAGTGGGCGGATGCGGTCGATCTGGGCTGCCGTCAGAACGGGGAAAGTTTGGGTGGGGGCGTCAAGAGCACTACTAACAGCAGGCAAGGAAGACATATTTTTTCCTATCTTAAGCTGCCTCGGGCCTCATAAGCCGCGCGCGCTCCGGGAATCAATTCCGGGTAATACACCCTTCAGAAATAGATGACGCGTTCGGCTTTGTGGATACAGTCCGGCTCGCTAGGGCCACTGAACGGTTGCGCCTTCGCTCGGCAATCAGCCACAGATTTCAGCTGCTTCTTTTTTTGCCCGTCGGGTACGGGTATCCCTTCTTCAACGGCCCGTCGAGCAACTTGTCGTAGCCATACGAAGGCGACTGCCTCTTCGTACGCACGGCTGCTCCTCGGCCTGACCTGGCCCGTCAATTCGATCTATGCTGTTGATCCCTACGCGTTCTGGTACTAAATTCCCCTGCAGACGTAGATCCGCTTCGACCGACCGTCCCGAAGGAGATACCCCAAAGTGAGAGAGGATTCGCGCATCGGTGCCGTGGTCCTTGCGGCGGGAATGTCCTCGCGAATGGGAGAAACAAAGCAACTTCTTCGCTTGGCCGGGCGTACCTTGCTCGACCAAGTGATCGAGAATGTTCGCGCTTCCAGTGTGTCTGACATCGTTCTCGTCCTCGGTCACGCCGCCGAAACAATCGTGAAGGGCATTGCCGCCGGGAACCTTCAGGTCGTGGTCAACACTGGCTATCGCGAAGGAATGGGGTCTTCTCTCCGAACGGGGGTCTCCGCTCTGCCTCCCGAAGTAGATGCGGCGCTCATCTGTCTGGCTGACCAACCCTTCGTCCGCCCGGAGACGCTCCAATTGCTAATGGACCGGTACCGTAAGTCCAGCGCCCAAATTGTCATCCCGATGTACAAAGGTTTCCGTGGCAACCCCGTTCTCCTCGACCGCTCGGTCTTCCCCGAGGTCATGGTTCTTAGCGGAGACATCGGCTGCCGCGCGATTTTCGGGAGTCATTTGGAAGGAATCGTCAAGGTGCCGGTCGAGGATTTGGGGATTCTGCTCGACGTAGATAGCCAAGAGGATTTTGATCGACTAAAACAGTTCGGCCGTATCACAACCGACGAAAATGCGCTGATCGGCGCCGCCGGCCTGGAGGGAAGAGAGATCGGAGGTTCTGAAGGTCCCTCTGACAGGCACCAGCTGGTTATCGTGGGCCGGGAACCGGTCGGTATCGCGCTCGCCAAAATGGGAAAACTGCTGAACTTCGGCGTGACGATTGTGGATCCGTTGCTCAGAACATCGGAGGCACCCGAGGCGGACGGAGTGCTCGATTCGCTGGATTTTTCGCGTTTGCCTGCTGCCTTCTCGCGATACGTGGTCGTGGCTAGCCGGGGAAAATTCGATGAGGAAGCCGTAGAACAAGCTTTGCATTCGAACAGCACGTATGTTGCCCTGGTGGCCGGCAAGAGAAGGACACAAGAGATACACCGTAGCCTGCAGGCACGCGGTGAGCCCTCAGAAAACCTGTTGAGGGTGCGCGCTCCCGCCGGGCTTGACATCGGCGCGGTGACCCCGGAGGAAATCGCGCTAAGCATCATGGCCGAGATCGTTTCTCTTGTCCGGAAAAAAACAGCGAATACCTCGGCCGCAAGTTGATTCAGGACTTCCGGCATCAGCCGCGGTCAGTCTCGCACTGGTGGATCACCTTATCGGCGGGGGTGCTTTCTGTCGCGGCGCCGGAGTTCTTCAACGGTAGGGGGGAATGACTTCCTCGCCGCACTGCAACAATTTGACTCATGATGCTGAGCGCAATCTCTTCCGGTGTCGCCGCTCCCAGATCGAGGCCCGCCGGCGCCCAGACTTTCCCAACCTTCTCTGCGGCTACGCCGGTCGCCTGAAGGTAGTCGAGCACAAGTTTCGAGCGGTGCTGGCTGGCGATCAAGGCAACATACGCCGCATTACCCGCAAGCGCCTTCTGAAGCCACACATGGTCGTTCTTGTGCATGGTGGCGATAACCACGAAAGTGCGCGGCGCAATGGGCGTCTCGGTAAGATCGAAATCTTCCGTAAGGATGCGATCGGCGTCGGGGAACGACTTGCGGTCAGCTCCCGGATCATTGACCGTAACCGAAAACCCCATCAGGTGCCCGATCTTCGCGAGCACCTCAGCAATGCGGCCATGGCCTACAATCAGCAACTCAGGTTGCGGGAGGACGGGTTCGATATAAACATCCATTTTCCCTCCACAAGGCATCCCCACGCCCAAAAGCTCATCGGTCATGTCTAGTGTGATGAGTCGCGACCTTTGCTGCTGAATGCACTTCAAGGCTTCGCTTCTCACCGCGCTTTCGGCACAGCCCCCGCCGATCCAGCCCCCCGCGATCTTTCCCTGGCAGTCGATTATGGCCTTGGAACCTTGCTTCGCCGAGGAAGACCCGCTCACCCGCACCACGGTGGCGAAGGCAAAGGATTGCCCGGCTGCGGTCATCTCCGCCATTTTCGAATAGAGCTCGGGGTACATGACGGGAGTATTATAAGGCGCTGGAATTGCGCGCTACAATGCTGCCAAGGATTCAGCGTGTATAGCGACCTCGTGCGCGACCACTATAAAAACCCCAGGAATGTCGGAAGCATCCCCAACCCTTCCGGCAAGGCCTTGGTTCGAAGCCCGGTAGACAGCGACACCGTCCAGATCACCTTGCGCATCGCGGACGGCCTCATCGAGGACGTGAAATTCAAGTGCATGGGATGCGCCGTAGCGATCGCTTGTTCCTCGGTCGCCACAGAAATGGTGCTCGGAAAGCCCGTGGAAGACGCCTATGCGATCTCCAAAGCCGCCGTTGCGGAGGCACTCGGCGGCATCCCCGAATTTAAGATGCTTTGCAGCAATTTGGCCCCTGAGGCCATCCGGAACGCGATCGATAATTGGCGAAAACGGAATGGTATCGAAAGTGATACTACGCCGTCGCCCGCCCGCCGCTGAACGTTTCGCTATTCAAACTTCGCGGAATTCTTGTACACTCCATGCTCTGGCGTAACGCCCATCCGAGGTGAAACGCAAATGATTCCCCCGTCGTTTGAGTACCTCCGGCCCAAAACAATTCCCGAAGCGATCGCAATGCTTCAGCAACACGGCGACGCCGCGAAAATCCTAAGCGGGGGGCAAAGCCTCATCCCCATGATGAAGCTTCGCCTCGCAAGGCCCGCTATCCTCGTCGACATCAATCGGATCTCGGGCCTTTCGCATGTCAAGGAAGAGGATGGCTGCTTGAAGATTGGCGGCCTGACGCGCGAAGCCGAGCTCGAGGCCTCTCCGCTGGTGCGGTCGAAATATCCGATCCTCGCCGACACCACTCACGTCATCGCGGATCCCCAGGTGCGAAATCTGGCGACCGTTGGGGGCAATCTCGCTCACGGTGATCCTGCCAACGATCATCCAGCCACGATGATCGCGCTTGGCGCGCGGGTTGTGGCTAACGGGCCGAAAGGCGAGCGCGTCATCCCGATCGAGAAGTTTTTTCTTTCTTTATTTACAACCGCGCTCGAGCCAGACGAAATCCTGACCGAAATCCGTGTGCCGATTCCTCCGGCTCGCAGCGCCGGGGCCTACCTAAAGCTGGAACGCAAGGTGGGAGACTTCGCCACCGCGGCTGTGGCCGTGCAGATGACTTTCGACGAGCAAGGGGCTTGCCAGAAAGCCGGCATCGGGCTGACCAATGTCGGCGCAACCCCGGTCAAGGCCCAAAAAGCGGAACAGTTTTTGCTTGGAAAGAAACTCGACGACGACGCGATTTCGCAGGCTGCTCAACTTGCGGCCGATGAAGCCGAACCCAGCGCCGATTTGCGCGGCCCCGTCGAATACAAGAAGGGGCTCGTCAAGGAATTGGCAAAACGCGCATTGCAGTTGACCCGGGAGCGTGTCCGGAAGTAAACCCTGCATCAAATCGGGAGAAGATTATGGCAAAGAAGCAAACGGTTCGCGTCAAAGTCAACGGTGTGCAACGCGAAATGGAGGTCGAACCGAGGCTTCTGCTCGTTCACTTCATCCGCGAGAAGTTGGGCCTGACGGGGACTCACGTCGGCTGCGACACCAGTAATTGCGGCGCGTGCACCGTGGTCCTCGACGGACGGAGCGTCAAATCTTGCACCGTGTTTGCTGTTCAAGCTGACGGGGCGGAACTTCTCACCGTCGAAGGACTTTTGAAGGACGGAAAGCTGCACCCGCTGCAAGAGGGCTTCAAGCAAGAGCACGGTTTGCAGTGTGGCTTCTGCACCCCGGGCATGCTCATGTCCAGTTATGCTCTCCTGCAAAGGAATTCTCAGCCGACGGAGCAGGATATTCGCTGGGGCATATCCGGCAACTTGTGTCGCTGCACGGGGTATCAAAATATTGTGAAGGCCGTCCAGTACGCCGCCGGCAAGTTGGCCCAGGGAGGACCCCGATGATCATTGAGAAAACCTCTCCCGAAGTCGGTGGGATGGGTCATTCCCTAAAGCGCAAGGAAGATTCCAGATTCATTCAGGGTAAAGGTAACTACGTCGACGACGTCCGTCTTCCCGGTATGGTTTACGGTCATATGGTCCGCAGTCCGTATGCCCATGCTCGACTGAAGGGCATCAACGCCGAGAAGGCCAAGCAACTTCCCGGTGTGCTGGCCATCATTACCGGTGAGGATCTCGCCAAGGCGGGCCTTGCTTGGATGCCCACCTTGTTCTTCGACAAGCAGATGGTGCTCGCGACGGGCAAGGTGCTGTTTCAGTCTCAGGAAGTCGCCTTCGTCGTTGCCGAAGACCAGTACACCGCTGCCGATGCTGCCGAACTCGTCGAAGTTGAATACGAAGAGCTTCCCGTCCTGGTCGACCCTCATAAGGCCACGGCGCCCGATGCGCCGATCCTTCGCGAAGACCGCGAGGAAAAGTCCAACCACATCTTTCATTGGGAAGTCGGCGACAAATCTGCAACGGAAAAAGCCTTTCAATCCGCGCCCGTCAAAGCGATCGTCGATGCCGTTTCTCAACGATGCCATCCTGCTCCGCTCGAAACTTGTGGCTGCGTCGCTGACTTCAACAAGGCAACGGAGAAGCTGACCGTCTATCTCACTTCGCAGGCGCCCCACGCGCACCGAACTCTTTTTGCCCTCGTCGGCGGAATTCCGGAACAGAATATCCGCGTCGTGTCCCCCGACATCGGCGGCGGCTTCGGAAACAAGGTGCCCATCTATCCCGGGTACGTTTGTGCGGTTGTGGCCTCGCTGACGCTGGGTGTCCCGGTGAAGTGGATCGAGACACGATCGGAAAATCTCCAATCCACCGGCTTCGCGCGTGATTACCATATGACCGCTGAAATCGCCGCCGATCAGAATGGCAAGGTCAAAGCACTGCGTGTCAAAACGCTGGCAGACCACGGAGCCTTTAACGCCGCCGCGCAACCCACAAAGTTTCCTGCTGGCCTGTTCAGCGTTTGCACCGGTTCGTATGATTTTCCGAACGCATTCGTCGAAGTGGATGGCGTCTACACCAACAAAGCACCCGGGGGAATCGCCTACCGCTGCTCATTTCGGATCACAGAGGCTGTTTACCTGATCGAGCGCGCCATTGACGTCCTTGCAAGCCAGTTGAAGATCGACCCGGCCGAATTGCGCCGAAGGAATTTCATTCAACCGCAGCAATTCCCTTACAAGACCCCACTGGGCTGGACCTATGACAGCGGAAACTACGAGGGTGCCTTGAACAAGGCCCTCGACATGATCGGTTACTCGCAGCTTCGCAAAGAACAGCAAGAGAAGCGCAAGAAAGGCGAGTTGATGGGGATCGGGATCTCGAGCTTCACCGAGGCGGTCGGCGCCGGCCCTGCGCACACCTTCGACATCGCTGGGATCAAGATGTTCGACAGCGCGGAAATTCGCATCCATCCGACGGGGAAAGCAATCTGCCGCATGGGCACCAAGAGCCAGGGGCAAGGGCACGAGACAACTTATGCGCAGATCGTCGCGCAGGAGCTGGGGATCCCTGCGTCCGATGTGGTGGTCGAAGAAGGCGACACCGATACCGCTCCCTACGGCCTCGGAACCTACGCCAGTCGCAGTACCCCGACCTCGGGCGCGGCGACGGCTGTCGCGGCCCGCAAGATTCGAGACAAGGCCAGAAGGATTGCCGCACACCTGCTGGAGTGCAGCGAGGCAGATCTTGAATGGGAAACCGGCAAGTTCTTCGTGAAAGGCGCACCGAGCAAGGCCAAAACCATCCAGGAGATTGCGTTCGCCGCTTACACGAACATTCCGGCCGGCCTTGAAGCAGGGCTCGAAGCGGTCGACTACTACGATCCGCCGAACCTCACCTTCCCGTTCGGCAGCTACATCTGCGTTGTGGACATCGACAAGGGCACCGGCGAGGTGAAGGTCCGTCGCTTCGTTGCGGTCGACGATTGCGGGAACGTTATCAATCCCATGATCGTCGAAGGCCAGATCCACGGCGGCCTGACCGAAGGATTTGCGATCGCCTTCATGCAGTTGATCGACTACGACGAGAACGGCAATGTGCAGGGCGGCAGTTTTATGGATTATCTCATTCCGACCGCCGTCGAGACACCTCACTGGGAAACCGGAAGCACCTGCACGCCCTCTCCGCACCATCCCTTCGGGGCCAAGGGAGTCGGGGAGTCCCCGAACGTCGGATCGCCGGCGGCCTTCGTGAATGCCGTCGTGGACGCACTGTCCCATCTTGGCGTCAGCCACATCGATATGCCCATTACACCCTGGAAAGTCTGGAGTGTGCTGAAGGAGAAAGGTGTGGTGAATTGAAGCCGTGGCGATCCGCATCGAGAAAACGTTCGAGGTTCAGCAGCCGGTCGGGCTTGTCTGGAGCTTCTTGAGCGATCCGCGGAAGGTTGTCACCTGTGTGCCCGGAGCACGTATCACGGGCGAGGTCGACGAAAACAACTACAAGGGAAGCATCACCGTGAAAGTCGGACCTTCCGTCACGGACTATAACGGCGAAGTGCAAATCGTGCGCTCCGACCCGCAAAACTATGAAATCGAAATACTCGGCAAGGGACTGGATGTCAGGGGCCGTGGTAGCGCATCGATGAAGATGAGCGGGAAGCTTAAGGCCCTCGAGGAGGGCCGGACCGAGGTCACGAGCGTCTCGGAGTTGAATGTTGTGGGCATCCTGGCGCAGATGGGAGCGCGTGTCATCACCGAGGTGTCAAACGTCATGTTCGGAGAGTTCACGAAGAATCTAGAAAAGCGTCTCTCTGCGCCGGCGGACTCGTCTAGCAATGCGGACACGGCGCCCGAAGCATTAAATGCCGGCTCGTTGGCGTGGGAGGCGGCCAAAGGGATATTTCGCCGCGACTCTTGAGCCTTGCTAGCGCCTATCGTCATGCCGACCCCGCCAAAACGTCCGGAGGAAAATCAGGTCAAAGATGTGGATGCGCTGATCCAGAGCTTCGAGCAGCTCGGATATGTCACCGACCGCGCGCTGGCTACCTCCGTTTACCTGGCGATGAAGCTCCACAAGCCGCTTTTGATTGAAGGTCACGCGGGCCTGGGCAAGACGGAAGTGGCTAAGGTACTCGCCGCAATGCTGGGGACGCGCCTTATCCGGCTGCAGTGTTACGAGGGACTGGATGTGGGCGCGGCGGTTTACGAATGGAACTATCAGAAGCAGTTGCTGGCCATAAAAATCCAGGAAAAAACAGAGCAGACCGTCGAAGAGAAGGAAAAGCACATTTTTAGCAAAGAGTTCCTTCTCGAGCGCCCCTTGCTCCAGTCGATTCTCGCAGAGGAGGCTTCGCCGGTGCTGTTGATTGATGAGATCGATCGCGCCGACGAGGCTTTCGAGGCATTTCTCCTCGAATTGCTGTCGGATTTTCAAATCAGCGTCCCGGAGATGGGAACGCTCAAGGCAAAGCACATTCCATACGTTATTCTCACTTCCAACCGCACCCGGGAGCTGAGCGACGCTTTGAAACGGCGTTGCTTCTACCACTGGATCGACTATCCCGACTTTGAGAAAGAATTGAGGATTGTGCGCGCCCGGCTGCCGGGCGTTGAAGAAGCCCTTGGCCGGCAGGTTGTGCGCTTCGTTCAAGCCGCGCGGCAGTTGGATCTCACGAAACCTCCAGGGGTGACCGAAACGCTGGATTGCGCCCTCGCCGCGATGTCGCTGGGCAAACATGAGCTGGACAGCCAGACGGTCGAGGAGACTCTTGGATGCATAACGAAATCGATGGAAGATGCCGCAAAGCTTAAGAGCGCCGGAATCGAAAAGCTGCTCTCCTAGCCAGCGCCCTGGAAGGTCCTGATGCACCGAACGGAACCCGATCGCTCAGCGACTTCCATTATTGAGTTTTGCCAGTTTGCCAGGGCTCATGGGCTGTCCGTAGGTATTCAGCAGACATTGGCCGCGCTCGAGGCCGCCAAGTCGATTGGGGACGTGGACCGTCAAGGATTTGCCTTCGCTTTGCGCGCGGCCCTAACCTCGTCGAAAGAGGAGTGGGAGCTGTTCCTTCGGATCTTTGAAGCGTTCTGGAACGCCTCACAGCAAACAACCAAGCCCGCTTCAGGCGGCGCCCGAGAAGCAAAGACCCGTACGAGCCAACCAAAAACGGAGTCCGAGACATTGGGCATTGAGTGCGTCGACGATACCTCCTTGCCCGCAGGAGAAGGCCAAGCGGTTTCCGGAGCAAGTGCGCAGCGACGCATCCAGCAGATGGATTTTTCAAACGTTCCGCAGGACGACTTGGCCGCACTCGAGGAGATATCGTCGCGCCTGTTCCGCAGAATGAGTTTGCGCCTGTCGCGGAGAATCAAGATCCGCGAGCTTGCCGATCGCGTGGACCTTCGCCGGACCATCCGACGTAGCATCCCTCACGGCGGCGAACCCATTGTCCTAGCCTTCCGGGGAAAGAAGTTCCAGCAGCATCGGTTGCTCATCTTTCTTGATGTCAGCGGTTCCATGAACTCGTACAGCTTGTTTCTCGTGCGATTCGCTTACGCTTTGCAAAAATACTTCAAGCGCGTGGACACGTTTGTGTTCAGCACCGATGTGGTCGAAATTTCCGAAGTGCTGCGAACCCGCGATCTGCCAAAAGCACTGCACGGACTTTCACAGAAAGCCGCCGGCTGGGCAGGAGGCACCAGGATCGGCGAATCGCTCAAGGAGTTCAACCATCGGTACGGCAGAAAATTGCTTTCCCGCAACACCGTGTTCATAATCCTGAGCGATGGCTGGGATACCGGAGAACCCGCAATGCTGGCTGAGCAACTCCGCTCGATCCGTCACCGCGTCAAGGAATTGATCTGGCTGAATCCACTTTTGGGGCTGGAAGAGTACGAACCCGTCACGCGCGGCATCATTGCCGCGCTCCCGTATGTCGATGTTTTTGCACCCGCGCACAATTTGGAGAGCTTGCTGGAGCTCGAAAAATTCCTCTAGCTCGTCGAGAAGGTGATTGGTGATGTTTGATCAATTCCTTAGCAAAGCCAGTGAACTTCTGGCGAATCACGAATCCTTTGCGATTGCCGTGGTTGTGCGCTACGAAGCTCCGATCTCGGGGAAACCCGGGAACAAAGCCATCATTTTCGCTGATGGCAAGATCTGGGGCTGGATCGGCGGGGGATGCGCACAACCGGTGGTGGTCAAGGAAGCCTTGAAAGCGCTTGCAGACGGTCAGCCTCGCCTGATTCGCATCAGTCCCTCGTCACCGCCCGAACAAGGCATCGTGGACTACACCATGACTTGTCACAGTGGAGGCACATTGGATATCTACATTGAGCCCGTCCTGCCCAAGCCACACATTCTCATCCTTGGCCGCTCTCCGGTTGCGGTAGCCTTGGCCAGGCTGAGCAAGGCAATCAACTACGCGGTTTCCATCGCTGCTCCGCAAGCGGAGCGTGAGCGCTTTCCTGATTGTGATCACGTACAAGCCGACCTGGATTTGAGCCAAATCAAAATCACGCCGCAAACTTTCGTGGTTGTCTCAACGCAAGGACAGCACGACGAGGAAGCCCTGGAAAATGCTCTGGGTTCTGAGGCTTCCTATGTGGCTTTCGTTGCAAGCAAAGTCAAGGCCGCCAAGATTCTTGATTACCTCAAAGAGCGGGGTTTGAGCTCCACGAGGCTGGGACAGCTCAAGGCCCCTGCGGGGCTCGACATTCACGCGTCCTCGCCAGAGGAGATCGCAGTCAGCATTCTCGCGGAAATCATTCAGGAGAATCGCTCCGGCGTGGCAAAGCAGAAAAGAGAGGTTGAGCGAGCTGTGGCCAGGCAGGAAGCCAAAGACCCGATCTGCGGAATGATGGTCGATATCGGCGAGGCTAGACACAAATCGGAATTTCGTGGCAATGCGTTCTACTTCTGCTGCGCCGGCTGCAAGCAGAAGTTCGATAAGCAGCCTGAACAGTACGTCCCTTAGCTTCCAACCGTCGGGGCAACCCCGGTCTGGCGATCTACGATTTGAAAGAAGGAATGCGAATCGCGAATCATCATCGGCGCATTGAATTTTCCGTCTGAAAACATTCGTGCGATTGCATAAGGTGCATCCTGATCTCCTCGATGAGTTCAAGGGATTCTTCGGGAATCGCCCCACGTTGGGCGTGCCATTCGCACCGAGATAGCGGAACACGAACGGCGTGGTGTCGCCGACCCGCTGGTGCTCAACCATATCGGCGTAGACGTCCAGACCATTGGCCCGCAAAACGGCCACGCAGCGCTGCAACTGCTCGCGACTCCCAAATCTGGTCGGCACGGAACCCTTCTGGTTCTTTGAGCCGATGTCGTAATCGTCGAAGGGCCCGTACCCGTCCGAACCCGGTTTATCCCCGTCGGAGGTCTTCAACATCGGCGGCAACCAGATCGCGGTAAATCCTGCGCGTCGAAAATCGCCAGCTTGGCCGGCGAGATGATCCCACCACCAGGGAACCGTCGCATCTCCGTCGACCGGCGAAGGAACCGCTTGGTTGGGCGGCATCTTGAAAAAACCCTGCAGTAAGACACCCATGGCATTCTCCTGACGACCTGACCGCAGACTTGTTTTTGTTTCAGTGCACGGCCAATTCCCGCTGTCAGGCAGGGCGCGACGAGCGTTACGGGCTTTTCTATCTTTTGAATGAGCTCGTGTACGGGTGGGGTTGAAGATCGAGGTCCCGAACGCAACAGAACCTCTGCAGTTCCTTGCAGCTGTTGCTGATCTACCCTCCGCGCAACTCCCAGTCCATTTTCGGAGCCTGCGCAAAGTCGCGGGTCACCAACCTGGCGCTGGCCTCGAGCCCTGAAAGCTTCGAATTCCTCTGCGAATGACACAATGCCACAGGCAGGCCGGCCAGCCCTGCTGGACACGTCATTCCCATGGATTGACTCTCGTTCCATGCCGTCTACAAGGCAGGCTTGTCACTCGCGCGATATTACGTGGACGGGCCCTCGGGACTTCCTGGCACGCAGATACTAGACCCGGTCCGAGAATTGTCAAGTTAATTTACCGCTTGCACTGCTCCCTTGAGCCGTTGCGGACAGCGCCAAGCGTGGGGTCTGGCGGATTCTGGTCTCGGGATGGAATTGAACGAAACTCCGGAGTCAACCGTCTTTGTCAGACCAGCCTCTCCGGGAAGTATTAAAATCACCGGTACGCATCACGGAGGCGAAAGACCTCCCTATCGAGCGTAGTGGGAGCGAGCACGAACATGACTGAGCCACTCTTAATTGCCAGGAGCAGCACGCCGCTC
>DATFTB010000324.1:0-2858 GCA_035262325.1 Candidatus Acidiferrum sp.
GAGTGTTGCCCGGCAAGAGGCACTCTGGCAGGACACTTTACGCGAAGGCTCAGTCCGAGCCCTATGCCAGGGAAGAGAATATAACAGCAGCGGGCTTACCTGCCACTTAAAAGAAGCAGTCCGCGCCCGCAATTCTATCGCACCCAGACCCTAGCGTGCCTGCGGAATCGTCTCGAGAATTTCTGTTGCCGCGTGAAGTTCATCCCGATTGATTGTATGACCCATCCCGGAATATCGCTTGAGGCTGACAACCCCACCCATATCGGTGAGCGTGGATGCGGACTCCTTGACTCTCTCCCACGGAACGTGAGGGTCGGGGTCGCCCGCGCCGAGAAAACAAGGCGTGCCGTTCAGAAGGCCGGGGTAGCGGAACTGTGTGCCTTCCGGCCCGATCAGCCCTCCGGTGAACGCGATCAATCCACCATAACGCTCCGCGTGCCGCGCCACATATTCGGTTGCCAGGCATGCGCCCTGGGAGAATCCCAGGATGGCCACCTTCGTTCGCGGAATCCCTGCACTCTTCAAACTCGCAAGGATGGAGTCGACCAATTCGAGAGCCGAAGTAAGCCAAGGCTCGTTGCGTTCGATAGGAGCCAGGAACGAATTGGGATACCAGGTGTGGCCGGCGGCCTGCGGCGCCAGGTAGGCGAGGTCGGGTAAAAGGAGTTCTTCTTGTAAACCGAGAATGTCTTCGGCAGATGCGCCGCGGCCGTGCAATAGAATGACCGCGCCTCTCGCTTTCTTGAGCGGTTGCCCCTGGGTAAGAACAGGTTGGTTATGATGCGGACTTTCCAAGCTCGTAGTCCTTTCCAGAGGTATGCAATTCGATGGTAGGGAGCACCTTTTCGATCTCGGCACGATATCGTTCCAACCAAATCGGCAGCTTCAGGCTCTCGCCGAGGGTTCGAACCGGCTCATCTATCGCAAAGCCGGGAGGATCCGTGGCAAGTTCGAAGAGTACGCCGCCTGGCTCGCGAAAATAGATGGAATGGAAGTAGCAACGGTCCATGACCGGGGTGACGTCCAGATCATTTTCGACCAAACGTTGGCGCCAGGATTTTTGCGCGTCGTCGTCGGCGGCGCGCCACGCCACATGGTGCACGGTTCCCGCGCCAAGTCTTCCTTGCGGCGCTTCCGATACGCACAGAACGTCGGCGCGCGCTCCCGGTCCCCCTTCACCCACTTCAAAACGAAAGCGGTTTCCCTCCTCGGCAACTTTGCGAAAGCCCATCGTGGCCAGCAGCTTTGCCGTGCGCTCGTATCCCTGTTCGGATAGCGTGACCGAATGGAATCCATGCACGGCATGTTGAGCGGGAATCGCGGAGCCGGACCAGGGGTGCGTTTCGCGTGTCCAGGGACTCGCAATCAGTTCGATCTTGAGTCCGTCAGGATCAGCGACTGCGAGTACCTCTTCTCCGAGACGTTTCGCCGATTTCTCAACGGATGCGCCCGCTTGCATCAAGTGTTCTTCCCAATATTTCAAGGAACCCTCCGGAACGCTGAACGACGTGACGGTGACTTGACCCACGCCAATGCGGCCGCGCGCAGCCCCCGGCCAAGGGAAGAAGGTTAGAATCGTTCCCGGCGTGCCGACTTCGTTCGCAAAATAGAAGTGGTATGTCCCAGGATCGTCAAAATTTACGGTTCTCTTGACCAAGCGAAGGCCCAAGACCTGTGTGTAAAAATCTAGATTGCGCTGTGGGTCGGAAGCAATCGCCGTGACATGATGAATCCCCGCAACTGGTTTCTCCATGACTCCTCCCTTCGTCTTGCGCTGTTACAACTTATCGGATGCCAATGAGCGAAACAATGTCGCACTCTAGGAGCACTCCAGACTGCCGTCGCAAGCCGCAGTGCTGCTGATATTTCTCGGAAGTCGATTCGTCGAAGGACTCCACGGCATGTCGATTGCTGTGCGTGGACATGGTAATCGCAGGCTGGCCGTCGGTCAGCGGTTGCTGCTGTGCTACGATATCGCGGTCTTACGGAATGGATTCAACGACCATGAGCGCGTCCAACTCCGCAAATTCCATACGTTTCATAGCGCAGCCCGTTTCTGCCCCGCTAACTCGCGCCGCGATCTTCCTGGTCTTAAAACTCAACTCCGGGCCCGACGAACGCGACATCATCCGATCGTTCTGCGCAGACCTTGGCACTGTATTTCGAGCGGTGGACTTTCGCGACCTCGAAGGCGGCCTTTCGTGCGTGATGGGGTTTGGGTCCGATGCTTGGGATCAACTATTTGGCCCGCCTCGCCCAGCGGAACTCCATCCCTTTCGAGAGATTCGCGCCGGCGAGCGGCACGCTGTTTCTACGCCGGGTGACCTATTTTTTCATATTCGCGCGAAGCGGATGGACCTATGCTTCGAACTGGCCACGCACATTATGGCGCGCATCGGAAACGCCGTTTCGCACATCGACGAAGTTCATGGATTCCGTTATTTCGACGACCGCGATCTTCTTGGATTTGTCGACGGGACCGAGAATCCGAGAGGCGAGGAGGCCATCAAAGCCGTCCTTGTCGGCGACGAAGACCGCGCATTTACCGGCGGCAGTTATGTCACCGTGCAGAAATACGTTCACAATCTGGATGCCTGGAACGCGCTGTCTACGGAAACCCAGGAGCGCATCATCGGTCGCAAAAAACTATCCGATATCGAGTTAGACGATTCCGTGAAACCCACGTCGGCGCATAGCGCACTGACGACGATCGTCGAAGATGGAAAGGAAATGAAGATATTGCGTGACAACATGCCGTTTGGGCGCGTGGGGCACGGCGAGTTTGGCACCTATTTCATCGGCTACAGCCGCTCGCCGCGCACAACCGAGCAGATGCTGGAAAACATGTTTGTTGGCCG
>DATFTB010000325.1:0-12897 GCA_035262325.1 Candidatus Acidiferrum sp.
GCATCCCCGCCCAGATGCTCCAAACGCACACGAAGTTGCGGCCAGGCCATCTTCAAAGGAAACTTTTCCGACCACTCCAGGATCACGACTGCCGGCCGCGCAAAAACGTCCTCCAAGCCTACGGTTTCGAAATCGTGAAAATTCTCCACCCTGTACAAATCGCCGTGAAACACCTTCTGCCCGCTCCCGTATTCGTGCACCAGCGTAAACGTGGGACTCGTGACCTCTTCCTCTTTGGCCGCGTGCAGCCCCGCGACAATTCCCTTCGTTAGCGTGGTCTTTCCCGTCCCTAACTCCCCGCTCAACAGCACCAGCACCGGCGCTTTGAGCCTTTCCGCCAGCGCGCGTCCCCAGGCAACGGTTTCCTCGGCCGACCGCGTGATGACTTCTTCACCCACGCGCCCGCAACTCCTCCAGCAGTGTCCGCCGCGCGTACGGAATTGTCTGCGTCAACTCGCTCGCAAGAACCCCTGAAGCGTCTGTCGGCGCGCTTAGCAACTCCGCGGCTCGACCATGCAGATACACACCAAGGGCCAGCACACGCAAAAAGTCCTCGGTCCCGAACTGCCCGATTAGTGCCGCCAGCAGACCCGTCAACACATCGCCCGATCCTCCCTTCGCGAGCGCCGCATTTCCCGTGGTGTTCACGAAAACCTGTCCCTTCGGCGAAGCCAACACGGTGTGAAACCCCTTCAATATCACGTAGGCCTCCCACTGCTTCGCCGCGTCGACCGCCGTCCTCAACCTGTCTTTCTGCACCCCGGCGCTTGTAGTGCCTAACAACCTGGCCATCTCTCCCGGATGCGGCGTGACTGCCAGATGTTGCGTCCGCTTGTCCCGCAGCAAATTCGCGTGCCCGGCGAACGCGTTCAGCCCGTCGGCATCAAGGACGATCGGAAGATCCGCCTGCGCCACCATGCCGCGGATAAACTCCGTTGTTTCGTCGTGGACGCCCAAGCCCGGGCCCAGTGCCAACACCGTCTTTCCGCGCAAAATCTCTTCCACACGCTTCGAGCGCAGACTCTCGGCCGCGATCGTTCCGGTCGAAGTCGTCGCAAGCCATTCCGTCATATACTCCGGGTGGGAAGCCGCCACAATCGCCAGGGTCGGCTCCGGCGCCGCAACGGTCACCAGGCCCGCGCCCCCTCGCAGCGCGGATGCTCCGGCCATCACTGCGGCTCCGGTTTTTCCGACCGAGCCCGCAATCAGCAGAACGTGGCCGTATGAACCTTTGTGAGCGTCCGCCGCCCGGACGAGCGGCCAATCCGCAAATTCTTCCGGTCCCGCCCAACGCAGCGTGCCCTTCCCCACTTCCTCTATCAATTCCGCCGGCGAGCCGATCCCCCGCACATAGAGCTGCCCGCAGCAGGCCGCATCACCCGATATCAATTGCCCTAGCTTGGGCGCTGTGAACGTTACCGTCAGGTGTGCGCGCACGACCGGCCCCGCTGCCGCCTCGCCATCGGACGGCAATCCCGAAGGCGTATCCACTGCGACGATCCACGATGGAAGCGCCGCTGTGGCCTTTCGCGAGACCCCGTTCAACTCGTCGATCACCTGACCCACCACGCCCGTCGCCGACCCGCGAATTCCCGTCCCCAACAACGCATCCACGATCACTTCCGCATCAAGCGCTTCACTGCGCACCTTCTCCCACTGCTTCGGCGTCTCGCTCACGTGTACTTTCCCGCCCTCTTCCTTCCAGCGTCTGTAATTCTTTGCCGCGTCTCCCTTCAATTCCTTCGCCGCGGCAAACAGGTACACCTCCACCTGCTCCGCCTCTTCTTTCAGGTGTCGCGCGGCCACGAACCCGTCTCCACCGTTGTTGCCCTTTCCGCAGAACACACACACTCGCCCCGGAGGCTTCCCGCTCTTATACCCGTATTGTTCAAGGAAAACGTCAACGACGCTCTTTCCCGCCGCCTCCATCAACTGATCGCCTGGAATGCCGAAACGCACCGTCGTCAGACGGTCCACTTCCCGCATCTCGTCAGCCGTCAGCGCTTTCATTGAGGACGCCCTGCCCTTTCCTCTGATCGATTTTCCTCTGAGAGCAGTCCTTAAAAAAAAGACTCGCTCGACGTCGCCGCACGAATCCGCCGCGTGCGGAAGACTGCCCATGAGTATCATCAGGAGCAGGGCGAGGGATCTGTTTTCCCCAAAATTCAAAAAAAAATGCAGTCCCTCGGCCAACGCCGTCGCTCGGCTCTTCACAACATCCAGCCGCCGCTCACGTTTACCACCTGCCCGGTTATGTATTCGGCTTCCTCGGATGCGAAAAACGCGACAGCTGCCGCCACATCATCCACCGTCGGCGGCCGGCCAATCGGGTAACGCGCGTCGCGCAGTTTCCGTGCTTCTTCGAGGCTCAGATCTTTCTCGTCGATGCTCGATGGATTCACTACGTTCACAGTGATCCCGTTTTTTGCCTCCTCGAGCGCCAGGGAACGAGACAGCGCCACCACCGCCGCCTTCGCCGCCGCGTAAGCCGAAATCTTCGCCTGTCCGAACGCGCGTTCCGCTCCCACCGCCCCCAGGTTAATGATTCGGCCCCACCGGCCCTTGCGCATCAGCGGTAACGCCCCGTGGCACATGTAAAAGACGGTGGTCACGTTGGAGTCAAAGATGCTCTTCCACTCTTCCCTCGACGAGTCCGCCAGCGTGCCCCACCGAAAATCGCCCACATTGTTCACCAACACGTCGATCCGCCCGTAGCGGTCGGCCACGGTTTTCACCAATTGGTCTGCGCGTCCCGGAAGGCTCACATCGGTTTCGACCGCCAGGCAATCCGCCCCTGCCGCCTGCATCTGCCGAAGAGCCGTCTGCGCTGCCGCTTTATTGGCGCGATAGGCAAATGCTACTCGCGCCCCCTCCTGCGCCAAGCGATGCGCTATCCCTCTTCCGATTCCGCGACTCCCACCCGTCACCAACGCGACCCGGTTTCGCAACGACATTCTCTACCCTCGCAAAAAGCTGCAAGTATAATCTACTCTTCTTCCCTTCACTACCTCACTTCAGTTTCACCACGATCACCGTCATATCGTCCGCCTGCTCGGGACTGCCTGACCATTCTTCTGCCGTCGTCATCAGCGACTCGGCTATCTTCTTCGGCGTTGCCTGCCGCACCCGCTGCGCTGCGGCCTCCAGCCGCGAGACGCCAAACTCTTCGCCGTACGCATTCTCCGGTTCCACGAGCCCGTCGCTGTATCCGATCAGCACTGCATCCTCCGGGACTACCACGCAACCCTCCTGGTAGGCGTAGTCTTCCACCACGCCCAGCACGATCCCGCCCTTATCCAGGTGAATGCCCTTGCCGTCCCAGAGACAGAACCCCGGTAGGTGCCCCGCATTCGTGTACCGCAGCCTGCGCGTGGCTATGTCATAGACCGCGACAAAAAATGTCGCGAAGCGGTCGTCTCCCGTATTCCGGACCAGGTGCTTGTTTAACCGTGCGACTAGTTCGGCGGTGCTCATCTTCTCGCCTTCCGGCGTCAGCAACTGGCTTCGCAGCGCCGCTTGCAAGCTCGCCATCAGGAGCGCCGCCGAAATCCCCTTTCCTGAGATGTCTGCGATCGCCATCGCCACCCGGCTCTCGCTCAACTGAATGAAATCGTAGTAATCCCCGCTCACGCTTCGCGCCGCCCGACAAATGGCTTCGATCTCCACGCCGACAACCTGCGGCAGATTTCGCGGGAACAACTGGTCTTGCACCTCCCGTGCGATGGATATTTCGTTCTCGAGCCTCTGCAGATGCTTCTGTTCGTCGATCAACCGGCTGATCGAGTTCGTCATGCTGTTGAACGACTCGCCCAGAGCGCCCAACTGGTCTTTCCGCTCCACCCGCACTCGGTGCGAGAAATTCCCTGCCTGGACAAACTGTGTCGCGTTATACAGATCGCTGACCGTTCGCGTGATTGCGCGTGTCTGTACCCCCCCGATAACCGCCGCCGCAATCTCGATCAGCAGAAAGATCGCCGCAATCAGTTCCAGCTCGAACACCTTTGCCCCGCTCAGTTCTCCGATCGAGGCGAAAATCCTGCGGTTCAGCTCCGACCGCCGGGCCCGAAAAAACGCAAACACGGGATGCTCCCGCTCGACCGTTCCATCCTCTCCTAGGTAAACCGCCGCCAGTTGCGAAAATCCGTCCACCTCCGGATCGATCCATGATTTGGGTGGCAAAAGCCGGCGCTTGCGCGTCAGCACAGGCTGCCCGACGCCTTTGTAGAATTTTTTGCTAATGCTTAGGGCCGTCGGCTCCAGTACTCGCTGGACCAGCGATATCTCGATTGGTCCAAGGTCCGGGGCCACTCCCTCCAGAAAATCGGGATTTATTGGCACGCTCAACTCGATCAGTCGCCGGCCCCGGGGAGACTCCGCTTCCCTCAAGCCCACGAGCCGAAGTTGCGCTCCGGTCTGCACCAGCCCTGCAAACGACTTCGCCTCCGGTCCTGCGACGGCACGGAAATACTCCGGTTTCGCATCAAAATTCACTTTCAGCCCTAGCAGTTTCTTGCCCTCTGCGATTTCCACCTGCGCGGCCAGTCTCTTTTCAAGCGCTGTTTCGTCGATGCCTGGCGGGAGCGTCGCCTCCGCCGCGGCGATATGCGCGGCCGAATTGCCCAGGAGCTCGGTTCGGTCCTCAATATCGTGGTACAGCAAATAAGCCGCAAGCTGCGAATACAGGATCTGCGCCCCGATACTGGCCAGAATTAGAATCAGCAGAATCGGTACGAACCCAATAAAGAGATACGCGACCATCAGCCGGTTTCGCAGACTCCACAGCAACTCGCTGCGCCAACTCGTCCAGAAGCGGTAGAGCAAATAGAACGCGGCCGCGATCCCCAGCAAACGGGCCGGCCCCATCCATGTTGCGCCTTGCGATGAAATCCCAGCCAGACCCGCCCACAGCCCGAACGCGCACACGACCAGCGCCACCCAATCCAGCTTCGACAGGCCCTCCCAAAATGATTTCCGCTGATTTCCTGTCCCGTTCATGAGCGAAGTGGTTGAAAGGACACTTTACCCGATTCGCGGCGATCGAACGAGCCCTCACCTTTGCAGCAAATCGGGAAAAGCTCGAACCGGCCGTTTGCGGCCTTTTCGTAGGGCACAGTACTGATTACCCCGAGCCTCGAAGGACTCGGCCGTTTTTGCGGCCAACAAGGATTTATTCCGTGCTTATTGGCTTTGGCATGATTGCGCGTGCGCAAAGAAAAACACGACCAGCCTTGCCCGGTCTACTCTTCGCCCAATTGCGGGTTGCTCACTCGGCTATGGTAGCGGCTGTAGGTAAAGTAGATGACCAGTCCGATCATAAGCCAGATGATCAGACGCGCCCAGTTCACCCACCCAAGCTTGTACATCATGTACCCGTTGAACCCGATCCCCAGAATCGGCACAAGAGGCATCAGCGGCGTCCGAAACGGCCGTGGCTGAGCCGGGTCAGTGCTCCTGAGCACCATCACCGCGATGCAAACAATCACAAACGCGAGCAGTGTCCCGATGTTCACCATCTTCCCGATGTCGTCAATCGGCGTTACGCTGCCCACGATCGCCGCCAGGAACCCGACCAGGATCGTGTTCTTGTAGGGCGTCCGGAATTTCGGGTGCACGGCGGCGAAGAACTTCTGCGGCAGCAACCCGTCCTTCGCCATCGCATAGAGCACGCGGGTCTGGCCCAAGAGCATGACCAGCATCACGCTGGTTAGACCGGCCAGGGCGCCCAGGACGATGATATGCGACGCGGTCGAAAGGTTTCGGTCGAGAAACGCGCGCGCCACCGGCGCTTCGATGTTCACGTCCTGCCAATGAACCATCCCGGTCAGCACACCCGCGACCGCAATGTAAAGAGCCGTACATACAAGGAGTGAAACGATGATGCCGATAGGTAGATCTCGCTGCGGATTCTTGGCCTCCTGCGCTGTAGTTGAGACCGCATCGAAGCCGATGTACGCGAAGAATATATACGCCGCGCCGGCTCCAATTCCGCCAAAACCCATAGGCGCAAACGATTGCCAATCATGGCCCCAGTTGACCGTGTTGACGTAGCGCGAGCCCAGCGCGATGACGAACAGCACCACGGACACCTTGATCACCACGATCGCGGCGTTGAATCGCGCGCTCTCCTTGATTCCGATCACCAGGACCGTCGTGATGATCAGCGCTACAAGAAAAGCCGGTAAATTGAACCCGATCTCCGCTCCGAAAATTCGCGGTGCATTCAACAGCTCGTGCGCCCGTTGCATCAATTCGGGCGAATGTGCGGCCAGCAGCGCATCCGCCTTGTCGAGGAATGCTTGCGTTCCCGGAACCAGCGACGGGTCTCCGACCCTGGTCATTTCCCGTGCCACGATTTTCTGGGCTTCTCCGAGTCCCGTCCAGTGGTCGTAGGCAAGCCACAAAGGCATTTTGATGTGAAATATATCCAGCAGCTCAATGAAGTGATTTGACCAGCCCGAGGAGACCGTGCTCGCCCCCATCGCATATTCAAGCGTGAGGTCCCATCCGATAATCCAGGCAAAAAGTTCGCCGAGGGTTGCGTACGCGTAGGTGTAAGCGCTTCCCGCGAGGGGAATCATCGCGGCAAATTCCGCGTAGCACAAAGCCGCAAAAGCGCAACCGAGGCCCGAAATCACGAACGACAGCATCAAGCCCGGGCCTGCGTAGTGCGCACCCAAGCCGGAAAATACGAAAATGCCGGCGCCAATCACCGCGCCAACCCCCAAAGCCGTCAATTGAAACGGCCCCAGGGTTTTCTTCAAGCTGTGTTCGCCGGACTCTCTCGCTTCCTCGATCAAACGATCGAGCGACTTCCTGGCAAACAAGGGGTTGCCCATGCAACTCCTCCTTCGTCCCTCAGCTTTCCAAAATCAAACCGCTTCGCGAATCAGCTCAGAATCCCGGGGCCGCGGAGCCGCCAGGAAAAGCCGTGATCCCTCGCGATCTTGAAGCGTGGGTCTTGGCTAATCGCTCGAATCACCGTCGCCGGTCGGCTTACTTGCCACACCCTTCTTCCGCGACCACAACCAATACACCGGTACGCCGAGCAGCACGATCACCATGCCGCCGCCCGCGGTTGAAGTCTTGTACAGCAAGATCACGCCCATGATGCCGGAAGCAGCTATGATGTACAGCAGCGGAAGCAAGGGATACCCAAAAGCTCGGTACGGCCGATCGGCATTCGGCCGCTTCCAGCGCAGCACAAAAATTCCCGCAATCGTCAACACGTAGAAGAGCAACGCTGCAAAGACGACGTAATCCAGCAAATTGCTGTACACATTTCCATACGTGCCATTCGGATTGCGCGTCCGCATCAGGATCAGCACCACGATCCATATGCCTTGATAAACCAGCGCCGTCTCCGGCACGCCCTTAGCATTCAGCTCCCCGGTGGCTTTGAAGAACAATCCATCTTTCGCCATGGCATAAGCCACGCGCGACCCGGCCAGAATCAGACCGTTGTTGCATCCGAACGTAGAAATAATGATGGCCATCGCCATAATCAGCGCGCCCTTTGCACCAAAAATCGCCGAAAGCGCCGCCGTGGCTACGCGATCGTCCGGCGCATTCTGGATCTGCGCCAGCGGCAGCGCGCACAGGTAGGCAAAATTCGCCAGACAATAGAGCGTAAGCACGATCACCGTGCCAAACACCATCGAAAGCGCCACGTCCCGCTTCGGATTCTTCACCTCGGCCGCCGTGAATCCGATGTTGTTCCATGCATCGGCCGAAAACAGCGAACCCACCTGGGCCACCGCCAGCGCCAGCAGTAGCCCGTACCATCCACGCCCCGCGGTCACCGTCGGAATCAGCCCCTGCAGGAAGTTGGCCCCCGGCGCGATGGTGTTTGCTCCTCGAACGGCCCACAGATGCGCGAAATTATCCGCGATCGCCGCCCCATTTCTCGCGACAAACACGCCCAGAAAAATCACTCCTAGCAGCGCCAGCATCTTCGCTGACGTAAAGACATTCTGGATCCACTTCCCAAGCTTCACGCCGCGAGTGTTGAGAAACGTCAGGAACACGATCATCAGCACCGCCACAAGCTGTTGCAGCGACAAACTGATCGCGAATTTCGACGAGAAATTAATGGGTGGTACGATCCACGTGGTTGGCGATATCTGCGGGAACAACACCCCGAGGTAGCGTGAAAATCCGATGGACACGGCCGCGATGGTTCCTGTCTGAATCACCAGAAAGAGCGTCCACCCGTACAAAAATCCCCACAACGGCGAGAAGGCCTCCCGCAAATACACGTACTGCCCGCCGGCATGGGGGAACAGCGCCGCCAGTTCTCCATACGCCAGCGCCGCAGTTATCGTCAACACCCCCGTCAGTATCCACGTCAGCAGTAAGCCCCCCGCCGACCCTGTCTGCCGCGCAATATCCGCCGCCACAATGAAAATTCCGGACCCGATCATCGATCCGACGACGATCATCGTTCCGTCGAACAGCCCGATCGCCCGCACAAATTCGTGTTCTGTTTTATGGCCCTGCGCTGGTGTGACAATACTCGCTTCTGCCATTCTTTGCGCGCCTCAATGGTTGGCCGCAGGCTCCGCGGCTTCCAGTCGCCGCAGATACTCCCTTGCGCGGCCCACCGGATCGTCGACCCCCAAAATGTCGTTGATCACAGCAACCGAATCCGCCCCCGCCTCAATCACTTCCGCCGCGCGCTCAAGCGTAATTCCGCCGATGGCCACGATCGGCCTCTTCGTCAGCCGCCGCGCGCGCCGGATCAAATGCAAACCCACAATGGGGTCCGCATTGGCTTTGCTTATCGTCGCAAAAATCGGCCCCACTGCAATATAATCCGCCGAACTCCTCGCGGCGTTCTCAAATTGCTCGATGTTATGTGTCGAAAGCCCTACCCATGCATCCGGCCCGACCAGCACCCGCGCCTCTTCAACTCCCAGATCGTCCTGACCCACATGCACCCCGTGCGCCCCCGCCAGATACGCCATGTCCGGCCGGTCATTTACAAAAAATCGTGCCCCCGCGCGCCGTGCTACTGCTGCCAATTCGCGGGCGCGCGACAGCATCTCCTTTGCCGGAACGTTCTTCGCGCGATACTGCAAAACTTCCACACCGCTTGCGATCAGTTTGCGGGCTAACTCCGCTGCCGGCTCGCGCATTAGTCCGGCGTCTAGTATCACATAGAGCCGCGGTAAGAGAAGACCCAAGAAAAGAAGCCTCCCTTTGAATTTTGGTGCCTTGCGGGTCGCCGCGGAACACCTCAGATCGTCATTTCGAGGAGAGCCGGCGACGCGAAGAATCTCTCTTTTCCGGGCTTCTGATTCAAGGGACTCCGTGCCTCAGTCGGATGACGGCGATGTTCCCCGCGCGCCGTCCAGCCGCCCCATCGGCGCGGCGCAACCGATCGGGCTAGCGTTTAGCCTGGGGTTCCGCCCGGGGCGCGCAGCGCCTCCGAGGTCGACCTAAGCCGCTATTTCCCATTGCTCAACAGTTCTTCGATGAAGTGCGTGTCAAACTTCCCTTTGACGAAATGCTCGTTCGCCAATATCCGGCGGTGCAAGGGGATCGATGTCTTGATCCCTTCAATCGCGAACATTTCGAGCGCCCGCCTCATGCGGCTGATGGCCTCCGCGCGGTCCCGGCCTTTTACAATCAGCTTGGCAATCAGCGAGTCGTAATACGGCGGAATCACCGCGTCCGTATAGGCCGCCGAGTCCACTCGTACCCCCGTTCCTCCCGGAGCCTGAAAGGTCGTGATTCGTCCCGCTGACGGCACAAACGTCTCCGGATCCTCCGCATTTATGCGGCATTCGATCGCGTGTCCGGAAAACGATATCTCCCCTGCTGCTTCCTCCAACCGCTCCCCTGCCGCGATTCGAATCTGCGCTTTCACCAGGTCCACTCCGGTCACCAGCTCGCTTACCGGGTGCTCCACCTGGATGCGTGTGTTCATCTCGATAAAATAGAGCGACCCGTCCTCATCCATCAGAAATTCGACGGTGCCCGCATTCGTATACCCGACGGCTTCGAGCGCCTTCACCACCTTCGCACCCAGTTCCTTGCGTCGCTTCGCATCCATCGCCGGCGACGGCGATTCTTCCACCAGCTTCTGATGGCGACGCTGAATCGTGCATTCGCGTTCGCCCATGTGAATGACTTTCCCGTGTTGATCGCCGAGCACCTGGATCTCGATGTGCCGGGGGTGCTCCAGGAACCTCTCCATGTATACATCCGGCGTCCCGAAGGCCTGTTGCGCCTCGCTCCGCGCCGTTTGATACGCGGACAGCAGCTCCTCGCTGCTTCGCACCACTCTCATCCCGCGCCCGCCGCCGCCCGCCGCCGCCTTCAGGATCAGCGGAAACCCGACCCGCTTGGCCTCGGCTGCAAGCTGCTCCTCTCCCTCAACGACGCCCTCGCTTCCGGGAATCGTTGGCAGTCCGGCGGCCTTCATTTCCCGCCGCGCACGGTCCTTTTCGCCCATCATCTCGATCACCTCTGGCTTGGGACCAATGAAGGTGATCTCCGACGCTTCGCACACCTTGGCGAAATTCGCGTTTTCCGACAGGAAGCCGTACCCCGGATGAATCGCGTCCACGTTTGTGATTTCCGCGGCGCTGATGACATGCGGGATGTTCAGGTAACTTTCGCTGCTTCGCGCCGGCCCGATGCACACCGCCTCATCCGCGTACCTCACGTGCAATGCGTTCCGGTCTGCTTCCGAATACACTGCCACGGTCGCGATGCCCAGTTCTTTGCACGCGCAGATGACTCGCAGGGCGATTTCCCCGCGGTTAGCTACGAGAATCTTTTGAAACATGATCTGGAGGGCGCTTACCGCTTACGGCTTGGTCGAATGCCAAAAAGCGGCTGCCCATATTCGACGGGTTGCCCATTCTCCGCGAATATCCGCAGCACTTCCCCGCTGACTTCCGATTCAATCTCGTTCATCAGCTTCATCGCTTCCACGATGCACAGCGTTTGTCCCGCGTCCACGTGCACACCGACCTTTACAAAGGGCTCCGCGCCCGGACTCGGCGATCCATAAAAGGTTCCCACGATCGGCGATTTCACGAGGTGCAGGTCTTCGCCGCCCCGCACGCTGGCCTCTGCCTGTGGCGCGCTCTCCGCGGGTCCCGCCAGCACCGCCGACGGCACGATGATTTCGGCGGAAGGCCTCGCCGCCGCATAAACCACGCTGGAGCCCGGTTTTTTCAGCCGGATCCGCAGATCCCCCCGCGAATATTCGAATTCTTCCAGGTTGTGCTCGCTCATGAAGCGCAGCAACTGTTCAATTTGCCCGATTTCGGGGTTTGCGAACGATGGACTTCCACTCCCCTTCGACGGCTTTTTCCGTTTCATGCCTTTTTTCTAGATTTCGATGAGATCCCGCTTGACGCGGGTCAACATTTCGCTTTTGCCTGCTTGCACCACCACGTCGTCTTCAATCCGAATTCCGCCGGCGCCCTCTACGTACACACCAGGCTCTATGGTAATCACATTTCCGGCTTCGAGTCGAATGGTCTGGCCTTTGGCAACTCGCGGCTCTTCGTGTACTTCGAGCCCCAATCCGTGGCCCGTACTGTGCACGAAGTAGCCGTCGAGGCCATTCTTCTTCAAAACTTCCCTCGCCGCCGCGTCTACGTCGGCACAGATTACCCCCGCTTTCGCGGCCGCCACGCCGGCTGCTTGCGCTTCTTCGACCGCGCGATACCAGTCGCGCACACGCTTCGGCGCTCGGCCCAGATACACCGTGCGCGTCATGTCGCTGCAATAGTGGCCGAGTATAGCACCCAGGTCTAGCACCACCAACTCATTTTTCCTCAGCCGCTTGCCCGTAGGCCTCGCGTGCGGCAGTGCCGACCGCGCCCCCGACGCCACGATGGTCTCAAACGACGGACCGCTCGCGCCGCGCTGCTTCAGTTGATATTCAATCTCCGCTGCGATCTCTCGTTCGCGCACGCCGGGCCGCAGCAGTTTCAAAGCGCTTTCGAGCACATCCCCGGCCAGCACCGACGCCCGCCGCATTACCGCCAACTCCTGCGCACCTTTCCTTTTTCTAAGCTGCTCGACGATGCCCCCGGCTTCGACCACTCGGCATTTCGCCCCGGCCACCTTGCGCGTTACCTTCAACTGCGCCACCGTCCATTGCCCCGGATCGAAGCCAATCCTCTTCATGCCGCGCTTTCGCAGAAACTCACCGAGCGCGGCATAGAGCGCGCCCTGCTGTAATTCCACCCTTACCCCAGGCGCTTCCTCTTTCGCCTGCAGGGTGAAGCGCCCGTCCGTTACCAGTGTCGTCGCTCCACCGCTCACCACCAGCGCCCCGGATTCTCCCGTAAATCCCGTCAGGTAATACCAATTCGGCGGATGGGTCACGAGCAGGCAGTCCAGTCCGCGTTCATGCAGAGTTCGCAGCACTTCCTGCCGTCTTTTCGCGTGCTGATCGCTCATAAAAGAGATCGAGGAGACTCGCGTCTCCTCGATTCTAACTTATCCGGATTCTGCGCCGGATCGCCCGGGAATTATCCAGGGATGATTCGCGGCGTAAGGAAGAACAGCAGTTCTTGCGACTGCACACTGACAGTGTTCCTCCGGAAGAGGTATCCGATGACCGGCAAACTGCCGACGATCGGCACCTGCTGGATGTCGGTCTGCTGCTGGCTTACGATGATGCCGCCGATGACGACCGTTCCTCCGTCTGCGACGAGAACTTTCGTTTCCGCGGACTGCGTATCGAGCGCCGGGATACCCTGGACGCGTGGGATACCGTTGTCGATCTGTGTGTTCTCCACCAGCACGTCCATGAACACGGTTCCCTCAGCCGTGATCTGGGGTGTTACTTCCAGCTTCAACACGGCGTCAATGTACTGCACCGAAATCGTGTTGTTGATGGTCGTCTGAATCGGAATCTTGGTACCTTGC
>DATFTB010000326.1:0-6431 GCA_035262325.1 Candidatus Acidiferrum sp.
GGCACGCGATTTGAGCCAGTTCTCGGCCGGCCAGCACAAACAGTGCGGCGATAAAGACGGATTCAGCGACCTTGCCATCCTTGTTGGTGGTGGTCTGGAACGACTGTCCGGGCGTGTCGGAGAAACAATTCAGATTCAGGCAGTCGTTCCAATCGGCGCGGCCGATCAGTGGCAGGCCGTGCGGTCCAAGGCGGTCGATGGTGTAGCGAAAGCTGCGCTCGAGGTGCTGGTAGAGCGGCTCTTCCGAACCGGGCCGATTGTCGTAGGGCAGAAGTTCATCGAGGATCGTCCAGTCGCCAGTCTCCTTTAGATAGGCACTGACCCCGAGAATCAGCCAGTGGGGATCGTCATTGAAGCCGCTGCCGATGTCGTTGTTGCCGCGCTTGGTGAGCGGTTGGTACTGGTGATAGGCGCCGCCGGTTGGCAGTTGTGTGGCGGCGAGATCGAGGATGCGCTGCCGAGCGCGGCTTGGAACCATGTGCACGAACCCTAGCAAGTCCTGGTTTGAATCGCGAAAGCCGAGGCCGCGGCCAATGCCCGACTCGTAGAAGGATGCCGAGCGGGACATATTAAAGGTAGCCATGCACTGATAAGCGTTCCAGATGTTCACCATGCGGTTGGTGTGCACGTCGGGCGTGCGGACCTGGCAGACGCCCAACAATTCATTCCAGTGGAGGCGAAGCCGTTCGAAGGCCGCATCGGCATTCGCCGGAGCGAGATAGCGGGCGATTGTGGGTTTTGCCCTCTTCTTGTTGACGACGAGGGAATCCGGTGGATCGAATTTCTCCTCGGGCGGGTTTTCCTGGTAGCCGAGAACAAAAAGGACCTGTCGGGACTCGCCGGGATCGAGAGAAATCCTGATGTGGTGAGAGCCAACCGGCGCCCAGCCATGCGCGACAGAATTTCGAGAGCTTCCACTCTCGACGGCGGCGGGTTGGTCCCAGCCGCGATAAGGGCCGAGAAACGCGTCGCGCGCGGTGTCGAACCCGGCGACTTTTTCCGAGCAGGCGAAGTAGGAGAAGTGGTCACGGCGTTCGCGGTACTCGGTCTTGTGGTAGATGACACCGTCTTCGATTTCGACCTCGCCGATGCTGAAATTGCGCTGGAAGTTACTGGAGTCGTCAAGCGCGTCCCACAGGCAAAACTCAATGGCAGAGAAGACGGAGAGTTCGGCGGCGCGCTGGCGGTGATTCGTGATCGTGAATTGCCAGATCTCAAGGTTCTCGTCGAGGGGAACGAAGTAGCGTGTGGTCGCCTCGATGCCCTGGTAGGCGGAGCCAATGATGGTGTAACCCATGCCGTGGCGACACGCGTAGCGCTCGAGCTTTCGTTGCGTGGGCTGCCAGGATGGTGACCAGAATTCTCGCGAGGCATTGTCGCGGACATAGAGATAGCGCCCGCCGAAATCGTACGGGACGTTGTTGTAGCGGTAGCGGGTGATTCGGCGCAAGCGCGCGTCACGATAAAAGGAATAGCCGCCGGCGGTATTGGAGATGAGGCCGAAATAGGCCTCGGAGCCGAGATAGTTGATCCACGGCAGAGGGGTGTCCGGCTGCGTGATTACGTATTCGCGGTTTTGATCGTCGAAGTATCCGTATTTCATGGTGGGCCGGCTCCTTCATGGACGCACTCCGTGGTCCGCCGGCATCGTCTAGTATAACGATATTTTAGTGGTATTTTGTACCTTTGAGGTGTACATAAGAAGCGGGTATCGAAAGCCCAAGCTCGAATCCTTCGGGGAGACAAAAAAAGCGGCATGAGGAAATCCCCCGGCGCGAGAACGCTCCTTTTGGCCGCGATCCTTCTAATAATCCTCTTCACGACCGTCTCGAGGACCCAGCAGAACGTTCATGGGGCCGACCGTGGAACCGTCCGGATCAAGGTCGACCAGGTTGGGTACCTGCCGCAGGCGTCGAAGCTAGCCGTGGTCGACCGATCAACCGCCACAACGTTCGAGGTAAAGCGTGCGTCGGACCATAGAACGATGTTCAAAGGCGTGTTGGGGCCCCCTCGTTCCGATGCGGATACAGATGATTCCGTTCAATTAGCGGACTTTTCAAGACTGGACCAGGTTGGAGCCTACTACGTGGACGTGCCCGGAGTAGGACGCAGTTGGACGTTTTCAATCCGGCCGGACGTCTATTCGCGAACCTGTTATCTCGCCATGCGAGCGTTTTATGGACAACGATGCGGGACGGCCGTGGACCTTGGAGGGGAGTTCCGAGGATATGTGCACGCTCGATGTCATCTGAAGGGAGAGTTCCACCCCTCGTCGGGGCGGCAAGGAGAAGCGAAACAGATTGGCGGCTGGCACGATGCGGGGGACTACGGACGCTACGTCGTGAACTCGGCAATCACGATGGGCACTCTGCTGTGGGCCTTTGAGCTGTTCGGACCACGGCTTCGAGGCATCAAGCTGAACATCCCGGAGAGCGGAAATGGTGTGCCCGACATCCTGAACGAAGCGCGCTGGAACCTTGAATGGATGCTCCTGATGCAGGATGAAGACGGCGGGGTCTGGCACAAGCAGACCAGCGAAAATTTCGCGGGCTTCGTGATGCCGGAGGATGATCACTTGCCGAGCAAAGTGATTGGAACCGGGCAAGAGCCGTACAAGAGCACTTGCGCAACCGCGGACCTGGCGGCCGTGGCAGCGATCGCCGCGCGGGTCTACCCGCCGTTCGATGCGAATTTTGCTGCGCGCAACCTGGAAGCAGCCCGAAAAGCGTGGTTCTGGACCGGAAAATATCCCAACGTTGTCTTCAAAAACCCGCCCGGAATTACAACCGGTGAGTATGGCGATAGCGAATGCGCCGACGAGAGATTGTGGGCGGCGGCCGAGCTCTGGCGCACAACCGGCGAGGCCGTGTACAACCAATATTTTGTGGAACACTATCGGGAGTACCAGGCAAGCCTCGATCGCCTGACGCCGGAGGGCTGGAAAGACGTGGCGGCAATGGGGCTGTGGACCTATGTGCTCGGAGCGCGCCCGGAATCGGACTCGGAAGCGCTAGCGGACATTCACAACCGCACGCTCCGGGCCGCCCGAGGAATTGTGGAACGCACGAGGAAGAGTCCCTATCGAGTGAGCCTGGTCGCCAGGGATTTCGTGTGGGGTTCGAACGCGGTCGCGGCGAACTACGGGATGGAACTGCTGGTCGCCAATCGCATGGCAGGCGATCCGGGTTTCGTGGAGGTGGCGCTCGACAACCTGCACTACCTTCTCGGGCGCAACACTTTTTCCATTTCATGGGTGACGCAGGTAGGAGCAAATCCGTATCATCACCCGCATCACAGGCCGAGCGGGGCGGACAGGAACCCGGAGCCGTGGCCGGGCTTGTTGGCGGGTGGTCCGAACGCCGGGAGGCAGGACCCGGTGCTCTTGAATCTGCCAGCCGGATTGCCACCGGCGAAGGTCTATGCCGACGAGCAGGCTTCCTACGCCGGCAACGAGATTGCGATCAACTGGCAGGCAGCGCTGGTTTTTCTGCTGGCGGGCGCGCTCCGGTGATCGAAAAGCTCGACGGCCCGCGTCGAATCGTACGACGCCGAGAAAGAGTTTTCGTACGGACAAGCAACAAGCTGACCGCGCAAAGGTACCGGGTTGCGCGGCAGATCGCCCCACTCGAGGTGTATCTTGCATCTTCATGGGATCGACATTGCCGTCGTCGTCGCTTACCTCGCGGGTTCGGTGCTGGTAGGCTATTGGGTCTCGCACCGCGCCTCACGCGACATGAGGGCCTACTTCCTCGGCGGAAACGTTCTGCCCTGGTACGTCCTTGGAATATCGAACGCTTCGGGAATGTTCGATATCAGCGGCACCATGCTGCTGGTCTATTGGATGTTCGTGTATGGAGTCAAAAGCGTTTGGATCCCCTGGCTTTGGCCGACGTTCAACCAGATATTCCTGATGGTGTATTTATCCACCTGGCTGCGACGTTCGAATGTGATGACCGGCGCCGAGTGGATCGAAACGCGTTTCGGACGGGGTCGCGGAGCGCAGCTGGCCCACGTCATTGTCGTGATCTATGCGTTCATCAGCATCGTCGGTTTCTTCACCTACGGCTTCAAAGGTATCGGCAAATTTGCGGCCACGTTTCTGCCCTGGCAGCTTAGCGTAAACCAGTACGCGCTCGTGCTGATTGCCATCACCGCCGTTTATGTCATCAAGGGCGGGATGTTCAGCGTGGTGATTACCGAAGTGATGCAGTTTTGCATTCTTTCGGTCGCTTCGTTCGCGGTAGGAATCATCGCGATGATGAAGGTTGCGCCGGGAATACTCGAGCATTTCGTCCCCTCGGGTTGGGAGAACGTCTTTTTCGGCTGGCACCTCGATTTGGACTGGTCGAACCTGGTGCCCTCAGCGAATGCCCGAGTGGCGCAGGATGGCTACGGGCTTTTCGGGTTTTTCATCATGATGCTGCTCTTCAAGGGCATTCTGCTGAGCGCGGCCGGACCGGCGCCGAACTACGACATGCAGCGCGTACTTTCCTCGAAGAACCCGCGCGAAGCCTCGATGATGAGCGGTTGGGTGAACGTGGTGCTCACCTTTCCGCGCTATTTCCTGATTACCGGGCTTACCGTGCTGGCGCTGGTGTTCTTCAGCGAACAGATCCGCCGGATGGGCACAGACATGGATTTCGAGCGGATCCTGCCCCTGGCGCTCGCGATGTTTGTGCCATCCGGTTTGCTGGGCGTCCTGATCGCGGGGCTTTTGGCGGCGTATATGAGCAACTTCGCTGCGACCGTCAACGCCGCCCCGCCGTATTTCGTCAACGACATTTATAAGCGCTTTATCAATCCGAATGCCAGCGCGAAGACCTATGTGCGTCTCAGTTATCTGAGCTCTTTTGCTGTCGTTGTACTTGGCGTCCTAATCGGCTGGTACGTGACCAGCGTCAACAATGTCGTCATCTGGATTGTGACCGCTTTGTGGGGCGGCTACACCGCCTCGAACGTGCTGAAATGGTATTGGTGGCGGTTCAACGGCTACGGCTATTTCTGGGGCATGGTGGCGGGAATTTCGTCCGCGCTGACCGTTCCCGCAGCGGTCGCGAGAATAACGCCGCTCCAGAATTTTGCCCGCACGCACTCCCTGAATCTGGATGTTTCGGTCAGCTTTGGCGTCGTATTCCTCCTGTCGCTTCTCGGGTGTTTTCTCGGCACGCTGCTGACGGCGCCCGAGGATGAGGAAGTATTGAAGGATTTCTACCGGAGTGTGCGGCCGTGGGGCTTCTGGGGACCGATCCTCGAAAAGGTGCGGCGGGAGGATCCCTCGTTCCGTCCGAACAAAGACTTCCTGCGCGACATGTTCAACATTTTGGTCGGCATGATCTGGCAGGTTGCCCTGGTGGCCCTCCCCATCTACATCGTAACCTGGAGGTTGCGGAACGCGACGATCACGGTGCTCCTCATTGCCGTCACCTCGCTCGTCCTGAAGTACGCCTGGTACGACCATCTGAAGGAGCTCGAACAACACATCGACCAGTACAAGGGCCCGCCGAACGCTGTTCGGGAACCACACCCAGCCGGCAAGGGCTGATGAGAGAACCGCTGGTGCCGCTGATCGGCACCGCCCCGGGGATTCCTCACTCGTTCGGGTCGCTCTCGGTATTGACGGTTATTGCCAGCGGTTTCTGATTGGCCTTCTGGAGCTCTCCGTTCACGGCGGCCAGATCGTTTTTTAGGAATGCCTGCCAGCGTCTGATGGCCTCGTCCGCGGCGCCGAGCCAGGCTTCACTCGCTGTGCTCATGTCCTCGGTGGGAGCCGCGTCGGTGCTTTCGACGTTTGAGATCAGTGTGCCTAGCGTCAAAAAAACCTGCCCGAGGGGCTCGGGATGCTTTTCCGGAAGGGAGACACCGAGCCTCATAAAGTCTTCACCGGTCTCCGCGGCCGCGGCCCACGCCCACTTCTTTTGAAAGGCGTCCAGCAGTTTTTCTAGCTCCGAGTTGCCGGCCAACTCCCTTTTCCGTTCCGCAGTTTGCTTCTCGAGCGCGCCGAACTGTTGGTTGGCCGCGGAAGCCTCGCCGAGTTTCGCGGAGAGCCGCGAGGCCAGCTCGAATTGCCGGACCAGTGCCTCTTGTGGCACCTTCACGCGGGGATCGAGTACGACGGTCAACGGCTGGGCGGAGCTCCGGCCATTGGCCGTGAGTTTCACGGTGTAACTACCAGGCAGCGCAAAAACGGTTTCGGGCCGCCAGCGAGAATCGCGGACGCCTTGCGGCAAGGCATAACGCAAATCCCAAACGAACCGGTGCATGCCGGGGCCGGCGGCGAGCGGCTGTGGCTCATGCACCCAATCGATCGGGAAGGGTACGTCGGCTGGGTTCGTTTTTGGGAATTTGTCGTCGCTCGAGAATCTGCGCACTAATTTTCCATCGGCATCAAAAATCTCGAGTTCCGCGGGCCCGGCCGGCTTTTCCCGCAGGTA
>DATFTB010000327.1:0-4199 GCA_035262325.1 Candidatus Acidiferrum sp.
GCGGCGATAGCCCGTGACCCTGGTTAAGGTAATCGCAGCATGCTCTCCGCTCCCGGCTAGGAGGAACTAATGCCTTACCGGATAGCGGGAATCGATGTTCATAAAAAAGTGCTGGCCGTAGTTGTATCTGACGTCGAAATCGAAAGCGATTTCCATTTTGAGCGGCGGACGTTTGGGAGCAACCCCGAACAATTGCGCTCGCTGGCGGCCTGGCTCGTCGAGCAAAAGGCCGAGGAAGTGGTTATGGAATCGACGGCCCAATACTGGAAACCAGTTTGGGGAGCACTGGAACGGTATTGGAAGCCGATGCGCGAGAGGCGAGAAGGCGCACGCCGTAAGTCGGGAACGCTGCATCTGGCACAAGCGCAGTCCAATCGCGGGCGGCGCGGACGAAAGAGAGACTTCGTCGATGCCGAACGCCTGGTCAAGCGGCTGGTGGCCCGGGAACTGACGTTGAGCTTTGTGCCTGATGCCGAGCAGCGTCTATGGCGAACGGTAACGCGCAAGAAGTACCAGTTGAGGCGCGACCGGGTGCGGCTGCACAACCAGTTGGAGTCTCTTCTGGAAGAGGCCCATATTAAGTTGTCCAGCCTGGTCTCCGATCTGCTTGGCGTCAGTGCCCGGCGCATGTTGAAGGCGCTGGCTGATGGAGAAACCAATCCGGCAACTCTGGCCGCACTGGCCCATGAGAGGTTGCGGGCCACGCCCGAACAATTGTGTGATGCGCTCGGCGCGGGCACGGACCTCAAGCCCGTGTACCGGCGACTTTTGAAGATGGCATTGGAGCAGTTGCAATTTCTCGAGCAACAGATCGGTCAACTGGACCAAGAGCTAGCCACTTTGCTCCATCCGCACCAGGATGCTGTCCAGCGGCTAGCGGAGGTGCCGGGTCTGGGAGTGGACTCAGCGCAACAGATCATTGCTGAAGTTGGACCCACTGCAGCAACCTTTCCGTCGGGGGAACAGCTTTCCTCGTGGGTGGGCGCCTGCCCCGGCGACGAAGAAAGCGCAGGCGTAAACTACAGCCGCCGATCTCCGAAGGGAAACCGTCACATGCGGCGCTTACTCAATCAGGCGGCTAACGCCGCCGTGAAAGTCAAAGGAAGTATCTTCGAGATTATCTATCGCCGTTGCGTCCCACGACTCGGACATAATCGAGCCATCGGAGTCATTGCGCATCGACAGTGTCGTCTGATCTGGTTGATCCTGCATAAGGGAACCCCTTACGAAGAACGGGGCCCGGCAGTCACCAAACGATCCAAGTATCAGCGCACCTGGAGAATGATTCGGCAACTCCAACATCTGGGCTATCGGATCGAATCACCGAATCCTCAACCCAGCCAAGCACAGGCGCAGTGAGCCGAGTGCTTTTCGACCCTGGGCTATCGGATCGAATCACCGAATCCTCAACCCAGCCAAGCACAGGCGCAGTGAGCCGAGTGCTTTTCGACCCTGGTATACGGCCCTCCAGTAACCACATGGTCGCAAGTTGGGCCAGGCCATATCCTTCTGGTGTCTAATTTCCATAGAGGCATCCCTAACGTGTCGAGTGGAATTTGTCGTGGGTGCCTGCTTATCGCTATGTGGGCGCTTGCACCTATCCTAGTTGCAGTAGGAATTGCGACCTATGCTGCTCACCTCCGAGCGACTGCCACAGCGCTTATTGTATCGGCGAGTGAAATGCGGAGAACCGAAGATGCCGAGCGAGAAATAGCCACATGGAAGGCGCGTGGCGGAAAGGAATTTTGGACCGAAAGCGAGCACCCGGATGGAGACCACAACTACGATGCCGCGATAGATAATCTACCCATGGCCCGACTGCGTGTAGTTGAGGCTACGATTGTTAGGGTGGGTATCACTATGAATGAAAGGACGTTGCGAAGCGTGACCGTCATTGAATCCACAGGATGGTATCCAGTAGCGTCCGTTTGGATTCAGGAATGGTTCGACACAGACATGCCGGACCGTTTCCATGTGGCGAACAAGGGTAGGCCGTCACGCGCTGTTTTGCAATTTCCCTCGACTCTGCCGGATGCCGAGCGAAGGAAAGGTTTCGCGCTGAATACCGCGTGCTTGGTAAAGCCCAAAGGATGCCGAAGTGCAGACGATATTCTTCCAGGGGTGTGGCTACTTGCGCCAAAGTCCTGAGTAACGGGTGAGCAAGATGGACGGTAATCTGACTTACCGAGCACTAGCGCAATTGCTCGGAAAATTCGCAATCAACTATTGTAATTTCGCGTATTCCACCTTGGCTTGTTTCAAGATAGGGATGTCTGGGTCGGCGTCTTTCCAGAGGGTTAGGAAATCCTGATAGGCGCTACGGGCTTGGGCTGTCTCGCCTTGCAAAGCGTCAGCGCGGGCGAGGCCGAGATGTGCGAGCGCGCCCGTCGGTTCCATCATCACAATGCCCGGGTGGTCGATCAGCTTCTGGAATTCCACCGCCGCCGCTGCCCCGTTATGCGCGGTGAGATACGCCTGGCCCCGCAGGTAGGCAGGGTAGAGAGGGTAGAGGCTGCTATTTGGTGCCGTCCCTAATTCATACGGAGCTGCTGCCTCCAGCTCCCTGATTCCCTGCAAAGGATTGCCCTTGCTCATTTCGATCTGCGCCCGAATCGTTGGCAGGAGGTAGAGCTTCAGGATTGTGTTCACAGACTCGGAATCTTCCAGTTGCTCCACAAGGCCTTTCGCTCGCGCCACATCCCCCGCACCCGCCAGTGCTAACGCCGCCAACACTTTGACGTCACGCCCCGGCGCGCGCGCTAGAGCGGCATTTGCATCTTGTTTGGCGGCCTGCGCGTTGCCGAACCACGCTTCGCGCAGCCCCGATTTCGCTTGCATGAGCGCAGCCCTCTCCTTCGAGTCGACGCGCAAGGCCAAATCCACCGCCCGCCGCGAATAATCCCCCGCCCGCACCAGTCGCCCGTGGTACGCCTCCGTGTCTGACTTTAGGGAGAGCATCAGGTCTTCCTCTCCTGGCCGCCCAGACGCCCATGCGAGTTGTTGCTCCATACCCTTGGTGTTGCCCCGCAAAAAACAGACTTGGTACAGAACCATGCGAATAATGAGCCCGTCGAAGCCGTTCTTCTGTGCTTCTTGGAGGAGCTTTTCCGCGTCATCAATCCGGCTAAGTTGCAGGTAGTCGCCTGCAAGATCGGCATATCCCCCAATCGTTGGTTCCAGCCGTAGTGCCTCCTCCGACTCGGCCGCTGCTTTGTCGTATCGTCCGAACGCCGAGTACAAGGGATCCAGATTCACGTGTGGGACCCTATCCCGCGGGTAGGTCTTCGACCACAGTTCGTACGCCTCTATGGCTTTCTCCAATTCCCCGGTGGCGAACTGATAGTACAGAGCCGAGATGCGGTATTTCTCGTGCTCGCTAACGCGATCCCGCAGCTCATGGGCCTTCCGCAAATTCTGGGCGGCAAGACTGGACTGCTGTAGATTGACATAAGCGACGCCTAGCGCCGCATAGGCCATCGCGAAATTCGAGTCCAGTTCAATTGCACGCTCATAGAAGGGAATGGCTTCCGCATTGCTCTTCCTGAGCCCGATCATGGTCCCCATGCTGTACGCCTTCAACGCTTCGAGCGAAGGCGTGGTCGCCTCCAACGGCACGTCGAACTTCTGTACCGTCGCTAGCGATTCGCCCAACTTTCCGCGCAGCTCCCTGGCCGCCTGCCCAAGCGTTTTCAGTACGTCCTGCTTGCTGGCCGCCTCCTCCTGCTCCGTTGCCAGTGTATCTCCGTTACCGCAGCCGATCGCGTTGAGCCCGATCACGTACCGCCCGCCGAGATTCGCGATCGATCCGAGCACCGTCGCCTTACTCCCCGTGCGGATGCAGATTCCCTGAGCGAGGTCCCGGGTAATGTGCTGAGCCGGCGGCTGGCCCATCAGCCGAAGAGTTCCTTCGATCTTCCGGTCCGAAACAATACTCAGGAACGGCGATTGCCTCAGTTGCACCGCCAGAGCTTGCTTCAGCGCATCGTCAAAAATATCGTCACCCGTCTTGTTGTCGAAATCAGCGAGGACGATGGTGTCCTTGTCGGTGAGCGCATGTACCTTGCGAGAGAAAAACAGCCAGCCGCCCACGGCTAGCGCGATGATCAGTATTGCCGTGCACGTCGCCGCCACCCATCTGAGCCAGGGCCCTTTCCGGGTGGCAGGCAATGCAACCTCGGCCGTGCCGATCACCGCACGAC